>JAICWQ010000017.1 GCA_025934755.1 Chthoniobacterales bacterium | reverse complement strand
GTTGGGCGAGCCGGCGGCGAAAACAGGCGAGGATGCGAAGAAAATCATGACATTGGAAACGTCGCTCGCCCAGGCCTCGCGCACCCGGGTGGAATTGCGCGACCCGCAAAAGAACTACAACAAAATGACGAAGGACCAATTCCAGCAAATCACACCGGACTGGAAATGGGGCGATTATTTCGCCGGGATCGGCCTAACGAACCCGGGGGACATCGATGTGCACCAGCCCGATTTCTTCAAGGCGATGAATACGGCGTTTACTTCAACATCGATTGACGATTGGAAAGCCTATCTGCGCTGGCACCTGATTGACGCGGCCGCCTCGGCCCTGTCCAACGATTTCGTGAACGAGAATTTTAATTTCAAGGAAAAGACCTTGCGCGGCACCCAGCAAATCAAACCGCGCTGGAAACGGGTAATTACATCCGAGGACGGCGAAATCGGCGAAGCGCTCGGCAAACTTTATGTGGCTGACTATTTTCCGCCCCAGGCAAAGGCCCGCGCGCTCGAATTGATCAATAATTTGAAGGAAGCCCTGGCCGATCGGATCAAGTCGCTCGAATGGATGGACGAGCCCACCAAGCAAAAAGCGCTCGAAAAGCTGGCCGCGTTTCAGGTGAAGGTCGGTTACCCGGAAAAGTGGCGGGATTATTCAACCTTGATGATCAACCGTGGTCCGTTCGTGTTGAACGAGCTGCGCTCGGAAACGTTTGAAGCGAAACGCGAGCTGAACAAGATCGGTAAACCGGTCGATCGCACGGAATGGGGCATGACGCCGCCGACGGTGAACGCGTATTACAACCCGAAAATGAACGAGATCGTTTTCCCGGCCGGCATTTTGCAGCCTCCATTCTTCTTCGCGAACGCGGACGACGCCGTGAATTACGGCGGGATTGGCTGCGTGATCGGCCACGAAATGACCCACGGCTTTGACGATCAGGGCCGGCAGTACGATAAGGTCGGGAATTTGACCGATTGGTGGACGCCGCAGTCAGCGGAAGCATTCAAAAAACGTGCACAGGCGGTGGTCGATCAATACAACGAATACGAACCGTTGCCGGGATTGCACGTGAATGGCGCCCTGACTCAAGGCGAAAACATCGCGGACATCGGCGGAGTGAAACTCGCGTATGCGGCGTTGCAAAAGGCGCTCGCGAAACATCCGGAGCAGCGTGATCAGAAAATCGATGGGTTCACACCGGAGCAACGTTTCTTCCTGGCGTTTGCCGGGATTTGGCGTTCGAAAATTCGCGATGAAGAACAGAAGTTACGATTGAACGTGGATCCGCATTCGCCGGGACATTTCAGGGTGAACGGGCCGCTGTCCGATCTGCCGGAGTTTCAGAAAGCGTTCAACATTCCGGACGGCTCGCCGATGGTGCGCGCCGCGGACAAACGGGTGAACATTTGGTAAAGGGCGGAGGTAGGTGGTAGGGCGAGACTCCGTCGAGCCGAATCTGGCAAATCTGCTTTCCAAGTGATATCAACGTTGGTTCCAATTGTCTCAATCCCCCCATGCGCAAGTTCCCTGTTCGCCATCATCCTGACGAAGGTGTCTTCATATTTCTCGGTCAGCCAACAATTGCTTTTCTGACTATCTGCACCGCGAAATGACAGTCGGGACTGGCCAATGCCGTGGTTCATAACGCCTTAGCAACTGCATGGAAACGCGCGGACGCGTGGCTAGTGGGCTTTTACCTCATTATGCCGAACCACATTCATCTATTTTGTTCGCCGCAAAACGAAGAATACGAAATTGAACATTGGATCACGTATTGGAAGCGTGAGTTCCGACGCCACATCGACAACAAAGCTCCGAGATTTCAATCGCGCGGTTTTCATCATCGTTTGCGCAACGAAGAAAACTATACCGAAAAATGGGAATACGTACGTGAAAATCCGGTGCGGGCCGGATTAGTCAAAGACTCAGACGACTGGCCATATCAAGGAACGCTGAACGATTTGGATTTTTAGATTCGGCTCGACGGAGTCTCGCCCTACCAATTATTCCTTCGCGATCCTTCCGCCCCAGGAAATGATCTTGGCCTTTGTCCCGGCGGCTTCGGCTTCCTTGATGTTGCCGGCCCGATTGTAAAACAGCGAGAGACTGGTCCAGCCAATTTGATCGTTAGGATTTAGCTCCACTGCTCGTTTGCCCGCTTCGATCGCTTCCTCGAAGCGTCCGATCTTCATCAACGCCATTCCGAGCGCATGCCAGCCGTCGAAAAAGCCGGGGTCGAGCTCGACACAGCGACGGTATTTACCGATGGCGCTTTCCAGCTCGCCGATCGCGAGATCGCCGTTGGCATCATCAAAGATTTCGTCGCGGGTGGGCATCAGACACGAATCACACGGATTTTCACGAAGTATATCAACAAGAACTGGCGACGGAAAACGGGATCCGTTAATTCGTGATGATTCGCGAAATTCGTGTCTAGCCTCGGGTCAGCCCGGCATCGCGCTGGCGGTCGCGCAGCCATTCGTTGAACACGTATTCGCGCGCGGACTTGAGATAACGCTCTTCGAACTTGGCTTTCGTTTCCTGGTACTTCGCCGGATCCGGCGGTTCCCGTTTTTCCAGGAACACAATTATGCCGCCGTCGATCCAGGGCGAAAAATCGCTGACTTCACCGGGCTGGAGCTGGCTGGCAACATTTTTGATCACCATCATATCGGTCGACTGGCTCTTGGTATCGGCGGGTTTTGCGTCCAAATCATCGGCCACAGTAAAAGGCTCGATCTTTTCTGCTTTCAAACCCCCGGCCTGCTGCAAAGCCGCCTGCAGCGGCTGACCCGCTTTCAACATACTGCGCAATATGTCAGCCGCTTTTCGTCCGTTCGTCATCGCCATCTCGCGAGCGCGCTCGTTCTTGATCGCGTCGACGATTTTTGGTTTTGCCTCTTCGAGGCTGAGCGGCCTCGCTTCGGTCAGGCTGAGCAAATGCACAATCGCAAAACCATCAGAGGTCTGGATCGGATCACTGGTCGGCTCCTGCTGGGTGAGTTTTAACGCCGCCTGATTGAGCTGTGAATCCCCTTTCAACTTCGGATCGGGCGCGGAATTCGTGAACTCTCCGGTTGTCTCAACCGGCAGTTGAAATTTCGCGGCGACCTGATCGAAATCGCCTTTATCGAGCAACGCCTGGGAAACATCATTCGCCCGGTCGGCCAATTTCTGAAGCGCGTCGATCCGTTCCTTGTCTTTCAACTTCTTTTGCTCGTCGGTAAGGGTCAGCCGGACAAACTCCACTTTTCGTTTGGGCTCAGTTTTTAGTTCCGATTTGTGCGTCTCGTAATATTTTTTGATGTCCTCGTCGGAGACCTTGATGTCCTTGGCGAGGTCGCTGGTTTTAATCCGGATGACGCTGACGAAGTTTTTGCCGTAAACCTGCTCGTAATTGGATTTGGCCTCGCTTTCGGGCAAGGACACGGTAGAGCCCACCAGGTCCTTGATTTTTGTCAGGCAAAGCTCGTCGCGCGCGATCTCGCGCAGCTGTTCGTCAGTAAATCCGAGCGACGGAAGAAGGTTTCGCTCAACCTGATCGTATTTGGCCGGATCGAATCCCGAAGAACCTTGAAGGCCGGGAAACTTTTTCACGGTATCAACAATCTCCGACTCAGCGGGCTCAATACCCAATCGATCGGCTTCATGGCGCAAGATGGTGAGGTTGATAACAAAGGACGGCGCTTTCTGACTAAAGTCTCCGCTTCCAGGGGCAAGAACATCGGTCAGGGCCGACGCGCCCAGGACACTCGCGAGTTGATAGAGATTGGCCTCTCGCTGGGCTTCAACGTGAGTAATTTTCCGGCCGTATAATTGAGCAAAGGTGTCTGAGCGAATCAGGCTGGTGTCGCTTTTGACGAAATAAAGACAGAACGGCAGGGCCAGGACCGCGATCACGATCATGAGCCAGTTGCGATGTTTGCGGAGAATTTTGATCATGGGTGGGCGGGCAATTTACGGATTCGCGCGCCTGCGCCAAGTGATTTTCTGTTGGCGGGCAGGTCTCTTATTAACATCGCTTAGCGCGGTGCTTGCAGCCAAGCCGGCCAAAATCGTTTAAACGGTTTCCCATTTTGAAGAGAGCCCGCAGGCCACCGGGGCTGAAGCCCGTGTTAATGAAAATGGAGACATTGATTCATCGCCGCAGTTCGTGGGCAGTGTCTTGAATCAATTCCCACGCCCGCCGAATGTGTTCCTCGGTCGTGAGCACGTTGCCAAAACCAATCCGCATCACCGTTCGGCCGCGCAATTTGGTCTGCGTTAAATAAGCGCGGCCAGATGCGTTGATTCGCTCGACGATCTCAGAATTAAGTCGATCCAGTGCAGTGATGTCCGCCTTCGCTTCGCTACGGCGCGACGACTCGTCACGTGTGACGAGTCGAAAGCAAACCACCGGCATTAGCACCGGCGCCGCGAGTTCAAATCGTTTGTCGGCCTTGATCCAATCGACCAACAGATTGGTCAGGCGCATCTGCTCGCGCAGACGGTCCGCCATTCCGGCGCGACCAAGCGACCGCCAAATCATCCATGCCTTGAGCGCACGAAAACGGCGGCCGAGCTGAATGCCGTAATCCATGTAATTTTTTTCGGCTTCAATGGTGTCGCCGCGCAAATATTCCGGGACCAGAGTGAAGACGCTGCGCAAACGTTCAAGATTACGCACGAACAGAACACTGAAATCGAGCGGAACGAAGAGCGTCTTGTGCGGATTGATCACTATCGAATCCGCTTCACTCCAACCTTCGGTGATCCCTTTGTATTCGGGTAGAATCGCAAACCCGCCGCCGTAAGCGGCGTCCACATGCAGCCACATTTTGTGCTCGCGACAAATCCTCGCGATTTCCAGAACGGGATCGACGCTGGCAGTCGAAGTGGTCCCTACGGTGGCCACGGCGGCGAGCGGCTTGTACTTTTCCGCGAGATCGCGTTCGATCATCGCGCGCAACGCGGCGACGTCCATCCGGAACTCGGCGTCGGTCGGAACGCGTTGGATATTTTCCTCCCCAAGTCCGAGAGCGATCGCCGCCTTTTCAACCGAACTGTGCGCCTGATCGGAAGTGTAAACCCGAAACCGTGGTAGATTTCGCGCGGTCAGACCAAGTTTGCGAGTCGAAGGCGCGACTTCTTCGCGCGCCACCGCGAGCGCGTGCATGATTCCAACGGAAGCAGTGTCGTAAACAACACCGCCAAATTCGTCCGGCAATCCCATCCATTGGCGCAGCCAATCGACGACGAGCGTTTCCAATTCGGTGGCGGCGGGTGAAGTGCGCCAGGTCATCGCATTCACATTCAAGGGCGCACTCGCGATCTCGCCCAGAATTCCGGGCCCGGTCTGGGTCCAACCGAAGTAGCCGAGAAACATTGGATGACTCCAATGCACCATGCCGGGAACGATTAACCGATTGATGTCCGACAGAATTTTATCGAACGGCTCGGCATTTTCCGGCGGTTGGACCGGCAGAGCCCTGCGAATGGCCCCCGGTTCATCGTTTGGCGCGACCGGCAATTGGTCGAGGTTTTCTCGAAAATCCGCGATCCAGTCTGCGAGTTGGTGAAGTTGTTTTCGGAAAACTTCCGGCGGCGTGTCTCCGAGCGGAGGCTGGTCATGCATTGTCGGGATTGTCATTAACACCCTGCTTCAGCTGGGTGCAAACGCGACCAATGGGCTGCGAACCGCTTCAGCGGTTTCCTGCCTTCGAATGAAACTGCTAAAGCAGTTCTGCTCTCCAAATGTTCGCTCGATCGCGCTGAAGCGCGGTGTTAATGAGAATGTCAGAAGGCGAAGCCGAAACTGAAATGAAACGCGCCGAAGTCTTCGCCCGGCTGGCGATCGGGGTTCCATCCGTAATCGAGTCGAATTGGACCGATCGGGAGTTTATAGCGTAACCCGAGTCCGAGCGCGTAACGCATGTCGTCGAGGCCTGGCTCTTCGGAAGTCGGCAAAAGATTTCCGGCGTCGAAAAATGTTGCGCCCTGAAGCTCGCCGTAAATTGGAAAGGTGTACTCGACATTGAAGATGGTATAAAATTCGCCACCGATCGGATTTCCTTTTGGATCGAGCGGACCCAGGTCGCGTTCGCCGAAACTACGCACGCTGGTTGCGCCGCCGTTGAAGAACCGCTCGTCGATGGGCAAGGTGGTCGGTTCATCGGGGCCAGAGTTGTTGAGGGAATGAACAATTCCAACGCGCGCGCCGAAAGCGAGGGATGATTGCTGAAACCAGCGTTGCAACGCCGGCCCGGTCTGATCTTCGACCACACCGGGCGTCAACGATTTCGGACCGAACGGCAAAAAGTAAGCCGCGCGCCCCGTGCCGCGAATGAGCTGGACTTCGCTGCCGAACGCGGTCGATGCGACATCCAGGGTCTGGTTGAAAAGGAAACCGCGCGGCGAGACAAGCGGGCTCGACCGCAAGTCGAGGGTCTGGGTAAACCCGAGCGAGTTTACAAAATACGAAGTGTCCCCCAGGAATCTGGGCGCGATCGAAGTGTTGGTGACCTCAACATGGCGAGCAGCGAAAACCAACCCCGCTTCATACTGCTTGGTGATTTTGCGGGTTAATTCAACCCGATCGCCGATTTCGAACTTGGAGTAACCGTCGTAATCGAAAGTGAACGCCGCCGCGCGATTTCGAAAATAGAAATCGGTGTCGAACAGGAACGGATCCTCGTAAATGAATTCGCCCTTGTAACTGCGTTGCGAAACTTCCACCGACATGGTGATCGGCCGGCCGTACCCGAAAAGATCGCGCTCGCGAAATTGCGCCCCGATGATTCCCCCTTCGAATGTGCCATAACCGAGCGAAAAACCGACTTCCTTGCTCTTGGCTTCCTCGGCCGAAATATTCAATAGCAGTTGTTCTTCATCGGCGATCGGCGTCGGTTCGATTTTGAGCACATTGAACAGACCCGTCTTCATCAGGGTACGAAATCTTTCGTCGACAGCCTCCGGGCTATAAACTTTGCCTTTCAGCCTGGTGAAACGTTTCTGGACGAAACTCGGATGCAATCGGGTCAGACCGTTCACGAAAACTTCACCGCTAAAATGATAAAGTTGACCCGGTGAGACTGCGACCTGCACGGGAATGTGCGCACCACTCGCCCGTTCCGGTTCCGCGGTGGCCTCAACTTTCACTTCGTAATAACCCCGGGATTTGAAATAAGCCTGGAGCCGCCGCGGAATGTCCGCCACCCGGGCATCGGTAAAAGGTTGTTTCAACAAATCCGCGACCTGTCCGCGCAATGCATCGGCGCCGTAAATGGTTTCGCCGCGAAATGAAACGTCGCCGAAGAAATATTGCCGGCCTTCACGGATCGGAATTGTCACGTCCACCCGGTTCGCCTCGTTATGAAAGGTGTAGCGCGGCGGATCGACCGCGGCATCGAGGAACCCTTCTGCGATGTAAAGACGGTGGACGAGATCGGCGCCTTCCTGAATGTCGGAGGCAACGAAAGGCAATGTCCGTTGCAATTTGGAATAGCGCTCGCGGGTCGGACCAAGGACGAATTCGAACAACTTCTTGGTCGGTTCGTGTTCGTTGCCTTGAAAAGTGATGGTGCCGAGCGCCATGAGCTGGCCTTCATTGATCTCCATCCGCAGACGATCGCGGTTCTCGATTTTGTAACGCACCGTGGCCTTGGTGTAACCGTGCTTGCGATAAAACACTTCGATGAAGAATGCGAGATCGTCAGCGCGGGCCGAAGTCAGACCGAATTGATCAAGCGTAGCCAGTTGTTCTTTGACGGCGGAGCGCAAATCTTTTTCGTTGAATGCCTGCTGACCGGTGAACTCCACCGTGGTAGTCGACTGCGCGCGTTTCTCCTGCGCTTTGGCAACGGCGTTCTGCTGTTTTTGTTTTTCCTCCGCCCGCGGAACGTCGGCTGCGTTTTGGGCCCGCGTTTCACCAAAGACGGCGAAACTGCACGAAATAACTACAACCGCCCAGATGGTCCGGATAAGCGCCGAAGGCGCGTCCGGTCTATAGCAACTAACGTTACTTCGTGAAATGAGCCCCTGCGGGGCGGCATGTCTTCGTTCAAAGGTAATGCCTCTACTAACGGAGCTCCGGCAAGGTGGTTTCGCGGTATCTATAAACCTGTCGTGCCGACGGCACTTGCGACACCTGCGGAGAAACGGCCTAAGCGCAAAATGTTTATAGAGCGAAAACAGCGATTTCAGCGCCGAAGGCGCGTCATGTCTATAGCAACTAACGTTACTTCGTAAAATGAGCCCCTGCGGGGCGACATGTTTTCGTTCAAAGGTGATGCCGCTCCTAACGGAGCTGTGTTTCTCTTTTTGCTCGCAAACTATATCCATGTCGTGCCTACGGCACTCTGGCTTCTCCTCCAGCGCAGTCCAAATGCAATTAGCCAAAACGCAGCTCCAATCGATGGAAATATCCCATGCCACGCATCACCGGAATCGAATCAGATATTTGACCATGCCACGATAATCGCCGCCAACGCCCAGATCTCCGAGGAGCACGAATTGGTCGTTGATCTTAAAGCGCGCCGTTGCCTGTTGCTGTCCTGTTCGAGGATCCACCGTTCCGACATCCAAATCCAATCGATCGAACACTGAACTGCTCTGCGTCCCCTGCCCTTTCTTAAAAACTTTTCGATAAAGCTGCTGGACGAGCAACATGGCTGCGCGTCCGGCCAGCACGTTATTATTTCCGGTTAATTCCTCCCGGGTCGTCCCGGTTGCAAGCAGAGAAATGATTTCTTCCTGCGGAAGCGGCGGTTCGCTGGTGAAAATCGCCTCCGGCGCAAGGGTCGTCCCATAAATATAAACGTTCACCGTGTAGTCCCGGATAACCGACCTCCCGTGCATGTCGATTTTCGGATTCAACGAATCGGACGGATCGAAATAAAGAAAGCCGGATGAAATTTCGAGGCGGCTGAATGGCAGGGTCGCGTCGACGTTCTCGAGACGGACCCATCCCTCCAGCCCCGGATGGAGACCGGTGCCGGCCAAATGAAGATCGATCAGCGCTTTTCCGTTGGCGAGGTTCCCGCGAATCAGGACTGGGTCTTTGGTTTTGATTGCCACGTCGAACTTCCAATCGCGAAGCGGGGGCTGCGGAATGGAAAAATCCGGACGCGAAGACGGCGGTTGCGGCGGCGGCCGGCCGGGCAAGCCAATCGGCATCAAATCCAGATTCTTGAGAACCTGACTGTTCGTCACCGAGATTGTGCCGTTGACCTGGGCGGCGGTAAATGGCCCGGTAACTTTGATGTCGGCATCCGTCCGCGCGGTGAGAGTTTCATTTCGGGCTACCAGGGCGCTGTCCGCTTTCAACGCCAAATTTAATTCCGCATTTCGCAAGGTGGCAAAGGTTACGCCGCCGGTCACGTTGAAACTGCCGCCCGAGAGTTCCCCGCGGCATTGCTCGATGGTCAGAGCGTTATTCGCAAAATTCAGGCGCGCCTTGAAATTTTGCACAGCCGGCAACGTCGGGTCCGTCATCCGCGCCACGTTGATTGTCATATCGCCGCTGCCGGTGAGAATGGGCTTCCCGATTGTGCCGCGAATATCGACATCAAGCGCCGCGTCGCCGTCGAGTTCTTCCACCGCGGGAATGAACTGCCGCAAAAAATTCACCGAGCTGCGAGGCAATCGCAATTTGGCGTTCACTGGCGTGTCGTCCGGCAGTTTGCCCGCTTCAGCGATCTTCGGAACATCGAATGGAACATTCGCGGTCAGCTCCAGGGGCTGAATTTTCGCCTGCTGCAATTTGCCAACGATCGTTAATTCCCTGTCTTTGGTCTGGGCGGTAAGGTTGACCGCCGCAGGTTCGAACTTTTCCAGATTGAGGCTCCGCAAATCGCGCATTTGGACGTCGAGCCGTGCATTCAAATCTGCCAGTGTTCCGCCGGCGTCGAATTTTACGTTCAGCGAACCGGACGCCGCCGGCTTGAGCCCGATGTCCTGAAAAAGTTTCTTAATGTCGAGGTTCTCGGATTGAAATGTCGCCGTCACCTTTCCGTCAGACGGAAGAAGCGGCGAATCCGTGCCGAGATTTTTCCAAACGAATGGAATTGAAATGTAACCGCCGGCATATTTGGCCTGGCCCTGGTCGAGCTCAATCTTGCTGATCTCGAGCCGGTCGCCGCTCGCGCGCGCGATCGCCTGGAAATACATTTTGTCGCTGCGCAGAAAAATCGTTGGAACATCCAGGTCTTCGGCGGAATAAGACGCGTCCGCGTGCGCCTGCAAAGAACGAGCGTTGCCGTAGCGGCCATTGTCCAAGGCCAATTTTAATTGCCCGGACTTCTTGAACGCGGCGGCATCCCCGCTGCCTTCCCAGGCCACGACGAGCGAACCGCCGATTTCATTTTGATTTCCGAATGTCCGCAGAAGCGGGCGGAGCTTCGACAGATCCGAAATGTTCGCCTCCCACTTGCCGCGGTAGCGATGTGCGCCACGCAAATCGAAAACTGCGTTTCCAGCAACGAAGTCGTTGTCATTCAATTTCGCGCTGAGGTCGTTCAAATAAACCACGCTGTTCCAAATCTCGCATTGCGCATTCAGTTGCGGAAAGACCAGATCGCGCAGGCGAAGATTCGTGCCGAAGATCGATAACCGGCCGTTGGCGACTCCATTTTTCCATTCGATCTGGCCATTTCCCTGAAGAGGGCCGGTTATTTTGTCCGGGGAATTCGCCGCCCAATAATCGGCCAATTCCGGAATGTTCAGCGCGATTTCGATTTTCCCCGGCTGGCCGGTAATTTTCGCGGAATCTTTTGGGAAACGATACTCGCCGCTCAACGTGAATTCGTTTTGCTTTCGTTTCACGAGCAAGCGATCGAACCGGACCTGATCACCCTCGCTGTGGATCGATCCTTCGGCGGAATCGGCCAGATAATCGCGAAACCGAAGATTCGAAGCCGAAAGCGTCGTGTCCGACACCAGATTGTCGAACCACGGTTTGTTCGAATCTGCCGGCGCAAGCTTTTTTGAAAATTTCATCGCGGCTTTTAGGTTTGCCGCGACTCCTTTGGAAAATTCTACTTTCGGCGAACTGACCGTGAGATCGCCATTCGCGATCGCATTCTTGATATTAAGTTTTCCGGTGACGTCTGCCGAGCCGATGAGTTTTTGCGGAAGAGGTGCGGTGATTTGCTGCAAGTCGGGAAGAGTTGCTTCGAGAAAGAACACGGTCGGCGCGCGGCCAAGATCATCAATATCCCGGGGCAACTCAGAGGAGCCCCGGAGATGAATTTGATTTTTCTCCTGCGTGATCTCGGCCGACTGCAAGGTGGCTACGCCATTTTTCGCCGAGAACTTAAAGATGCCATGGTCAAAAGCTGTTTGCTCCTGCCGAAACTTGCTCACTTCCGCGTCCATACTTCCACTCCAGGTCGCCGGGGAACTCAGCAACCCGCGAAGATCGACATCCAACTTGTCGAATCGGCCGGTCATCCAGCCATCCGGCAAGGCCGCGAATTTGTTGATTGCATCAAGGGGGATATTCGTTCCGCGAAGGCTTACCCTGGTGTCGAGAGACGCCTGGGCCTCGCGCAAGACCATTGCAGCGGATAAGCTTCCGTCAGCGATCGCGTAATCGAAATTGATCGCCAACTTTCGCGCGCTAATTTCCGAGGCATCGAAGTTGATCGACCGAAATCGCTCGTTGTCCGCCAGGACGAGATTCCGCACCACGAGATTTCGGTTCGCGTAGGTCGCCGGGGCCGACAAATTCACCCAGGTTTGACGGCCGACGAGCTGAAGTCTGGCCACTTTGATTTGGCCGGAACGTTTGGGACCCAGGTCAATATTCGCGTGTTCGGCGATAAAATCGTGCGGCCGGTTGCGGACAATGATCGTTGCATCGGAGATGTGAACCTGCTCCGGAAAAATATCCGGCAGCTCGATTTTCTTTTCCGGATTCGGCGGGCGCGGACGCAACGGCGCCTTGGCTGGATTCATGACGATGCGGGCCGACTTCACCTGGACGTTATAAAGGGCGTCTGAAATTCCGTGTCTGAACAGTGTGAACAGCCCATAGTCCACCCGAGCAAACTCCACATCGATCGATTCGACGTCGCTTGGCCCGGTCGGCACGGCGTGCAGATTCCGAACCGCCAGATTGGTGAAAACGCTGCCCTCGAGGCGGAACTCGACCTTCAAGTGTTCCTTGGCCGCGTAGTGAAGGGCGATATTTCGACCGATATATAATAAGAGGGGCCGATGCAGGATCAGGAGCAGAACGCAAAAAATCCCGAGCGCGATTAACGCGCGACGACGCCAACCCCCTGCGTGGAGATTCCCTTGACCATATTTGCCCACGACGGATGTACTCTACCTTACGAGGGGAAAGCGCAAATCGGGCCAGATTTTGGCGGTTTCGGCGTGACTTCCCGATTGCGCGCCGCGGAGTGTCGCGGCACGCTATCCGAGACAAAAGATGAGCCCGGACAAGCTATTCGATTATTTGGACGGCAAATTGCCGCCTAACGAGAGGGCCGAACTCGAAGAGCGGTTCATGTCCAATGAAGAAGCGCGACGGGAACTGGCGGTGGCGCGGCAAATTCACGCCAGCATGGGAAATTCGCGCGAGGTCGTCGGAATCGCTGATGCGGAGCCGATCTCGGAACGCGGCGCCGTCCTCTCCCGAAGAGTCATGATCGCTTTCATGATTCTGGTTTTCGTGAACGTCGCATTTGGGATTTACGCAATCTTCTTCATGAAGAACAGACAGCGCGCGCGAGAACGGACGGAACAAAACCGCACTGAGCTCAGCCAAAGCCTTTCCAAGACTGCGGCCGCAGCTTTGCCGACACCAACCTTGGGCATCGATGAAATTGCAATCAACGCACCACTGACAGAACGCGACACAATGGCAACCAAAGTCATCGCAGCTGCGACACAATCCGGAGGATCCGCCGCCAAAGGCCTTAGCAATGAGAATGGCATCCTGATATTCGCCGAAATTCCGACTCCGAGCTTGAATGAGTTTTGCGAAGCGCTCAAAAAGCTCGGCGCTACCGTTCCGGCATCCGCCGCCGATCCGAAGTCGGGAGAAAAAACAATTCTCCAGATAAGAATCAGCAGTTCGGAGCGCCAATGATTGAGACCCTCACCTTGATCCTCTCAAGGAGGCGGAATCGCAATTGATCGACTTTCCTCTTCCTCTCAAAAATCAGAAACAGCTGGAGGTATTGTTTTTCCTCTGTCTCCGGGAGAGGAAGAAATGCCAGTCCGGCTCGGATCGAATGGACAGGTGAGGGCAAGCAGGAATGCCTGACTTCCCGATCGCGATCACGTTCGCGCTTCCGACCGAAAGCTCGGAGCTTCGCCGACAACTCTGCGAAACTCGAGACGAAGGCGATTTCATTTTGGGGAAGATCGACGGTCACACCGTTGCCATCGCGCACACCGGAGTTGGAGCACAGCACGGTAGCGCTCAACTCGAAGCGTTGCTGCACAGAACCCGGCCACGAGCCGTGATCAGTTCTGGTTTCGCCGGCGCAGTGGCCAGTGACTTGAGAGTTGGCGATTTGATTTTCGCGAAGAATTTTTCAGATCGCGAACTACTGATGGCGGCTCAGCGGATCTTAAGCGAGCGAACACCGCGGACGGTAAAACTTTTCACGTCGACATCGATTGTCGATTCGCTGTCCGAGCGAAATCAGGTCGCCGGCGCCTCGGGCGCTGCGGCCGTGGACATGGAAACCGGATCGATTTTCGAAATATGCAAGGGTCATGGCATTCCGTTGTTATCGGTTCGGGCAATTAGCGACACCCCGACCGAACCACTTCCTGCGCCGCCAGGCGTTTTGTTCGACATCCAAAACCAGCGAACGAGCTATCGCCGGCTCGTTTCATATTTGGTGGCACATCCCACCGCGATTCCGCGCCTGATCAGGTTTGGTCGGGAGATCAATGGAGTCCGCGCGAAGTTAACCGAGGCTATCGTTATTTTGGTTCACGCGTTGTAACCCAAGTTCCTGCCTGGGGATGCGCCGTCTTTCATCAACACCGGGCTTCAGCCCCGTGATCAGGCCCTAATTAATTTTCCGCGGGTTCGATGTGAACCAGGGCATCGGCAATCCGTCGGTCGCTTTCCTGGATTGCGCGTTTGACTTCGTGGGCGATGTGATGGCCTTCGCGCACGGAAATGTCGCCGTTCACTTTCACGTGAAGATCGGCATAAAAGCTAAGACCCATTTTGCGGATGAACAGCTTCTCAACTTCGATCACGCCCCGAACCGACCGGGCCGCCTCGCCAACCACATCGACAATCTCGCCGCGCGGCGCGGTGTCGAGAATTTCGTAGAGAGCAGGACGAAGAAGACGATAACCATTCGCGCCGATCAACGCGCAGGCAAAAAGCGCCGCCCAGTCGTCGGCGCTTTGCCAGGCTTCGCCACCGATCAGCGCGACCGAAATGCCGATGAAAGCGGCAACAGATGTCATGGCGTCGGTGCGATGGTGCCACGCGTCAGTTTGAATCGCAGTGCTTTCAACGTTTCGCCCGATTCGGACAACATACCTGAACATGATTTCTTTCGTCACAACCGCGGCGATCAGAACAACGAGGGTGAACGGGGCCGGTGCGTGCCGGGGAAGAAATAATTCGTGCACGCTGGAAATCGCCAGACCGAGGGCAGCCCCGATCACGAGGACGGAGACGATGATGGCAGCGAACGGTTCGGCTTTTCCGTGACCATACGGATGGGTCGCGTCGGGTGGCCGCGCCGCGAACTTCAACGCGCCCCAAATGATGATTGAACCGCCGACGTCCAGGGCCGATTCGATGCCGTCCGCGATCAGGACATAAGCGTTGCCCAGCAATCCAGCGACGATTTTAATCGTGGCCAATGCGATGTTGATCAGAAGGCCAATCAGGGCGAGCCGCGCGCCTGTTTGCAGACTTCCCGTAACAGGCTGAGGATGCGACGCCGAATTCATCGATGGACAAAACTATAAAGGTTGTTGTTTACGAAACACACGGAAAACCGGCGGAGGTTTTGCAAATCAAGACGGAGCCGTGGCCGAAACCGGCAGCGGACGAAGCAATCGTGGTAATGCGCGCGGCGCCGGTGAATCCAGCCGACATCAACGCGATCGAAGGAAAATATCCGGCCCGGCGGGAAGTTCCAGCGACTCCGGGATTTGAGGGCTCGGGAACGGTTGTCGAAGTCGGCGCCGACGTTTCAACGGTCAACAACGGCGCGCTGGTAATTTTGCCGCACAACATTGGCACCTGGCGCGAGGCAGTCGCGGTGAAAGCAAGCGAGCTCGTGGTGGTTCCTCCGGAGATCGATCCAGTCGACGCAGCGATGTTGAAAATCAATCCGATAACCGCGTGGCGATTGCTGCACGGTTATGTGGATCTCGCTCGCGGTGAGTGGGTGATTCAAAACGCGGCAAACTCGGCGGTTGGTCGCGCCGTCATTCAAATTGCGCACGAGCTTGGATTCAAAACGATCAACATCGTGCGACGTCCGGAATTGATCGAAGAACTCCGCGCCGACGGCGGCGACGTTGTCCTGGTCGATCACGAAAATCTTCGCGACGAGGTGAAATCCGCGACGAGCGGCGCGCCGATCCGTCTGGGATTGAATTCGGTGGGCGGTGACAGCGCGTTGCGCATCGCGAACTGTCTCGTCTTTGGGGGGACCGTCGTCAGTTTCGGCGCTATGAGTCTGCAACCGCTCAAAATTCCAACCGGACTTCTGATTTTCAAAGACCTCCGGTTTCGCGGAATCTGGATTAACCATTGGTACGACAAGGCCACGCCGGCGGAACGAATGGCTGCGTTTAATCCACTCTTCGAAATGGCGAAGCGCGGCTTGTTAAAAGCAAAAGTGGAGAAGTCGTATTCGATCGATCAAGCCGGAGAAGCCGTGACCGATGCGATGCGCGACAAGCGCAGCGGCAAGATTGTTTTCCAATTCAACCCGTGACCGTCATCGTTGTCGGAGCTGGGATTAGCGGTGTCACGGCCGCGATCGAATTAAAAACCCGCGGTCACAAAGTTATCCTTGTCGACCCGGGACCCGTTCCGCATCCTCTCGCCGCGTCGACCGATATCAGTAAAGCGGTCCGCGCCGCTTACGGTCCGGATGAGGATTACACGGCCCTGGCCGAACGGAGCATTCCGATCTGGCGGGAGTGGAACAGAAAATTCGGGACCGAACTTTATCACGAAACCGGAGTGTTGTTCGTTTGCCGGCAGCCAATGCGCCCGGGCGATTTCGAATTCGAAAGCGCCCGGGTTCTGGAAAAGCATCGGCATCCATTTGAGCGGTTCGAAGCGACCGAATTTCATCAGCGTTTCCCGGCGTTTGCGCAGGAACGATTTCACGACGGCTTTTTCGATCCGGAGGCCGGCTTTGCCGAAAGCGGTCGCGTAGTCGCAACATTGGTTGATTACGCAAAATCGCTCGGCGTCGAATTGCGCGAGAACACAAAGGTCACCGCTCTGAATGAAGGCAGCAATTCCGTCAAAGGGGTGCTTCTCGAAAATGGGCACTTCATCGACGGTGACGCCGTTGTGGTCGCCGCGGGAGCGTGGACGCCGTACTTGCTGCAAGAGACGAAAGCGTTTTTTCGTGCGACCGGGCATCCGGTTTTTCATTTGAAACCGCCGAGACCGGAGCTTTTTCGGCCGGAACGATTCCCATTTTTCGGCGCGGACATCTCGACGACCGGGTTCTACGGATTTCCATTAAACCAGGGCGTCGTAAAGATCGCGAACCACGGCGGCGGACGGGAAATGTCGCCGGATTCTGCGGAGCGGGTCGTCACCGCCGAGGAAGAGAATAACCTGCGCGTATTTTTACGATCGACCATTCCCTCGCTCGCGGACGCTCCGATCGTTTACACCCGAATTTGCATGTATTGCGACACCAACGACGGCGACCTTTGGATCGCGTCGGACCCGAAGCGGCCGAATCTGATTATTTCAACCGGCGATTGCGGACACGGATTCAAGTTTGCGCCCGTCCTTGGTGAAATCACGGCCGACGCCGTCGAGGGAAACCCGAACCCGACTTTGAAAAAGTTTCGCTGGCGACCGGAAGTAAAAGCGGGCGAGATGAAGGAAGCCGCGCGATTCGAAGGTTAACAATAACTGGGAGCGCCCTCACCTTAATCCTCGCCCTAAGGAGAGGCGAAGAAATCAAAACCCTCGTGCTGCGAAGAAATACAGGCGCGCGGTTTCCATTTTCAACACACTGCCGAAGATTGCTCAATTCTTGCCTAATACGTCGTCTCCTCGGTGAGGGTAATGCGCGGGAAGTAATCGCTCGCTGAGGATTATTCCTTCTGGGCAGGTTCGGAATGCGCCGCTTCAGTCTTCGACTGGCGCTTGAGGAGGGTGATCTGTTTGATTCGCGCCGAATCCGACGGACTCCAGGTGGCAATGTCGGGATCATCCTTGAACGCGTTATGCACAATCCGGCGCTCATACGAATTCATCGGCTCCAGCTGAAGCGATCGCCCGGTAGCGCGGACCCGCTCAGCCAAACCCCGGACTCGCTGCACAATCCGGTCCTCGCGCATCGAGCGATACATTTCACAATCAACGACTACCTTCTGCGCGTCCTTGTCCTTCGTTTGAATCAACCGGTTCAGCAAAAACTGGATCGCTTCGAGGGTCTCGCCGTCGCGTCCGATCAATCGCCGGCTTTCCTCGGTATAAACCTGCAAAACCAGGTTTCCGGCCTCGTTCTGCGATTCTTCGATTTCAACCACGAAACCGAGATAGCCGAGAATGGTGTCGAGTAATTCTTTCGGCGTCATCATTTTCGTTTTCCTGCCGGCTGCTTTTTTTCCAGCGTCGGCATCGGTTGTCGTTTGTTGTAATAGAATTGCACGATACTGAAAAGATTCTGTGTGGTGTAATACAATGCCAGAGCTGCGGCAAAATTGTAGCAGATAAACAAAAAGATCAGGGGGGTAAACATCATCACCCGGCGCTGGGTCGGATCGCCCGTCTTGGGCGTCATCGTCATCAACCAGATTTGGCTCGCGGCCATGCACAACGGAATGACGTTGATCGGAACTCCGAAGAAATGGGCCACGGTGTCGGGTTGGGACAAATCCCGTACCCATAGAAAATGCTCGTTCCGCAACTCAACCGCCTGGCCGAGCATTTTGAACAGTCCGAAGAAGATCGGGATTTGAATCATCATCGGAAGACAGCCGCCGACGGGATTGATTCCATAATCCTTGTAGAGCTTCATCACTTCCTGGTTCATCCGGGTCGGATCGTCTTTGTATTTGTCGCGTAACTCCTGGACTTTCGGGTTGAGTAGCGACATTCGGCGCATCGACTTGTTGGCTTTGTCCTGCAGGGGCCAGAGCACGATTTTCACGACGGCGGTAAGCGCGAGGATCGACCAGCCGTAGGAGCCGAGAAAACCGTGAAGCCAGTTCAGGAAATTCAGCAGGAACTGGCTCACGATCTTGAAAATTCCGAAGTCCATGATCTCGGCCTCGTTGTGATCAAGGCGGGCGAGGCGATGATAGATTTTCGGTCCGGCCCAAATTTCGAACCGAGCGTTGTAAGTCTGGCCGGGCGGCAACTGAAACGCCGGCATCCGCAAAGCCCCGGCAAGTCCAAACATTTTTTGCTCCGGCGAAATATCGAACCGCCGTCCCCACACTCCATTTCCTTTCGTAGTGAGGGAAGCAACCAGGGTGGTGAAGAACTGGTCGCTGACCGCGGCCCAATCGGCGTTGGCAAGGTCCTGTTGGTAAAACGCCTGCGGCGCCCGTGAACCAATCCCCAGAACTCCCCCGCCTCCGCCAAACCAGTTCACGTCAACGCCTTTGGCCTTGCCATCCACGCACCAAACCAAACGGGTATAATAAGAGTAATCCTTGGGATGGATGGGGGCCGCAGAGCCAAGCGACACAAAATAACCGGGATTTGAATATGGCTGGGCCCCGCCGTTCACCACGTCGACGTCCATTTCCGCGAGAAAATTGTCTTTCTTCTGGGTGCTCTGCGGAAAAAAGAACTTTTTACGAATGGTAATGTTGTCGGCCGCGCGTTCGCATTTGATCCCGCCGTCCGGTTCGCGGCTGATATTAAATTCTTCAAGGCGCGGCGTATTGGGCTGATCGATCAAGGCACCGATTGGCGGTTGATTTTTTGAATTGAGAACGACTGGTTGATCGTCCTGCGCGATATGATTCAGCAAGACGGCCTCGCGGATGCCCCCACCGCGGTTCGTCAAGTCGAGCTCGACGTCCTCATTGCGCAGGGTTTCGATTTTCTCGGCGAACTCGGGAGTTGGTTGCGCAGCCGGAGCCGCGCTCGCAGCCGGCGCTGCAACGGGGGAGGATGTCGGAGCTGCGGATGCGCTATTTGCGGCGGAGGGTGTGGGCGAAGCGGTAACCGCAAGTTGTTGGTGAGGTTGCTGCTTCAACTGCCGGCTTTGCTTGCCGACATACAGATACCAGCCGATCAACCCCAGGGTGCAAAGGGTGACAGCAATCCATGCGGTTCGGTCCATAAGCTTGCTGGATGGCGCTATTCACGAACGAGCAATTGCCAATGGCCAATTGCCAACTGCCAATCTGCGGCACACAAAACGGCGGTCATTGGACGTCGAATGTTGGATGTTGAGCGTTGAGCGTTGATTTTGGAACCGGATCGTGGCCGCATCCGCCCCAGGGCTGGCAGCGGACCAGTCGCTTCAAACCGAGCCAGCCGCCAGAGAGGATTCCGTGCGTTTCCACCGCTTCCAAAAAATAATGCGAGCAGGTCGGCTCAAATCGACAACCGGAGCCGGGACCACCGAGCGCCGATAGCAAGGGCGAGATGGTCCATTGGTAGAAATGAATAAGAGCCCGAAGGATTTTCAGCATCAGGCGGCTAGGATAGAAGCGCGGCCAGCCAGACGCAACCATTCAGCTTCCAACTCCGCGTAGGTCGCGTTGGGCGCGGATGCGCGCGCAATTGTCACGATCCAAACTCCACCGGTCATCCCATGTTGATGCCTACGAACAATTTCACGGAGCTTCCGGCGGACGCGATTGCGGACCACGGCGCTTCCAACTGTTCGCGAGGTGACGAAGCCGGCGCGAAATGGAGAAGTTGCCTCCTTAGCTTCAAGAATGGTAAGGACCAGGAATTTTCCCCGTTGAACCCGGCCGTTGTGTTTTACCAGTTCAAATTCCGAAGGGTTGGTTAATCGGCGGCGCTTTGGAAAGGTGAAACGTTTTGTGGCACTGATGATTCCATTCTAACAGGTAGATCGCCGGAACCAATCAGGCAGGGACGATTGCCCTCAATCGCCCGCGGGCCGTTGGGGGCAACGGCCCCTACTATTGTAGTACAGCAAAAGTCTTTCGCCCACGAAATGAGCGAAAGACTTTGCGAATTAGAACGACTTCTCCGGGTTAAGGAGAGGGCGATGTATGGACGTTGATATCGGTTTTCGTTTCCGTCTTGGTCGAGGGCGCCGGCGATTCTTTTACGATCGTCGTGTTGCTCTCTTTTTTCTCACCCGGCGGATTCGTGACCGTGGTTTCTTTTTGCTCACAGGCCGCGAGGAGCGCGGTCCCCAACAAAAGACAGATGTATTTGTTCATGTAGCCTTTGACGGACGGCGACTGTTAATTATTTAAGGAGTTGGGGTCGGCGTTGGAGATTCTGTCGTCGTGGTTGTGGTGGTGGTGCTGGTGGTTGATTCGGGCGAAGCGGAGGGCGAGCCCGGCGCGACAGTTTCTGTTTTTTGTTCGCAGCCGGCGAGCAATGCTGCACTGGCAAGTATGCAAATATATTTTTTCATAGGCAGGTTCGGTTAACGGTTAATTGTGAATCGCAGCGCGAAGTCCCTGCGGTTGGGAGAATTAACAATTAAAAAGGAGCTTCGTAGGTTAAACCGTGCGCTTCTGCCACGGCCCGACAAGTGAGCTTGCCGTCGAGGGTATTGATCCCGCCCGCGAGGGAGGGCTGTTTCAGGCAGGCATCCTTCAAACCGCAGTCGGCCAATAATTGCACATATCGAAAAGTCACATTGGTGAGAGCCTGAGTTGAGGTGCGGGCATACGCGGCCGGCATATTCGCGACACAATAGTGCGTGACCCCTTCTTCAATATAAACCGGATCGATATGGGTAGTCGGCCGCGAGGTTTCTGCGCAACCGCCCTGATCGATCGAGATGTCCACGAACACGCTGCCCGGTTTCATTTTTCGCAACATCGCCCGGGTGATCAATTTCGGCGCCTTGGCTCCAGGCAACAGCACCGCCCCGATCAGCAGATCGCAATCCGGCATGAGATAGTTAAGATTTGCCTCGCTGGAATAGAGAGTGTGCAAATCCTCCATCGCCAGATCCAGAAAACGCAGCCGTTCGACATCGATATCTAGAATCGTGACGTCCGCGCCGAGGCCTTTGGCCATGCGCAACGCGTTCACTCCGGATGTTCCGCCTCCAATGACAACGACCCGCCCGGGCAACACGCCGGGCACGCCTCCGAGCAACACTCCGCTGCCGCCATTGTATTTCGCGAGGAAATTCGCGCCCATTACGACCGACATCCGGCCGGCGACCTCGCTCATCGGCTCAAGCAGCGGAAGGCGTCCGTTTACCTGGATCGTTTCATATGCGATTCCGATCACTCCCGATTTCAACAACGCTTCAGTCAACGGTTTGCTCGCGGCCAAATGAAGATAGGTGAAAAGAATTTGGCCTCTTCGGAGCAGTGGAAATTCCGCGGCTAACGGCTCTTTCACTTTAACGATCATCTCCGCCCGCTTAAACACGTCGTCGGCCGAATCGACAATTTCAGCGCCCGCTTTTTCGTATTCCTCGTTCAGGTAACCGGAGCCAATCCCGGCATTTTTTTGGACGATGATGGAATGGCCGCGCCGTTTCAGTTGGTCCGCAGCCGAGGGCAGCAAAGCGACCCGCTGCTCTTGCTCTTTAATTTCCTTGGGAACGCCAATGATCATTTGAAGAAGTGAAAAGTGACAAGTGACAAGTGACAAGCACAAACCAAAGAGACGGACTGAATTTGCTCGTCACCTGTCACTCGTCACTCATCACTTAGTTTAGCGACGGGTCGTCAGGCGCGGCGGCCAGCATTCGATACCACGGGCCAAGTTTGTTCATGATGTCGAACCAAAGCCTGGACAGCCGTTCGAATTTCAATGTCGCGCGGTTCGGTCTTTGAATGATCCAAGCCTTTTGCTTCATCTCTGCTTCGAGCTGGCCTGCGCTCCAACCTGCATAACCCAAAAACGCGCGAACTGACGGCGCATTTTCTTCCGGCTCGGGAACAGCAGTGAGTGTGTGATGATTCATCTTCAGTCCTTGGCCTTTGTGCCATTCAAACGCCGCCAGCATAAGCTGATTGTTGCCAACCGGGCCGCCAAAAAAAACCGGAACATCGGCCAGATTTTGGGGCGGAACTTCAGTCACCAGATCGGCCACATTCTTGTCCAGTGGCCTGTTAATAATGACTCCGATCGCGCCGTCGTCGGGATCGTGGGCGGAAATAAACAGCACCGCTCGCCGAAAATTCGGATCGAGCATGCTCGGATGCGCCACTAGCAGCGATCCCGCGAAGCACCGCGGTTTTTCCGAACCCAAATCCCGCATATAAAAACTAAACCGCGCATCGGCGGGCTCCGCAAGTCGGGTGTGGTTGAGGCGAGAAGCGGCCGTTATTATTTTAGACGCCGGAAAAGCCATCTCCCTTGGAAGCCAAGAAAGCTGATAATTTATCGAAATTTTTGTTGCGGCGCGCCGCAAGCTCGGCTACTAGCACCACAGCTTTATAAATTGTTCTGGGGGGAACAGCCGCCCTTCACGCCCATCGGGCGTGGGGGGCGGTACTTTTTTGGGGATTGAAGAAACCTCGAACCCCGAACATCCAACATCCAATGTCGAACTCCGAAAAGTCCGGTAGGTTTTCCTGGCCCGCCGCGCTGACGATCGGTGTGTTAATTTTAGCGGCGGCGGCGGTCTTCGTTTTCCTGCGATTAGAGACGTGGCCCGCGCGAACCGTCGGACAGGGAACGGAAGATATTGAGCGTCTCGGAAGAGATTTGCGTTCGGCCTTTGTCGATGTCGCCCACTTGCAGCCAAGAATCACGATCAACAATCGCACCGTCGCCGAAGGAACAGCGTCGCCCGCGGCCGAGCTCGCCACCCTGACGAAACAATTGAAAGTGAAACGCGAATTCGCACACACCTGGGCCGGCAGCTCCAAACGGATCAAGTTGAGCGGAACGTTTACGGTCAAGGCGGGCTTCGATTTACGCCAGGACGTAACGGTCGATGTGCGACCGGACGAAATTGCGATCCAGCTGCCGCACGCTCAAATCGTCGGCGTCGAAGAAGATCGGGTCGACGTGCTCGCGTTGGAGAACGGTCTGTGGAACCGCATCTCGGGCGCGGATCTTGAAAACGAACTGGCGCAGCTTCCGGAAATGGCGCGAAAAGAGGCGATCGAGATCGGTTTGCCGGCCGAGGCCGAGCAGGAATTGCAACACCAGCTCAACAAACGAATCCACGCCCGCCAGCCGATTCACCTTGTGTTTACCAGTCCGCTGCCGACCGAATCGCCGGCTTCAATCGCACCCAAATAAACCGCCTTTGCGCGTCGGGCGTTTGCGATTAAAGCAATGACCACGCGATGCCACGAAAACGTCTGCTCCTGATCGCCATCCTTGTGCTGGCGGCCCTGGCCGGGATTGCGTTGTCCCCGGCCCTGACTTCCGCCGCGCTTCGTGGCTGGCTCTACTGGCAGGCGCATCGCCAGCATCTGAAAATCGAGATCGGAAAAATCGAAGCGCCGCTCTTGCGGCCGGTTACAATCGATCGCATCCGGGTTACGAACGAGCCGGCGGTGGCCACTCAAATCGATCTGAACGCCGAGCATGTAACGCTTCATCTGAAGTTGGCCAGGATTATCGCCGGCAAATCCGATGGCGTTCATGCCTTGTCCATCCAAAACGCCCGGGCCGAGGTCCGGCGTGATTTTTCCGGCGGTAAACGCCCTCTCGATTTCAACTGGCGCGCATTGCAGGCATTACTTCCCGCAAATTTCCAAATCGACCGGATTGATCTCCGGGTCGAAAACGGGCCGTCCGTCGTTTTAATCCGGAACGCATTCATTTCAGGAAACCAAATTGAGGCGGGTCGCTTTTCGGCCGGCGAAGTTGCGATCACATCGCCAATGTTTCGCCAAACGTTTTCCCGATTACGAGGCGCGACCAAATGGCAGGAAAACCGGCTGACCATCGGCGGTCTCAATCTTGCCCGCGGGTTGGACCTTCAATCGCTGTTGATCGACCTTTCGCGACTCGACGACCAACGGGCCGACCTTCAATTCGATCTCGATGTGCTGGGGGGAAAAATTCGCGCCAGCATTTCCAACGAATGGGACGAACAACATTCGATTTGGAACCTGGCCGGCACCGCCACCGGAATTTCTCTCGCCCAAACATCTGAAGCGCTCGGCTCAACCGATCAGCTCGGCGGATCTCTGCGGGCCTGTTATTTTACGTTCCGGGGCGATCCGCGGGATCCGCTGGCCGGCACGGCGTCGATTTGGACCGAGCTCAATGGGCTGAGCTGGCACAATCGAGCTGCGGACCTGATCATGCTCGGCGCGGTCTTTTATAATCGGCAAATCCAGTTGCAGCAGCTCTACATTAAGCAGCGTCAAAACCAGTTGACCATGAATGGCGACGGCGCCTTGCCCTCGAAATCTTCCGACTGGCTGAACCCCGATTTTCGCGGGCAAATTTCCGGATCGATCGGGGACCTTGGTCAGTTTGCGGAACTGTTTGGCGCGGCGCGTGGCGATTTTGCGGGAGGAATTGCAATTGAGGGGACGGTGAGCGCGCGGGAACGAAACTTTGGAGGCCATCTCGTCGCCACCGGAAATTCCTTGTCCCTGTTCAAACGACAGATTGATCACTTCAGCGCCAAAGT
Source organism: Chthoniobacterales bacterium (assembly GCA_025934755.1). Lineage (GTDB taxonomy): Bacteria > Verrucomicrobiota > Verrucomicrobiia > Chthoniobacterales > UBA10450 > AV40. The sequence goes on along the minus strand of JAICWQ010000017.1, from coordinate 4,521 downwards.
TAATTTGAAAGCGAGCCAATTAGAGCTCGAACAGTTTGAAGTCGTGCGCAAAAAAGATTTCGTTCGGGCCCAGGGGAAAATCGATACTTCGCACGAGCAGGATTATTCCGGCACGATCGAGGCGAAAGTTCGGGATGCGGGGGAATATTTTTTACTGGGCCGGCCTGCTTCCGGAGCTGCCATTCCCGTCCAGCTTGAGGCGAAGATTTCTTCCGGTCAGTGGGACACCCACGCTGCTTTCACTTTGCCCGGGTCAAGTCAGGTCGATATCAGCGCGAAGTTTCCGTTCAAGCTCGGCGAAGATTGGAAGGCATTTTTTGCCTCGCCCTTGGACGCGCAGATTAACTTTCCCGCCGTGGTGCTGGCCAGCGCGCCCCAATTCTTTCACCCGCCGATGTTCGACGACGGCATCGTGAGCGGGGCGATCTCCTGGAACCAAACCCTTCAGCATCCCCACATTTCCGGCGATGTGCAGCTGGTGAACGCAAAACTGCAAAACGGTCCGCTGGATTTCACCCAGGCCAGCGCACGAATAACTTTCGATGGCGAGCATGGGAAAATCGAATTCCTTAACGCAGCCACCAACGATGTCGACATTTCGCTTCGCGGCGACATTGATTTTCACGACCTGGCTGAAACGAAAATCGATATTTTCCCGAGCGTCCCGGTCTTTGCCCTGACCACGCCCCCAAGTTCCTGTGTCAATCGAATTGTTCTTCAACCAGTCGGGATCACTCTCGCGCCAATCATCAATCAAATCGAGGTGCGTGGCAGCATGTTCGAGGGCGGATGGACAATGACTTCGCGCCAGGCTGCCATCACCGCGCAGGGCGAATCGATTCTGTCCGACGCGACCAAAATCCCGTTATGCTTCGGCGAAAAGCCGGCGCAGCAATCGTTCACATTCGGTCTGCATCCGAAACCCACTCCGGCGCCCGAGAAGCCGCGGAAAAAACCGAAGCGCCGTTAGTCTTTGGAGTGCGGTGCGTCCTCGCACCGGTTTCCGACACGGGTCGTTTGCAGCTTTCGTTTTTGTTGCGCTTGGGGAAAGCGGCGTGAGTACACGCCGCACTCCAAAGACTACGATGCAGCTTCGTCGCGTCGCTCGGATTTGGTCGCTACCAGCCAGCGCATGAGTTTTTGTTCGAGCTCACGCGTAAGATTGATCCGCAAGTCGGAGCCGGCATCAACCCGCAACGGCTCGGCATTGGGGCGATCGAACAAAAGCTGGACCCGCTGTTGACCGGGCGAGCTGGCAAGCAACGCGCGTACTTCCCGCAGTTCCTCAGTCGTAGTTGCGGGCGAAAACTGCAAAAGGACCGCCGCTTGATCCATCGATTTGTGGTTGCCGTTTCCATTTGACGCGCCATTGGTTTTGCCGGCGACCGGAACTCTTATCTTTTGCGCGGTGGCTCGAAGCGAATCGCCCCGGGTGTCGATTGTGCCGCGAAGCTCTACCACGCGGCCCGGCTCGAGAAGTTCGGAGACCGTTACAAAGACGTCATTCCAAACGACAATCTCAAGGCTGCCGGTCAGGTCTTCCAGCCAGATAACAGCGAACGGCTTTCCCTCCTTGCGAGTGAACTTTTTCTCCGCCTGAGCGATGACTCCGGCGATCTTGAATTGGGAACGGTCTTCCAAATCGCCTAACGAGCCGATCGGCTGATAGTTTTTGCCGGCAAAAAGGCCGGCATAAGAATCGAGGGGGTGGCCGCTGACATAAAATCCGAGGAGTTCTTTCTCGTAGGAAAGTTTTTCATGGTCGCCCCAGGGCGGGACCACTCGTTTACGGGTGGTGGCGGCGTGGGTTTCTTCGTCAAACAACGAAACTTGCCCAACCGTCCGGTCGCGTTGCGCTGCCGCCGCGGACGAGAGCGATTCATCGATGCAGGCGTAAAGTTCGGCCCGATCGCGGCCGACAAAATCGAAGGCGCCGGACTTGATCAGACTTTCCAGCATCTTGCGATTGGCGATGCGCGTTCCAATGCGCCCGCAAAAATCTTCGAGCGACGTGTATTCCCCGGTTCGCTCGCGCTCGTCGATCGATATCTGCATCGCCGATTCGCCCACATTCTTGATCGCCGCCAGCCCGTAGCGGATCGCCGTAGTGGCATCGGCACCCTGCCGATGGTCTTCAGATTTCAGGGGCGCGATCCCGGTGCCGCTTTTTTCCGGCGTGAATTTCAAACCGCTCTTGTTGATGTCCGGCGGCAGAATCGAAACGCCCATCCGTTTGCATTCACCGACGAAGATCGAAATTTTGTCCGTGTTATTGATTTCGTTGCTCAGCAAACCGGCCATGAACTCTACCGGATAATGCGATTTCAAATAGGCGGTCTGATAGCTGATGACGCCGTAAGCCGCGCTGTGACTCTTGTTAAATCCGTAGCCGGCGAACTTTTCCAGCAAATCGAAGATCGCGTTCGCTTTCTTTTCCGGAATCTTGTTCGTTCGAGCGCAACCTTCGATGAAGTTCGTGCGCTCCTTCGCCATCTTTTCCTTGTCCTTCTTGCCCATCGCCCGACGGAGAAGATCGCCTTGCGCTAACGAATAACCGGCCAGCTTGCTGGCCGCGGCCATCACCTGCTCCTGGTAAATCATCACCCCGTAGGTGTCGGCGCAGATCTCTTCGAGCAACGGATGCTCGTAGCGGATCTTCATCAAACCCTTTTTGCGCTTAATATAATCGTCGATGAGATCCATCGGGCCCGGCCGATAAAGCGCAATCAAGGCAATGATGTCGTCGATCTTCTGCACGTCGAATTTGCGCGCCGTGCCGGTCATTCCGCCCGATTCCATTTGAAACAGGCCGATTGTTTCGCCGCGGTTGTAGAGTTCGAACGCAGCTTTGTCGTCCAACGGAATATTTTTTGGTGAAAATTCCGGATCCCGTTTGCGAATCAAAGCCGTGGTGTCCTCGATCACCGTCAAAGTTTTCAGGCCGAGGAAATCCATCTTCAGCAATCCGAGATCGTTCAGCGGCCCCATCGCATACTGACTGATCACGTCGTTGCCCTTTACGTCGCGACAAAGCGGGATGTAATCGGAGAGATCTCGATCGGCGATGACCACGCCTGCCGCGTGCACTCCCGCGGTGCGGGAAAGGCCCTCAAGCGTTTTGGCGTACTCGAATAATTGTTTCGTTTGCGCCTCGGTCGCGATCGCGCGCTTCAGTTCGGAATTTTTCTCCGCGGCCGAATCGAGGGTGATTCCCAGCTCGTTCGGAATCATCCGCGCGATCCGATCGGCGTCACGGTAGGGCAACCCCATCACCCGCCCAACATCGCGCACCACGCTTTTCGCTTTCAGTTTTCCAAAGGTGATGATCTGGGCGACCCGCCGCTCGCCGTATTTTTGCCGAACATATTCCAACACTTCGCCGCGACGCGCTTCGCAGAAATCGACATCGATATCAGGCGGTGACACGCGGTCCGGATTCAAAAACCGTTCGAAGATCAATCCGAATTGCAGCGGGTCGATGTCGGTAATTCCCAAAACGTAAGCCACCAGCGAACCCGCAGCCGAGCCGCGCCCGGGACCAACTGGGATACCCCGCCCTTTGGCGAAATGGATGAAGTCCCAGACGATCAGGATGTAGCTGACGAAACCAGTGCGCTCGAGCACGCCGAGCTCGTAAGCGAGTCGGTCGCGGAGTTGTTTGTCAGACCTCGCGCGCTCTCCGTACCGTTCCTCCAGTCCTTTGTCGCACAGGCCGCGCAAATACATTTCCCGCGTCTGTCCGGACGGCGCCGGATACTCGGGATATTTAGAGCGCCCAAACTCGATCGTAACATTACAACGTTCCCCGATCGCAAGCGTGTTTGAAATCGACTCTGGGTGATCTTTGAACAACGCGCGCATTTCGTCCGGCGACTTGAAATAAAGCTCGGGCGCGTACTTCATCCGACTCTGGTCATCCACCATTTTCTGCATGCCGATGCAGAGCATCACGTCGTGCGCACCATGATCTTCCCGACGAAGAAAATGGACGTCGTTCGCCGCAACCAACCCGACCCGAAGATCTTTCGCGATCTTCGGCAGCACCGCGTTGCACCATTTTTGTTCTTCGATCCCGTGATCGTGCAACTCGACGAAAAAGTTCTCCGCTCCCAGGATGTCACGATATTCAGCCGCGGCCGCTGTCGCTTTTTGAATGTTGTTCGCCTGGATTGCAGAGTTCACTTCGCCGGCCAGACAACCGCTCAAGCCGATTAATCCGGCCGAATGTTGCGCCAAGAGCGCTTTGTCAATCCGCGGGCGGTAATGAAATCCGTCCAGGTGCGCGGTGGTAATCAGTTTTACCAGGTTGCGATACCCAATTTCGTTTTCGGCCAGGAGGGTGAAATGATACGCCGCTTCCCGCATCGAATTGGCCTTCTCCTTATGCGACCGCGGCGCGATGTAAGCCTCGCACCCAATAATGGGTTTGATGCCGGCGCGCTCCGCTTCCTGGTAAAATTCGATCGCGCCGAAGAGATTTCCATGATCGGTCATGGCCACGGCCGGCATGTCGTATTCGGC
>JAICWQ010000189.1 GCA_025934755.1 Chthoniobacterales bacterium | reverse complement strand
GGACTGGCCAAGGCGTTTTGGAAAGCGGTCAAATCGGCTGTAACTAGGGTATTGCCGCTGGTTTCTCCGAACATTAAGATATACTTCGCGGGTCCGGGGTCGGCCAGCGGCTTGCCGTGACCGAAAGCAAAATAGCCGACTGCGGCCCCGATAATCAGGCCGACGAGACCAACAAGGATGACGGCGCCATTGTTCGTTTTCATAATCGCCGGTTTTGAGCGGTTGCAGCACCACTGTCAAGACTAGAAATCACGCTTTTTTTCCGGCTGTAACGTAGGCCCGCAGGCGCAGGACGAGGCCGGGATTGGCTCGGCTGATGGTCCGGCACTGCGGGAGTGGTGAGTCTGCGAACCTTGGCTTAGCGCAGTTTTCAGCCTTTGAAGGCCCGGCCGTTGCTCTGCATCCATCGCGGCAGTTTCAACTTCCAGCCGGCAGCTTTCAGATTTTGTAAAATACACCGTGCAGCTTTGTGCCATCGGTGGCAGCAACGGCCAGAGCGACTGGAGCGATCCGATAGAAAAGATGACGACCCAAGCGTCGCCCACGAAAATTAGATAGAAAGTGCGCATCATCGCGGAAGGCGCCGGCGCCCTCCCGCTTGCCGCCGTGCTCGCGGGTAAAGTAACAGGGCCGGGGCCGGTGGTCTGTATCGTTTCCGGCGGTAACGTTGACCTGAAAAAATTCTGCGAGCTAATCGACCAGACCTAGCCGAACGGCCAGCCTCAAATATCTGATTATTGGCGGGTTCCTAACTGGTCACAAGTAACTGAAAAGCCAAACCTTGACCGCGGCCGCGTTTCGCAAGGATTTGTCTCCTGATTCATTGTATTCAAGGCATACCTCAGATCGCCTATCTCTCCGATACCGCCCGGATCATTGTCCGAGCTGAGTGTGACCACGAGCGTGGTCAGGGCGGGCCTGGGAGCCGCTAAAGGTTGCGAGCTGGAAGCCGCTGACCCTTGCGAGCTGGAAGCCGGTAATCGTTGCGGTTTGGAATCCGATACTGATTGCAGATTGGAAGCCGTCGCTGCCCCGAAAGCGTTAACGACCAGCAAAAACCCTGGAAGAACCAAACCAGTTCGCATGCGCCGTCTCGTAGCAGGTCGCGCGCCCAATCCGGGGCTGCCAGCGTGAAAAGGCTCGCACTCTTGCGACAAGAGGAGCCACCGGGTTTAGCCACATAGACGGCAGGCGGGAGCCGAGCGCATCAATGGAGCGAAGGATGCGCGACCACGCCCGGTTAACCCGCGAGGTAGCGGTCGAGCATCCAAAAAGTAAGCGAGATACAAGGCGAAACCAAAGATGCGACCCTGACGATTGCCTTCAGCGAAAAGGAAGGTTCAATATGGGGTCGCGTCTATTGTCGTCGGGGTCGTCCGGTATGTTACCTCGCAGGGCGCGAATGCGGCCTGATCCATTGATCCGGCGGTTCGGAGATCAAGAGTTCGTAGGTGCCCTCCGGATAGCGGAGGAACTCAGAGCGGTATTTCCGCGTGACCTCGCGGAGCTGTGTTTCGCAATGAGTCACGAAATAAGCGCAAAGCTCCTTGGCCGCTTTTCGTTGCTCTGGCAGCATTTCACCGAGCCGTGTCGTGTTCAGTTGGTATGTTGACCGGAACCTCTCAACGAGCAGGATGTTCGCCGAGCGTGAGTAACCTTTTGTTGGCACAGCGTCCTTGTGACCGATTATTTTGTCTCGAAGATTCAGCAGATTTTCATGAGCAGCGGCCAAGTGCTGCGGCGGCGGCAAACCGTCGAGAGGAATCACGCGTTCCTTTTTGGTGAGTTGTGATTTTGTAAACGGACGGCAATAGGCGACGACTGCCGCGTAATCGAGCGCTTCGTAATGGCTGACGTCTTGCGCGTTCTCCATTTGATCGAGCCAGCGGCTGGCGTCAATGAACGCTGACCGGGAATAGCATAGCAGCCAGATTTCCTTGAGATCGTCGAAGGTCGGCCGCATAGTGTGATTCCGTCGCTTCAGTTACCCCGTCTTCGTCGAGTGAATGTCTTGCCAAATATCCGGAGGCTCCGATGTTATCTCATCGCCAAAATTGCCGATCATATCTTCACGCCATTGCTCGAACGTCTTGCTGTAGCCACTGAAGTGCGGCATCCTAGCAACTTTGGCATCAGTTGAGTCAGATACATCGTTGGCGTGTTCTCGCCACTTGTCCCGAAGTCTCCTCTTTCCGTCTCTGCGAACGAAGCAGGCTCCATTGAAGAACAAAGATACGAACCAATTCGGTTGTAGTCCTCGCCTATCTTGAGCGGTGAAAGTTCATAACCTGCTTTTGCCTCGTCATTATAAGCGCCCTTACGATAGGCAATTCGAAAGCGCCCTTCTTGGGCGGTCCCGGGTCAGCTCTAGAATCTCGCTCAATTTATTTCGCCTTGTAACGGAGTTTAGTGAGAGAACCGAACCGGCGGCAATAGTGCAATTCTAGAGCTGACCCCGGTTCTCTCCCGCAGTCGAAGAAACCGGCGGAATCGCATTAAAGGGACCTTCCATTATGAACTCCCGAAGCGAAGAAACCGTGTCCGGACTCCGCATCCAGTTCCTGTGGACAAAGGTCTTGTGCTTCGCTGCCTGTTTGTAGACAAAAACTACACTTTGCTTAGCTCTGGAATACAAGTCTTCAAACCATCGCCCAACATTCCCCTCGCCTAATTTCCATTCACCGCTCCAACGCGGGATAAGCTGTGCCCGGTAATTGTCCTCCCCAAAACTTCGCTCCAACACTAGGCGCGAGGCGAAAAAGATGAACCATTTACGCTCAAGCGCCGCTTTCTCGAGCGGATCGCCCGCATTGGCACGGTCGGATTTAACTTCAGGAGCAAACGTATCCGCCATCCACCACACAGCGCTGCGAAGCTTAAATTCTGCGTCTGGCATCGTCGTCCAAACCTGCGTGCCGTCACCGAAAACGTATCTATATCCTCCCTTTTCGCTGTCATCGAACAGAAACGATGTGCTGCCGGAAAATTGGATAGGATCTCCCAAGAAGGAATAAATGACCTTGGCGAACTCTTCTAGCCGTATAACCGCAGCGTTAGTCTTACGTGAGTCCGTTCGTTTTGGCGCGTAGTCCACCTTCTTTCCCAAGCGCGTATGCTTTGCAAACTTATCACGCAAATCAGCTTGGATTGGATCATTGCTCCTGAAATCGGAGGCTTTAATTACATTTTGTGTGTTGTTGTAACGTGTTACGTCGTTCGTGAAGCGACCTTGCTCCCCATAGCCCTTGCTCACTTCTGTTACGCGGACTAAGACCAAGGGATCATGTGAAGGTGCCTTCGGTTGGCTGGCACGAAACAAAGACTTCACGGTTTGGGCTCCATTAATCACCTGAATCCCCTCAGTAGTTAAGCGATCTTCGTTATCGTTTACCTCTACCTTCCGGGCGAGACACGCGATGCCGTTATTATAGTGAAAAAAATGAATGGGGTCTTGCTTCGCACTCTTAATGATTGCCTTATTCGTTTGGGTATTGCCAATGAAGTTCCGAATGTTGATCGTAAACAGAGAATCCTTAGCTTGTTGATACATCTGTACAAGCTGTGAAGCGCGGACGACCATTACGTAAGAGGGATACTCGCCACCATCGACCTTAATGATTTGGCTGCGTCGCCCTCGGCCACCGGCCGCCACCAGTTCGTGTCGGCCCGGAATCCCAGATGAAAAGGACAACGCCGCGCGTAGTTCTTCGGTTAGTCCGCCCTCGTCCGAATATTCAACTCGCGTTCGGTCTAGTAAACTCTCGTAGCCCGACGGAACGGAAATGTCCTTTCTACTCTGCTCGATTGCTTGGGGAGAGGTCAGGCAACCTAACGCAATAAATCGAAGGACAAATGAATCATCGGTAAAATTGATCTCAGTGAGCTTGTCCAACAAACGCGTATTCTTCTTGAACTTAGGATCGAGTAACCGCTTAAAAATCGTTTGGAAGTGTTCGATATCTTTTATGTCGGGACCGTTGCCGTCTTTGAAGTATTTTGCCTGCAAGATAGTTACCGCATTGTCATCGCGGTGAATGAGATCGGCTTCGAGATCGTTTGCACCATCAACAAGCGCCTCTTCTATGTCGTCTTCCGACAAGTAGTTTCGAACGCGATTGTGGATTTGATCGACGTAGAACCGGATTAATCCGATTGACCGCTGTCGATCTGTTAGTTGCCCAAGATCACGCCTAAAGTACTGGACGACGAAATCTTTGTAAGCGGCGCGAGCCGTCTGCTTCTTAACAGCTTCTTCAGCCATGACATCAAGGTATCGAAAGTCCTACTTGAACCGCAAGCCGGATGAAATCAAGCATCGTTGGGCTCCGAATTCTTGGGGCGCTCGCATCATTCTACCTATTTTCTGAGGAGATTGACCCAAAATGATCGTTCATTGTCGACGGCACTTACGAACCGCGTAAAAGGCTTCGTCCCACGCGGTCGCATCCTCGGCGTCGCCATTGACCAAGCACGAAAGCCGGGTGCACTGGGAATGCTGTTTGTTGGCTGCTAACGGGCCATCGAGCGGTCGAGTGTTTGGGCGCAGGCTAAGGAATTGCCCGCGGGCTCCTTGATCATGATGAGGCGCGCCTGGTCGCTCTTCATTTCTTCGTCGGTTTCGATGCCGAGATCGCGCAAGTGCGTCATCATTTGATCCAGATCGTCGACCGCGAAGGTGCAGGAACAGCCGCCGGCGCGTTCCGACAATCGATACACCTGTCGCCACGGCTCTGTGAGCCCCGTTTCCAAAAGCCGGCGCGTTCCGCGCAGGCGCGGCTACAACGACCGGCGCCGG
>JAICWQ010000207.1 GCA_025934755.1 Chthoniobacterales bacterium | reverse complement strand
CGACGATCGGTTTGCACATGGCCGATGTCGATCTTCTGCTCAAAGTGCTCCATCGACTGGTCGATGAAGGCAACACCGTGATCGTGATCGAGCACAATATCAGCGTGATGGCTGAGGCGGATTACATCGTCGATCTCGGGCCGGAGGCAGGGGCCGAGGGCGGCAAAGTTGTCGCCAGTGGGACGCCGGAGCAGGTGGCGAAAAACAAGACGAGCCGAACCGCGCCTTTTTTGCGAAAGGTGCTCAAGTCATCCTGAGCGAGCGAAGGACCTCGCACTCGAAGCGCGCGTCCCGCCATTTAGCCATGTGATCGATCACCTTTTGTTATCCCTGGCTTGCGCTTGGGATGACACGCACTGAGAATCGATGCCGTTAAATGTTCGCCTATTACGTTCACGATCTCGATCCACTGATCTTCCGGATTTATGACAACGTCGGTCCGCGGTGGTACGGACTGGGTTACGTCCTGGCGTTTCTGGCCGCGTATCTGGTTTATCGGGCACTGGTGCGGCGCGGTTACGGAGATTTGCCTTTGTCGAAAGTTGGCGATTTCATCACCGGCTGCGCTCTCTTCGGCGTGATTATCGGTGGCCGTATCGGTTATGTCCTTCTCTACAAACCCGAGATGTTACGCGAGCCGTTATCAATCCTGCGGGTTTGGGAAGGCGGAATGTCGAGCCACGGCGGCATGGTCGGTGTCCTTGCCTTCACCTTCTATTTTGCGTGGCGCCACAAAATCTCCTGGACGAACCTCGGAGACAATCTGGTTGTGGCTGCGCCGATTGGATTGTTTCTCGTGCGCTGCGCCAACTTCATCAACGGCGAGCTTTACGGGCGCGCCACAAATGTTTCGTGGGCCATGCAGTTTCCAAAAGAACTCACCGAAAATAATGGCGAAGCACAGCAAGCCATCACTGCCTGCACCCAAATAGATCCATCACTCAATTCCCCCGAGGCGATCGTCGCCGCCGTCCGCCATCAGCCGGCGGTCAAGGAAGCGCTTCGCTCAATTTTAACACCGAGACATCCGTCGCAACTTTACGAAGCTTTCTTTGAAGGCGTGGTGCTGTTCTCAATTCTGTGGTTCGTCCGGACGCGAATGCGACAACCGAACGGCGTCCTCACCGGGTTGTTCTTCATTTTCTACGCGATCTTTCGCATCATCGTGGAAAATTTCCGTGAGCCGGATGCGAGTTTGATCGGCGGATTTACCCGTGGCCAGTTTTTCTCGTTCTTTCTGATCGCGATTGGCCTGGCCTTTGTCATCTTTGCCAAACTCCGCCCGATTTTTCCGAAGCATCTAACCGCAAATCCCAAGTAAGCTCCAATAACAAATCGCTACGCGAAATTCGCTTGGAATTTGGAGTTGGGATTTCTTTGTTTGGAAGTTTGGGTCTTGGGATTTGGAGCTTCCGCTGGCACTTTCGCTCGCCTGCGCTATTACTTAGGTCGGTGATTTGCACGTGCTGTTTTCGCCAATGTTAGCCAGCGGTGGTCTTGTCTTTGCCTTTGGCCACGCCACCATTGCCGGCAAGCTCGTTCTTCTGCTCCTCGCGGTCGGCTCCATCTTTAGCTGGTCGGTCATGCTGACCAAGCTTCGCGTGATCCAGTTTGCCCGAAAACAAAACGCGCGTTTTTTGCACGCGTTCCGTCAGGATCGGCAACCTTTGCGGTTATTCGAGAAGAATGCGCGCTTTTCTGGCTCGCCGCTTTTCAACGTTTATCGGGCCGGCAGTCAGGAAATCACCTTCCAATTGCTCGGTTCAGCCGAGGTTGACGAAACATTCAAAGCCCGGCTCGGAATTGCCGACAAAATTTCGCCGGCCCAAATGGGCTCGGTCACCGCCGCAATGGAGCGCGCTGTCGGGGAAACGGCCCTTGAACTCGAGTCGCAAATGATTTTGCTCGCGACCGCGGTGAGTGGTTCGCCGTTTTTGGGATTGCTCGGGACCGTCTGGGGCGTGATGGACGCCTTTACCGGTGTGGCTGAAGCTGGCGCGCCGAACCTTGCCGCAATGGCACCCGGCGTTTCCGGCGCGCTGATCACCACCGTTACCGCGCTCTGCGTGGCGATTCCGGCCATGTTCGGTTACAATTTTTTGGTCACACGAATTCGGGGAATGATCGTCGAGATGGACAATTTCGCCGCCGAACTTGCGTCCGACCTCGAGCACAAGTTGGTCGATCACGGTCCGCGGGAATCGGCATTTCGCAGATGAGGCGTTACTCGCAGCGACAAAGTCTCACTTCGCTGGCGGAAATTAACATTACTCCGCTGCTCGATCTGGCCTTCGTCCTCCTCATCATTTTCATGATTACCACTCCGCTGCTTGAGAGCAGCGTCAGTTTGATCATTCCATCCAGCGCGGCCAACAGCCCACCCATCACCTCGCACCAGGTGCAGACAGTTTCGATCGATCGCAACGAAACGATTCGTTTCAATAATCAGGCCGTCGATCTTGACTCGCTGACCGCGCGGTTGTCGGAAATCAAACGCTCAAATCCGGATGTGGCGGTGGTGATTCGTCCGGATCGCGATTTGCCGGTGCAAAAGTTGATCACCTTGATGGATGCTTTGCAGCGCGCCCAAATCATGAAGGTTGGGATCGCAACCCGGGCGGAGCCGAAGTAGCGATGTCGAAGAACCTGAGGTTTTGGTCAAACGTCGGGCTTATTGGCCTTGCCCACGTCGCTGTGATCTACGGATTGATTCGCTGGAGTCGCGACAGCAAAGAGGAGGGCATTCAAAACGTAACCTGGATAAGCGGCGGCGCCGGCGATGGAGTGGTGACCGAGAAAAAGAGTTCCCTGATTCGCGAAAAAACTTCGACACGCTCGTTCTCAAGAGCTGAGAAAGTGCGAGACGAAGATGAAGATCGGCCAATTTTAGCGTCCGCGCCGAGTGAGATCCAATTCCCGGCTCCAACGGTTCGGCCTTCGACGACACCAACTGCCACGCCAAAGCCGGCGCCAAAAGTAAAAGCGACCCCGAAGCCGACTCCCAAACCAACTCCGAAGCCGACACCGAGGCCGTCGCCAAAAAAGAAGACGGTTGCGAAAGCGAAGCCGTCACCCAAGGTGAAGCCGAAGCCTGAAGAAAAGGAAGAGGCGCCCAAAAAATCCGACATCGCCGATGCCGGGAAAAAGAAAATCGTGCTGGCGAAAAACGAATCGCCTGAACCGAAACCTCCCGCTGAGAAACCCCCGGCGCAAACTGGCGCCGGAAAAGGCACATCTCCGGGAACGGGGGGAGGCCACATTGGTGGCAGCGTAAGCCAGTCGCAGTTCGGCTGGTATGGCAGCATGCTGCACGATCGGTTTTACAGCGAATGGGCCCAGCCGACGCTGGCCGCGAATGCGGGTGGGAAAAATTCGGTGCTGGTGAAACTCAGAATCGAAAAGGACGGCCGCGTCTCCAGTTTCGAAATCGCTCGATCGTCGGGAAATGCCGAACTGGACGATTCAGTTAAAGAGTTGGGGGGCAGGGTGAGTCATGTCGATCCGCTGCCCGAAGGCCTCGGCAAAGGCGATCACTACGATGTGAAGATCAACTTCGAATTCAACCCGGAGTAATTTTGTCGCGGCGGTCTCCGACCGCCGACGACACTCATCCGCCTTCGCTGGGCTACGGCGAGACAGGGAGAGCGCCGCTACAGAAGCGACAAAGATTTTCCTTCGCGGCCTTCCACCTGATCCATCGTGCATTGCCGCGGCGATTT
>JAICWQ010000213.1 GCA_025934755.1 Chthoniobacterales bacterium | reverse complement strand
TTATCCGCGACGGCGGGGCCTATGAGGAGCGCGGCGGTGATTACTTCGACCAGCGGGATCCACAACGCACCGCGCGGAAACTCACGCGCCGACTCGAACACATCGGCTTTGAAGTCGAGATCAAACGCCGGCCGATCGATCCAGTGCCCAACGATCAGGTGGTTCCCGCAAGCGTCTGTGGCAAGTGTCACCGCTGGCATCTTGCGCACTGCATTCATCACAATCCCCGGCCTCTCCGCAAGCGCCGCCCGCCTAAGTCGCTGGAATAACAAGGGTGATTTCAGAGGGTTTTCGAAGGAAGGAATCGCCCATCAGTGCAAACAAGCAACGGAGGATGAACGCGCTCAGACGGTCTCCTGGGAGTGGTTTTTTTGAGAGGCGGTTCGGAAACTTTTGCGGATTTCAAGGGACCTAAAGTCCGCGCTTGTCGAAGGAACGTTTTTTCGGGCGGCGAGAGTATCGACTGGCCCGGTTCGTTAAACGCCGACAAAAGTGCAGAACCGAAGTTCGAATAATCGGATGCGACTGTTGCCGACGGCATGCGCTGCGCCGTATCGCCGGAATCCGGCACATCTGCAGGATCCGGGACTTTACGCCAGATGAATCAACTGCGAGTAGCGACCGTCCACACACGATTCAGGAGGCGATGACGTCGGCCCCGCTCATTCGAGTCTGGAGCGTCGCGTCGGTGGCGTTTGGCATCACGAATGCGCGGCCTGTTGGCTGGCGCTTGCCCGGGATCCGGCCAGCGGCGCCACGCGCCAACGGCCGTAAGCCACGAAACATGCAAGCGCGCCGGTTACAAACGGCAGTACAGCGACGGCCGCGCGCATCGTCTGGACGGTGACAACCACGGTGCCAATCATGATTATGCAGAGACACGCGGCCGCGAGTGGCGTAAGCGCCGTTCGAATACGCAGCATGCCCGGTAGAACCAATCCAAGTCCGCCCAATATTTCCATTACTCCGATGAATCGAAACGAACCACTTGGAATTGTCTCCGTTGGCGAATGTGGCGGCGTGGCCGCAGAAGTCATCGTTTCCGGCCAAGAGAGGCTTGAGGTTTCAAACCACCTTTAAGCAGTTCTCTTGTTGCCCCGCCCGAGGGCACTAATGTCAAGAGAAAAAAGTCCGTTCGGTGACGAATTGACTAACGAATTTCTCCACTAGGATTGATCAGGCGCATTCTCATAAATTAGTTTCACCCGGCGCATATCCTCAAGCGCTTCCGGCTTCCAAAACTCAACCAGTTCGAAATTGTGTCTCTTGCGCGAGCCCGTGTATTGACTAACATCGAGCATGTACCCTTCAAAGATTTTCCCCGCGCGCTTGCTTACTGTAATGCGAGACCGAACCAAGTGAAGCAACCGTAAGTCGACTAGCTCATGAATAAGGCGAGCTTCGCTCCCAGATGCATTTTTGTCCAGCAGGAACAGATTCGCCTTTGCGACATCAACGCAAAAACTAACCACACGCTCAAACTGTTTTTCGATTTCGATTTGATCGTCGAGCGTGTCCCGCTTCAGTTCCTCCCGTTTCGACGTCTCGTGCTCTCCCGCGGCCACATTCACGTCCTCGGAACCTATTCTCGCTCCCCTGTGGTTCTCTCCTCGTTCCCTGGCAACGTCCACAGCCCTACGGAAGATTGCCAAAAAGTCACGGGCGACCCCTCCACTCGCCAAGACCAACCGATCGATTGCACCGTCATTCAAGATTTGCGATACGGAAAGATGACCGCAATCCGTGACGAAACTATTAAGCACCTTAACGAGGAAATCCTTCGCCAGTGAGTATTTCTCTAGTGTTAAATCCAGGTCGATCTCGTCAGCATCGTCCCCGAGTTTGACCCCGAGGGGCGGATCGCCATGGACGTACCATTGGGATCGGTGGCGAATCGTTCCGATCTTAAGCCACAGATTATTACCTTTGGCTACGCGATGAAAGTAGTCAACAACTTGCGACTGATCTGCCCGGCGGATGTGATAAAGGTCGTCTAAAAAAAGAAAGGAATCGCCAGATGAGAGTTTGCTGAGATGTTGAAACAGGCGCTGGTAGTCGAGAATGTGCCGATGGAGAAAATCGGTTTTGGACTTTCGATATGCCTCGTGCAGTTCTGTGGTGGAAACGGTCTTTTCGGCGGCAGTCAGCTTCGCGTTAATATTCGCTATTTCGGTTCCAATCTTGGCGCCCAGTTCCGCTCCTGAACTATTCTCGTTACTGCCTTTAGTACTTGTTTTGGTTTCGACATCATCCGCAGAATGAAGTTGCTTTTCCAGTATCGCGACTTGTTGCTGAAGTTGATCGGCTAACTCCTTTGCTTCGGATCGATTGAACGCTGCTCTCTTGGGTTTGCTGCCGAAGAATTTTTCCCAAAAACTTGCCTTGTGTGCGGGGTGAACGGCTGCGGTACGAAGCCAGCTTTCGAACTCATTGAAAGTAGAAATCAGAACACTCAGCAGAACATCGGGGTAACTGTGGGCTTTAAAAGTTTCTAAGTCAACGTATGCAATAGGTCGTCTGTCTAGTGTCAGATCAGCAGCCGCCTTTCGCAGCAGACTCGACTTCCCTGATCCTCGCCTACCAAAGATAATATGGTGTCTTTTGGTGATCGCGCGGCGCAGAGTACCCTGAGCGGGCTCGACGAACCGCTTTATTCCTTCGTCAGTGGATCGCGCGGCCTCTTCAACCAGCGTGACGAGTTGACCCATTTCGGGCCGGTCGAGAATTGAGGCAACCGTTTCACTCGATGTTTTCATTTTATCGTGGGCGCATCCTCGGCGTTTCTGTATTTCTTGCGAGTTTGGTTTCACGGAACTCACCAGTGTACCTGTTTCATAGTTGGTCGCGTCAGACGCTCTCACAATGCAAAATCCGGGAATTCTCATGCTGCGCGACAAACCCTTCTATTTACGGGACGAACGGTCGAATTACGCCCGCCTTTCTTTGAAAGTGAAGGTTCTGCGCTGGGCGATAGGTCGAGGCGCATGTCCAGTGCGAGCGGAGGCTTGTCAGCCCACCTAGAGGCCTTCGCCGCTGGGGTTGTCGCTGAAGAGAAGTTCATTGGGAACTGCGGGATGGTTTCGAGAAACAGAAAAGGGAAAATGGGGCCACATTTTAAATCTACTAAAACGGCGGGGTAGGCGTGCCGCTATCGCTCTGAGAGGGAGTGGATCGCTCTCGAGCAACGCCGTCCACGTAAATAGGTCCTCTGAAGTCGTTAGCGCCCGTCGATAACGCCCGGATCACGCCAACCGGAAATTGGACTTCCGGAATCAAGTTGACGGGAAATGCGCGTTCCTGAGATTTGATGGCAATGGGTTCTGGTTCTGAAAATGGGCGATTGGCGTTTCACATCGGGGTCTCATCCGACACTGCGATCTGCAACATCAAGTCTCAGCTAATGCACCTATTTCGTCGGATTCCGACTCTCGCGGCGTTCACCCGCCGAACATGGAATTCTCGGAACGAATTCCGCGGATCCGCAAAAGCCGGATCGCT
>JAICWQ010000254.1 GCA_025934755.1 Chthoniobacterales bacterium | reverse complement strand
TATTCCCTCTTTCTCACAGGAATTTTTCACGAGAACACTCATCGCCGGAGCTTGCGGGGCGCGCCAGACATTGATATCTATGATCAAGTTGGACGCACCAATTACCAGCTGGTCGCGTCGCATGAAACCGCCCGTCGCTGCGAACTGACTGACGTTTTTACCGGTCTGGCGAACCGTTTTCACGATGTCCGCCTGGCCCTGAACGATCTTTCAGATCGCCTGCTTCATTTGGATGAAGATAGCAATGTGTCACACCTGTTGTGAGGCAGGGACGTCGCGCCGCGATGTCCGTAATCGGCGCACTGCGCCGACCCTGCCATGAACGAAACTCTCTTCAGCCAAGTCCAGAGATTATTCGAGCGAACCTATGCCCGGGTCGGGATTAATCTCGAGGATTGCCTGATCGATCGCCACCGGTGCCGGGAACTATCGATTCTGGCCGGTAGATCCGCGCGCGAATTGAGCGAGCTCGCCCGGACTTTTCTGCGGACGGCCGACGATCGGCTTTATGTCGGCATTTATTATTCCCGCTGGATGATCGAACAGCTTGAGCGCCACGATCCGAGGGCCGGCCTGAGCGACCGCAACATCCGTTCGCTGATTGCTTTCGTGGAAGAAATTAACCACGCTCTGCATGCCGCCCTTCAGTTTAGCAATGGGGCGCGCGAAATCGGTTCCGAAGATTTTGCCCGTAACCTGGAGTTGCAGGCTCAGGTCGATACCTACCTGGTTTTACTTTTGTTCGTGGCGTTTTTCCGAAAGACCCAGCGCGTGTCGCAGACTGACCGTCGATGGCTTCGGTTTCATCTCTTCAGCCGTCAATGCCCGGACGCTTTCGCCGACCGAAATTTGCGCGCGCGTTACGCAGAAACGACCGAGCTGGCCGCGAGTTACACCTGGTATCTCGATACTCTGAATGCCGTTCGCCGCATCGATGAAATCCGGCTCTTTCGCTCGCTCGATTACATCGATAAAAAGAAGCGAGTCCTGGCCCTGCCGCCGGCAAAAATTCGTCCGCTCTTGCGATTTTAATTTGCGAAAATCGACAGGCGGTCCCTAAATACGGATCGTGTTCAGTTTGACGATGCTCGGGAGCGGCAGTGGCGGAAACAGTGCGCTGATCGCCACCGACCATTGTAAAATTTTGGTCGATGGTGGATTGAGCGCGCGCCAAATTGCCCTGCGGCTGGAGCAATGCGGGGTAATGCCGGAACAACTCGACGGAGTGTTGCTTACTCACGAACATGGCGATCACGTTTGCGGCCTGGAAGTTCTTTGTCGCAAACTGGACATCCCGGTTTACGCAAATTCCCAGACGGCGGAGGCAGTCCGCTACGGTTGTTCGCTGGATCAACATCGGCACTGGCGAATTTTTCGCACCGGTTCGGAGTTCAAAATTTGCGACATCACGGTGCAGGCTTTCCCGGTGCCACATGACGCGGTCGACCCAGTCGGCTTCGCCTTTTATGCCGGCGCAAGCGGCCTTGGCTTTATTACGGATCTCGGTTACGCGACCAAAATGATCGTGGAACGGTTGCGCCAGGTCCATACCCTGGTCATCGAGACCAATCACGACGAAAAGCTTTTGCAAAGCGATACGCATCGGCCGTGGCCGGTGAAGCAACGAATCCAATCCCGCCACGGACATTTATCCAACAATGCGGCGGCCACGGTGATTCAAGAATTGTTGCCGGGAAAGATCGATCGGGTCGTCCTCGGACATCTCAGCCGCGACTGCAATACACCGGAACTCGCCCTCCGGACTGTTCGCGACGCACTCGGCAAAGTTGGCAAGATCAATATCGAAGTTTTTTGCGCCGCCCAATCAGCGGTGAGCCCGCGCTTTCGAATCGGCGAAACCGTCCGCGAACATTTTCAGCCGACGTTTGAGAACGCGTT
>JAICWQ010000019.1 GCA_025934755.1 Chthoniobacterales bacterium | reverse complement strand
CAAGGCGTAAGTTGCTTAACGAAATGTTAAATGTTTAGATTTGACCCCATTCTTCGATCGCGCATCATCGTGCCATTTGAGGACGCGTCGAAATAATGATGATGTTCCATCCGCCGAAACGCTCCGCGTACCATGACGTCGGCGAAATGATCCGGTCGTTCGAATTCGGTTATGCGAACGGTCAGTGACTGCCAGATTCCAAAGTGGCGAGCGCGCCAGGTTACTTCTTCCCCGAGCCCGATAAGACCGGAAGTAACTCCAGCAACGGCACGCTCACCAGTGCGCGAAGTCGAGCTCATGTGTAAGTCGATCCTGCGCGCCAAGTCGAACACCCGCTCAGTTGGGGCTGCGATCGACGTGGAAAGCTCAATAACGGACATTGGGACAACGTCGCGAAAATATCGGGTCGGCGCCAGCGCGACGGAATCGACCTAATGCTTTTTTCGCCGCTCGTGTTTCCGCACGAGAGAGACCATAACACCCTGGATTTTCAGTTCGCGGGCAGGAATGAGATTCGGATAGCGCGGGTTTTCGGCTTTCAAATACGGCCGCCCGCGGTCGACCACGTATCGTTTCAATGTCGTTTCGCCGTCGATCAGGGCCGCGACGATATCGCCGTTCTGGACCTCTTTGCTCTGTTCGAGAATCACCAGGTCGCCGTCGAGAATGTGGGCGCCGACCATCGAATCGCCGCGGACCCGCAACGCGAACGTGCCGTGAGTTTTTGAAACGTTGGCCGATTCCGCGTCGAGCGAAACATGACCTTCGACATCCTGCTCGGTCATTGTGGCCATGCCGGCGGGGATTTGTCCGTAGATTGGAACGTCATGGATTCGAACTTTTTGGATCGGGGTGATCAGGGTGCGTGCTTTGCCGGCCTGGCGTTGGAGAAATCCCTTCTTTTCAAGCGCGGCGATGTATTGCATCACTGAAGTCTGGCTGGCGAATCGAAAATGACTCTGGATCTCGCGCGTGCTCGGGGTGACGCCTTTTTCGCGTTGCTCGCGCTGGATAAAATCCAAAACTTTTTTCTGGCGGTCGGTCAGCATGAACTCAGCATCGCCGCGTCAGCGACGCGACGCAAGTTCAAATGAACATGGATGTCATCCCGTACAAATGGACGGGCGTTTCGGCAGCTCCATTCGAGGCAGCGCCGTCACCTCAATCCTCTCCCTCAGGGAGAGGAAGCCGCAAGTGCCAGGTGAGGGTCCTTCGGCCGATGACAGATCTTATTTGCCGTTCTGGAACGCGCGATTCGGCCAGGGCGGCGGCGGCGGGAAATCGTAGCGCTTGGTCTTCAGCTCTTCCTGAAGTTCCTGGATCCCGCGGTCGAGCTGTTGATCTTCGCCTTTGAATTCCTTGCCGGGATCGTTGTCGACCACGATGTCGGGATCGACGCCGTGGCCCTCAATGATCCATTCCTTGCCGTCCTTGGAATAAAGGGCGAACTCCGGTTTGAAGAACTGGCCGCCGTCGACGATCGGCAATGACTGGCGGATTCCAACAACGCCGCCCCAGGTCCGTTTTCCAATCAACTTGCCGAGGCCCAGCGCCTTGAATCGGTAAGGGAAAATGTCGCCGTCAGAGGCGGAGAATTCGTTGCAGAGGCTGACCATCGGTCCGGTGAACGCTTGTTGCGGATCGGTTTGAGGCATGCCGTTGCGGGCGATGCCGATCATCAAGAAGGCGCGTCGCAATCTCTCGGCAACAAGCGGTGAAACGAAGCCGCCCCCGTTGCCACGAACGTCGACAATCAACGCGTGCTTCCGGATTTGTGGGAAATACAGCTTGGTAAACTCGTTCAACCCGGGCTGGCCCATGTCGGGGATGTGTATGTAACCAACATCGCCGTTCGTTTTCTTGTTCACGTAATCGATGTTCTTTTGGACCCAATCTAAATAATAGAGCGGCGCTTCATTTGCGGTCGGCACCACCGTCACATCGCGGGCGCCGGCATCGCTCGGTTTTGAGTTCACCCGCAAGATGACTTGTTTATCGGCCGTGCCGATCAAGGCCTGGTAAATGTTCGGCAGGGTGGAGACCGGCGTGCCGTTGACCGCGAGAATATAATCGCCCGGTTTCACATCGACGCCGAGCGCGGTCAGGGGCGAGCGCGTTTCTTTGTCCCAATTTTGGCCGGGCAGGATGTGATCGATCTTGTAGGCCTTGCTGGCCGGATCGCGCGACAGCTCCGCGCCCAGCAAACCGAGTTTGATCCGTGGCGTATCAGGCCGTTCGCCGCCGGCGACGTAAGCGTGTCCGTTGTTCAATTCGGCAATCAACTCGCCAAGCAAATAAGTGAGATCGTTGCGATGGTTCACGAACGGCAAAAGCGCGGCATATTTATCACGCATCGCTTTCCAATCGACTCCGTTCATGTTGGGCGCGTAGAAGAAATCGCGCTCCTGCCGCCAGCATTCATAATAGATCTGCTTCCATTCCGCCTGCCGATCGAGCTGCATATCGAGCCCTGCGATTTTGAGCTCGTGGTCCTTGGTTTCGATCTTGTCCTTGGGAATATCGATGATGGCGTAATCTTTCTTGACCTTCACCAGCATCTTTTTGCCGTCGAAAGAAATTTGATAGGCGTTCGCGTCGCCGAGGACGGTTTCCTTGCGGTCTTCCAGGCTGTAGGAACAAAGATGCGACTTACGATCGCGCCCTCCGCCCTCTTCATCCTCATCTTCACCGACGTCGTCCGCCGCGGTCCGGCGCAAATAGAAAACCCGGTCTTCGATCATCCGAAGGTCGCGATAATTCCCGGGGGCGATCTCCAGGCCGACGATCCGGTTCTGAATTCCGTCGGTATCGATCTTTACTATGACTGGCTTTTTAGGCGCGGGAGTTGGGGAGGGTTCGGGTTTCTTTTCCCCGGCTTTTTTGTCGGTCGGGGTCGAAGACATCTTTGCTTCGGGCTTTTTCTCGGCTGCTTCCTTTTCTTTTTCTTTCTCCCGTTTTTGATCTGCCTTTCCGACTTCGTCACTGCGGGGTCCGAGGGGGTTCTCGGTGTCTTTGGCGAGAGTCACCATGTAAACGCGCTCCATGTCGCGATAAACGTTCGAGAATTCCTCGTCCCCAAAGGTTGGCTTGAAATCCCGGGCCGAAGCCAAAAGCAAATATTTGCCATCATCGCTGAACGTGGGTTCGGCGGCGTTGTACCAATTATCCGTGACGGCGGTCTGTTGTTTGCTCGCCAGCGAATAAAGGTTTACCCGCGACAGGCCGTTTTCTTCCGGCCGGCCCCACGCGATCCATTGACTGTCCGGCGACCAATTGAAAACTTCGATCTCGCCAACTTTGTCATGATCGACCTGAGTCACAGTCTTGCTGGCCACGTCCACGAATCGCAATCGTTGCAGACGATCGGACCAGGCCAGCTTCTTGCTGTCGGGCGACCATTTCATCGCGTAATAATAAGTGTCGGCTCCACTGGTGACCTGGACCGGTTCGCCTTTGCCATCTTGCGCCCGAATGTAGAGCTCGTTTTCCCCGGTCGCGTCGGAGTTGTAGGCGATCCATTTTCCGTCCGGCGACCAAACGGCATCGCGCTCATGCGCGCCTGAAGTCCTGGTAAGATTACGTGGCGTTCCGTTTCTGGCCGGAACCGAAAACAGGTCTCCGCGCGCGACAACAATCGTGCGCTCTCCGTCCGGCGCCAGGTTCACCGATTCCAGATGTTTGGATGCGTCGAGGAACGCGTTGCGCCCAATCGCGAAATCTTCCTTGATCTCGATCGGCACGATTCGGGCCTCGCCAGTTTTCAGATCGTAACGCCAGACATAACCGGCTTGCTCGAACACGATCGATTGCTTCCCGATCGACGGAAACTTGATGTCGAAATCTTTGAAGGTGGTGAGCTGTCGCGTTTCCTTGGTGCCGAGATCGGTCGAAAACAGATTCAGTCGTCCTTCCCGATCGGACAGGAAATAAATCTTATTGTCTGGGCCCCACATTGGGCAGATGTCCTGGGCGGGATTGTTGGTGAGATTTTCGGTGTTGCCGGTTTTGAAATCGTAAATCCAGACATCGTCGGCCATGCCGCCGCGATAATGCTTCCAAGTCCGGAACTCGCGAAAAACGCGATTGAACGCCATCTTCGAGTCGTCGGGTGAAAACGAGGCGAACCCGCCGCGCGGCACCGGCAACTGCTGCGGTAATTCGGTGTCACTGCCGACCGTAAACAGCGCGCCGATAAAATCGTTGAACGATTTCATTCGCGAACGAAACACGATCTGCGGTTTCGTGTTTTCCCAGGCCATGACGATGTTGTTTGGTCCCATGCGATCGGAGATATCGTCGCGGCCGAGGGTCGCGGAAATCGTGAGACGTTTCGGCGTGCCGCCGTCGGCCGGCATTAGGTAGACTTCAGTGTTGCCGTCGTATTGCGAGGTGAACGCGACCTGTTTGCCGTCGGGCGAAAACCGCGGGAACGAGGTGTAGCCTGGGCCGCTGGTAAGGCGTCGGGCAACTCCGCCATCCTTGCCGACGGTGTAAAGTTCACCGGCGTAACAAAAGACAACGTCTTTGTCGTTGGTGGTCGGAAATCGAAGCAGTCGGGTGGTATTGGGCGCGTTTTGGGCGAACCCGGCGACGACCGACAACAGGGAAAAAGCGAAAGCGAAACGAACAATTCGAGAGCGCATAGGTTGGTGTCTTTGAGACGGAGCCAGAAAACTGGTTTTGCCGCGAACTGAATGCAAGGACGGATTTTACGATGCGGTCGCGCTGGCCGGGACAAATTCGGCGCCGTCTTCGAACTTCAACTTTCGCCGCAATTCGTATCGCAGAAGCATGAGATTGATCCCGGCCTGAAGGACCTGGGATGCGACGGAAAGATACCAAATCACTTTGATCTCGAATCCGCCGCGATGCGACACCAGCAACGCTGGCAAGGCAAACAGGACCAACCTTGAGGCTGAGCTGAGCAAGGGCGGGACAGTGTTACCGAGTCCTTGAAAAATGCTCGACGTGGTAAATACGATCCCGGCAGCAACGAAATTGAACGCGACGATGGTCAGATAATCCCGGCCGAAAGCAATCACTTGCGGGTCGTTTGAAAAAACGCTCACCATCGCGCCCGGCGCCGACCAGGTGAATCCGGCAAGGACCAGCATTAACAGCGTGGCAATTCCCAACCCTGAATAAATTGAATGGCGAACCCGTTGGGCCTGACGTCCGCCAAAATTTTGCCCGACCATCGGCGAAACAGCGAAGCTGAGCGCGACCACCGGAAGAAAGAGCGCTTGCATGATGCGAACACCGACCCCGAATCCAGCCTGAGCCGCAGGCCCGAAGCCGACGATGATCGAATAGACCAGCGTGATATAGACGAAGAGAAGAACAAATTCGGCGCCGGCAGGCAGACCGACCCGCAACATCGCCCACCACGTTTTCATTTGGGGCGCAAACTGCGCGGATTTGAATCGAAGGTAATGGAAATTTTTCTCGAAATAAATGATCATCAGCACATCGGCGACCAGGATGGCGATGAATGTGGCCAGGGCCGCGCCGGCAACACCGAGTTTTGGAAGTCCGATGCCTAAAATGAGGAAAGGCGCGAGAACAGCGTTGAGCACCACGCTCAAGACTTGCAAAAGGACGGTTGGCTTCACGATTCCGGTCGCGCGAAGGGCTGAACCCAGACTGACCAGCGGAAATTGAAGGACCAGGGCCGGGATGAACCACAGCAGATACTTTCTGGCCAGGCCGGCCGTGATCGCGTCTGCGCTGAGCGAATTAGTGTATCGATCCATTAATACAAACACGCAGATGCCAACGCCAATCCCGATCAGGACGGACATGACGATCGATTGATTGAATACGAGCTCGGCCCGCGGCTGATCTTTTCTGCCCGCCGCTTGCGAAATTAGGGTCGTCGTTCCAACCCCGAGCATTTGGGTCAACGCGAGCACAACCATGTTCAGGTTTCCGGCCACACCGACAGCGGCGATCGCTTCTTTTCCCAAATGCCCGACCCAGTACATATCGAGCAGCAGGTAGAGTGTCTGCACCACCATGCTGACGGCCATGAAAGCCGACATGTGGAGCAAATGTTTGGTTACCGATCCCTGGGTCAGATCTTTCATGCGGCGTTTCAATTTGCCGCACCCATAGCTCCAGCTGCAACGGAAATCGATTTGGAGTGCGGCACGTCCTCGTGCCGCTTTCGCCGCGAATTCTAGCGATGAAAAGCGGTGCGAGGACGCACCGCACTCCAAAAGTTAGTTCGAGGCGAGACCGAGCCCGGTTGACGGTCGACAACTGCTGGCCCGCGCAATTGCATCCCGAAGGTGACAAGTCACCACGGCGATGCGCGTTCCCACCGTGACGGCGTTGAAGAGATGAGCCACATCGCGGGACCGCATCCGGATGCAGCCGTAACTGGCCGGCCGGCCAATCAGCCGTTCAACCGGGGTGCCGTGGATATAAATGCCGCGATCGTAGGCACTGGCGTTGCGCTTCTCCAAACCGCGCAACCAAATGATGCGGGTCACGATTGGATCGCGACCACGCGCGTTCGGGCGAAGGACTTCACCGGTTTGAATCCGTGACTTAAAAACGGTGCCGAGCGGAGCATTTTCCCCGATCTTGGAGGCAATTTCCAGCAGGCCCAGCGGCGTTGCGTAGCTGCCAGGCCGATCCCCGACGCCGAATTTGGAAGTGGAGACGGGGAATTGCGCGATCGGCGCGCCATCTTCAACCAGGGCGAGTTTTTGATCGGCGATGCTGATCACAACTGCAGGCGCGCCGGAGGCATGGAGCGCGGTTGCAATAAGGCAAGTAAAGCCAAAGAAGTGGAGAAGCTTCATAGCAGCTTTCTCTTAAAGCTGGCTTTGTGCCTCGCGCGCTGCGGGATTTACTTATGGCGGCTTCTGACGAGGTAGGGGCGATTGCCCCAATCGCCCGCGGGCCGTTGGGGACAACGGCGCCTACCTCTTCTCGGCCACGATCTCGAGCACCAGCGGTGTCAGCATGAACGACGCATTTTCTTTCTCCGCCGCGGCCAAATCGGAACGGACTTTGTCGGCGAATCCGGAATCGATTTTTCCGAGTTCCTGCAAGCGAAGAAGATGCACTTGAATGAATTGCGCCGGCCATTGCCACATATAGTCGCCGGGGCTAAGGCAAAAAATGCGCGGCACAATCGAGCGGACGGCGAGTCCATTGTTGCTCAACCACCGCGGCAGTTGTTGTCCCGTGTCTGGCTCGCCCCCCGATTCGCGCCAGGTAGCGATAACGTGGTTGCGAAATTCTTCATGACTCGCCCGTGCCGGGACAAATTCCCAGGTCGTGTAATGTCCGTACTCGTGAAAAATCGCCCGACCTCCAGGCCGAAGCGCATTTGAGATTTTCTTCACGAGCAGGTTCGGATCGGAAACGAAACAGAGCACCCATCGACACCAGCTGAAATCATACGGTCCGCCGGGCAAATCGTCCTTCATCAAATCGAGCTCGTGAACTTCCACATTGGAAAGTTCGGCCGTTCGGACCGCGTTGTTGATCGCGTTAACGAAATTGGTCGAGCGTTCAACTGCGACCACCTTTCCGGCGGGGCCAACGATTTGCGCCAGGTCCAGCGTCGCATAACCGGGCCCGGCGCCGACATCCAGCACGCTACTGCCGGCAGTGACGCCGGCGTTTTGCCAGCAATCAAGAACGACCTCGCGCCAGGCACGGTGTTGCAGACCGAGACGTTCGAGCTCGTCCTCATGAGTGCCAAGAACATAGTCGCGCTCGTTTGAGTAATTCATTGCTGCCAATGAATCTACATCGCGCGATGACGAGTCCACCCGATTCTTGCGCAAGGCGAGTTCGGTAGTGGGGATTGGTAGTGCATCACGTTGAAATTGGCAATCGGTTTGGAGGCGTGCCAGTTTCGGATGATTGAAAACGCATCTGAAGGGCAAGAAGCTCGATTTGGCACAGCTTCGCAAAAGAATCGTGGAAGCCGCCACGGTCTGAAAAGCGCGTAAAGTCCTGACCAGTGGTTAAGCGCAGAATCAAGCGAACTCGGGGAAAAGCTCGGCGGAAGAATTAGGGTCGAAAGGATCGTCGATCTTTTTGGTACTTCGAGTTCGTTCGCGAAGTCGTCGGAGTATTTCGGTCGCGGTGTAGTCTCTGCCTCTCGCTTCACCCTGAGGTTCTAACAAGCCTTCTTCAACGAGAGCATTTAAGTCTCGGCTTGCCAGATTGAGACTGATGTCTGCGGCCTCTCGGTACGTTGCGTTACGGATTCGGTAACCCATCGTGGCATCAGCCAAAGCGAATATACATCGTTCGGGTAATTTCCGATCGGACAATAGTTTTTCGAGTTCACCCCATGCTCGCGCCATGTCTTCAATTCGGCGCGCAACAGTCTTCGCCTGCTGGTAGTGAGCCTTGAGGCAAAAACGAATCCAAGGTCTAGCGTCTCGATTTGGATGCCAGCTTCCGTTCCCAACTTTTGCCAATACCTCGTAGTAGGCCCGCGTATTTTCTCCGAGGTATTCCTCGATGCTCGCAAATATGGGGTCTAAAATGGCGTCTCGTGCGAGTACGAGCGTTTGCAAACAACGGGCCATGCGTCCGTTCCCATCTGAAAATGGGTGAATCATAACAAGATTGAGGTGAGCCATTGCCGCGCGAATCAGAACTGGAGTCTTGTTGGATTTGTTAAGCGACTCCACTAGCTCGGGCATTAGTTTTCCCAAGATGTCTGCTTCTGGTCCTTCATAAACGACGACCTGCTTTTCATCGTCCTTAACGTAGATCGCGCCCGGACGATACGTGCCTGGATGTTTCTTCAATTGGTGCTGCATCATCATAAAGTGCAGGCTTTTTATGAGTCCTTCGCTGTGGCAAAAACTTTTGTCGTTCGCCAATTGCAACACGTAGGTCATCGCTTCCCGGTAACCGGTAATCGCCATCCACGTCTCCTCAGAGGCACTTGCAGGACGCTCTCCCTCTGCGGCTGCGATGGCATCCTCTTCGGTGACGTTATATCCTTCGATGCTGTTTGAGCCACGGACCGCCCGCGCAAACACTGCACGCCGCACTGTCCCCAACCATCGAGCGGGCGCACGAATTGAGTATTTTATGTCTGTTCTGACTTTGTCGATTTCCGCCAGAACGTCAGTTTCGATTTTCTCCAATTCAGGGGTTCGGAAGATCACGCAAAGATGATAAATGCCATTTGCCCTTATGTCAAATAATACCTGACCGATGGACAATAATTACTATACTACGTTGCATATTGTGAACAAGTTATCTACAGTTGGCCGGCGCAGATACTTCGTTGCCTATGCGAGGGGGATAGCATGCGGTCGACGGCACGCCCGGTCGATTGCTCGCTCAATACGGTAGCAAACTGCTGATCGCGGTCGAACGACATCGAACTTTGCGCGTCACTCCAGCAATGGAGGCGGGGATCACCGATCACGTTTGGTTAGTCGAAGAAATCGTGCAGCTGATCGACTCAATGAGCGCAGAAGAAATTTCTCACTGATATTATTGCCCGAACACCAAAACCTGTCCCCGGCATTTTCGCCGGGATTTGCATTTTCACTTCGCGGAGAAGTTGAAGATTTCCAAGCTTGTTCGCGCGAGCCTGCGCGTCGTCATCGTTCTCCGCCAATAGATCGAGCGCCCACCATTTCCCGCTGTGGTAATCGCGGCATGCATAGGTTTTCCACGACGCAGAATCATTCAACATAGAAAGGAGGTATAAAAATGTATTTTCAAATATGGCAATCCAACCGTGACTGGAATTGGTATTGGCATTTGAAGGCGGCTAACGATGAGATTATCGCGCAAGGAGAGGGATACTCTCCCAAGCAAGGTGCTCTGCATGCAATCTCGCTTGTCAAAGCCTCGGCTACTGCGCCCATCTACGAATAAATCGTAGCTAGGCCTATGCCCCCTTGCGGGGATTTCGTTCTTGCTGCTACGAAACGTGCCCCGCAGGGATTGGTTTTTCTCTTTCTTATTTCGCACCATTCATCCCCTGTCCGGGGTAAAAGAAAGCACCGATCAAAAAATGTACAAATCGTCAAAATTCCCGCTCAAAATCAAAATGACGCACTACCGTGGGGATTGACCCCAATTGCCAATGGCGGTTCGGTGAACCGCCGCTACCTCGCGGTTTCTGTCACGCCCAGGATTCACGACCCACGGCCGGGCGTGCAACGCCGCCCCTACTTTTTTACTTCGCCTTTACCAGACTTGTCTTGAACGGTGATGCTCAGCCGTTTGGCATTTTTGTCGTCTCGACCGACGTAAGAGACCGACCAGGTGTCGTCGGTCGCGTTGTATTCGGCCTTCGGCAATTGGTAATCGCCCAAATCATAGCCGCGGGTTCGCGCTTCAATGTCGGCGATGTCCATTGCCTGCACCGCGTTCAGTTTTGGAGTGTTTGATGGCGGGGACGCCGGAGCCATCGATGTCGCCGAAATGGTTGCCGCCACCGTTGCCGCCACCGTTGCCGCAGGAGCCGGCGTTGATTTAATGCGCAACGACGCGGGCGGGCCGGTCAGGGTGCGAATCGAATCGTCGACGGGAGTCTCTTTCGAAGAAGGTTGAGGGATGAAGGGTGAAGGATGAGGAGGTTCTGCAGTTGAACGTTGGGCGTTGGGCGTTGGACGTTGGACGTTTGCTTTTTCGAGCGGTCCTTCGGCGGGAGATTGTGGCTGCACCTCGGCGATCTCCGGTTTTGGCCTCTCCACTCGGGTCGCCTTTCTTATTGTTTCGGCGGCCTGCTTTGGCTTTTCCGATTTTTTGGCAACGGTTTGGCCGGGTTTTTCGATCGCGCGCACTGCGCCCGGCGCGAGCGCCGCTTTTTTCGTCACCGGTTGTTGCCGAGGCGTCGCCGGCTCTCCGGATTCTTCGGAAGCTCGAGCAATCAAACCGGTGGATGGTTGGGAGTTGACAGTTGAGACATCGGCGGATTTTTGTCCCGTCGTTTTGCTGACCGCCGGCTTCTGACTTGTGACCGCTGGCTTTTCTTCATCCGGCCCCTCAGTCGGCGGTTCAGGCTCCGCTTCTTCCGAAATCTTTGAATCAACGGACGGTTCCGCTTGCTCGGCAGCCGCGAGTTTGGCGGGCACAGCGGATGATTTCTTAGGTTCGTCCGGTGCCGCCGCCGGTTCGGCGCTGGTCGCCTTGGCTATTACCGGCCCGAAGGCCCAATTACCTTTTCGCTGTCCGTCCACAAAATTCGCGTGATAGGTTTTTCCGCGATCAACGGTGACCACCGCGCCCTCGAATTTTCCGTGCACCATCGTGCCGGTATAACGGCTGATTGGAACTTTCTTGGTGCCCGCGATGTTCGAACCGGTGGCAAACTGCTTCTGCGGCTGCAACCAGGTCAGGGTGCCCGGGCCTTCGGCGTATCCCTCAGAATCGCGTTGGCCTGTCCATTCGGCAGCGTCTCCCGGCTTGGGATCGTTGTTCCAAACTACGGTTTTCTTGCGGTCATCGGTCCGCTGATAAGCGCCGGCCCCAAACGCGTGACCGGCTAAAATCAGCACAAAAATCGATGTGCTTAAAACGACAAAACGATTCCGTCTCACAAGAACGTCGATTGTAGTTCATCGGTGCATTCTCCCACAACAGGAAACTGGGCGGCCGAGATCGTGCCCGGGGGCCCTAGTAGTTCCGACGGATTTCGACCTTCCGCGTTTTATCCTCAACGGTCACGCTGAATGGCTGCAGATCGCCGCCCGCGCTCTTCGAATCTTTCAAAGTATAAAACAGCGACCATTTGTCTTTCACCGCGGAGTAATCTGCTTTAGGACGTTGATACTGGTCCAAGTCGTAACCTTTGGCGCGCGCTTCGGTGTCCGCCAGTCTAACGACTTCATCATCGGTTAGCTCGGCGACGCCGCGTGTCCCGGGCGATCTCGATTTTGATGTTGTGTCAGATTTTGGAGGCGCGCTCGACTCGGGAATCGAATCGTCGCGTAACGAGGAGGGAGGACCGGTCAGGTCGGTGAGCGAGGATTTTTTTGGTGGTTCTGGCGGGGGCGATTGCTTGGCGGTTTCGGATTTTTGTTCGACGCTCGGTTCTGGGGTTGACGCTGGCGGCGTTTCATTGCCAAACGCGCCGGAAGATTCCCGCGTTTCCGCGATGTTTGGCGGCTCGAAAAGCGACGAAGCGCTTTGGGTGGGTTCCGGAGTGGGAATCGTTGTCGAGTTCGCAACTGGCGGCGCGGTTGGAGTGGAAACAGGGCGTGATTCCCGAACCGGCGGTTGCGCATTTTCGGTTTCAGCCGGCGGTGTAGGTTTTGGCTTCGTCTCGGCGACGGCCGGTTTTGTCGATTGTTCGATTGGCCGCACCGGTTCCGACGTCACGGCTCGCTTCTCTGTCGTCTCTTTCGTTTCTTTCCTGGCTTCAGCTCGTTCAACCCGTGGTTTCGGTGCTTCGCCTTCCGCTTTGCGGCGCTTGGCGACTAATTCTTCGGGGACATTCATCTTCGAGGGGGCGGCCCCGCGGGCCCAGGCGGTGGCACGTGCGCCATCGGCAAAATAAGCGTGCGCCGTTCGCCGGCCGGTGTGGACGTTTACCGGCCCTTCAAGTTTGCCGTTAACCATGTTGCCGTAATACGTCGCGTAGACCGCGCCCTGCGCGGTGTACCATGTGATTGTGCCGAACCCTGTCGCGTAGCCTTCCTTGTCACGGTCCCCGGCCCACGATGCGGTTTCCCCAGGTTTTGGGCTTCCATTCCAGACCGTAGTTTTGCCGTCGCGAGTCTGCTGATATTCGCCGGTCGCACCGAAAGTCACGCTGGCGAGGAGCGCGCAAACCGCTGAAACCGTTAAAAGCTTAAGAATCGTTCTCACAAGGGCGAACCAGACTTTACTACTTTTTAGAACCTAATTTCTACTTTTTAAACGTTTCTCCCCATTGGGACAGCGCCGTCCAGCTCTTCCCATCCGCATCGCCGCCAAAATTCCCGGCCCCGCGCATTGTCGTTAGCTACTAAAATATTCGCGCGCGCGAGCCCGGCACGCTTCAAACCCGCCAGACATTCGTCGATCAATTGCCGGCCGACGCCCTGGCCGTGATACTTTGGATCGACCGCGAGATGATAAACGTATCCGCGCCGCCCATCGTGACCACACAACACCGCGCCGACGATGGTCGCGCCGTCCGTTGCGATCCGACTCAGTCCGGGATTTCGCCCGAGAAATCTCCGGATCGTTTCCCGGTCATCGCCTTCAGCGACGTCGAGACCTTCCGCCCGGTTCCAAAGTTCCACCGCCGCATCGTAATCTTCGTTGTGGAACTCTCGGGTTTGAATCTCCATCGGCGGCGATTCTACCACGAAGGAGACCGAATCGCCGAACGAGCCCGCGCGGCCCCTTTTGATACTGGAGATAGCACCTACTTCGTCTTCTTCTGCTTCGGTTTCTTCGAAGCCAGCCGTTCGACTTTTCTGCGCCGCGCGGCGCGTTTGCGCATGTTATCTCTGCCACGATTGTGTCCCATATAAAATCCAGAAGTTGAGAACCTGACTCTTCACTGTGTCGGATCACGTCTCAATCAATTTTTAGTATTTCAGTCTGAACGACTTCGGAGTTGCCATTGTCCAACCTGCCGGTGTTGGTCGCTCCTGAATCTGTGGACACACACGTCGCCGGTTCTCATCCGGTCGACAATTTCGCGGCCTTGCAGCAGCAGATTCATGATGACTTGCGCTCGCAGCACCCGGAGTGGGTCCAGGCCGATGGGGATTGTCCGAAGTGCGATCTTTATGAAGCTCGTCTGGCAAAATTGCTGGAAGGTTACGCCTTGAACGGTTCCGACGAATCGGCCGCCGCAGTCCATCTCGCGTTGCAAGAGGCGGCCGCTCTAAATAAACTCCCGGCAATCTGACTCAGCAGTTTCTGTTGCTGGTCACTGATCACTTCTTGGCAAACGCTTCCTTGTTCACCACGTAGGGCATCTTCGCGGGGTCTCCTTCGTAGTTGTTTTCCAGCACGTCGATCACTGCCTGCGCCGTGCGACCGGCCATCCCCTTATTCGGATCAACGTCCAGGCGGGTAATTTTCGCGCCGCTGGCGAAATGGTGAAACACCCGGCAGCGATCTGCGATCTCGGGATTGAGTAATGGCGAATCCGGTGGGAGCGGTTCTTTTTCAAAAACGTCGAGGGCCGCGCCCGCGATGACATTCTCCATAATCGCCTTAGCCAGCGCCTTTTCGTCAACCACGGGGCCGCGGGACGTATTTATTAAGTACGCTGTGGACTTCATCATCTTCAGGGTCTTCTCATTAATGAAATGAAACGTCGGCGTGTCGGTTTCCCCTTCGCGCAGCAATGGGACGTGAATGCTGACGTAGTCGGCGTCGCGTAGCGCTTTCTCCAGCTCGACATATTTAATCGACGTCTTTTCTCTTTGAATTCCACGGGCATGCCGCAAATCCATAGTCTCCTGGATCGCGGCTACGTATTCGTGGTTTTGATACGCCGGATCGTAGCAAAGGATGTTCATATCGAACCCGGCGCACTTTTTAATCATTGCCAGGCCGATTCGTCCGGTGCCGATGATCGCGATTGTTTTGCCGGTCACTTCGTCGCCGAGAAAAGGGAGGAACGGGTGCCAGGACGGCCATGTCTGTTCGCGCACCAGTTTTTCGCTGGCGTACATCTTACGCGCCAGCATTCCCATCATAAAAAAGCCGAACTCCGCGGTGGCCTCGGTCAGGACGTCGGCCGTGTTCGTGAAGGGGATTTTGTATTTGTTCGCGTCGGCCCGGTTGATATTGTCAAACCCGACTGCGATCTGGGCCACCACCTTGAGCGTTCCTTTGCCGGCTTCGAAAACTTCCGCGTCGATTTTGTCCCGCAACGTCGTAATCAAGGCGCCGATTCCGCTCTTCACCTTCTCGACGATTAACGTCTTCGGCGGCGCCCCCGGTCCTTGAAAAACTTCCAGCTCGTAGCCCTGTTCCCGCAGGCGATTTTCTGCCGCGTCGCCAATTCGTGATGTCGCAAAGATTCGCTTCTTATCGTGAGCCGTCATATTAAACACGATCGAATAATTCCCCCAGACTACTAAGATCTTCCGGCGGCTTTGATTCCGAGAGGAAGTCCTGAAATTCGGGCGAATAGGCGTGTCTGCGACTCGGCCACCAAACCTGACGCACGCCTTCGGAATGGTAATATTTTCTTAGCAAGCTCTCCCATCCAAGCCAGTGCACCGGATCAAGGATGCCTGCTCTTTGTTGGTACCACGCGTTCTCCAGCAACTTAAATAAGGAAAAGAGAAAATAATGGGCAACGATCCTCTCCTCACGGCTGGCCGAAGGCCAGTCCTCTGTCGCTCTGGATAATGCTGATCCAAGAAAAGGTGATTCCATTGCCGGAACATTGATTGAGGTAATCGCTGCCGCCAAGGAATCGACGACCACCGCCTTTTGAGACTTTGTATTCTGCCGGATACTTATGATCAGCACGACCAGGGTCAGAACCACGGCCAACGCACTGACAATTTCGGCGACCGCGACGAAAATCTGTAAATTCATAGCCAAGAAGAAGTCTCTCAAAAACGCAGCAAAGTAGGCAGGATCGACCCGCTTTCCAAGAGACCCGAATCTGGAACAATCCTAAAAATCCTGTGAATCCTGTCTAGTTACAGATTCTTTTTCGTCCAGGCGTCGATGCGTTCGAGCGCCTTTTCGATATTCTCGATCGAATTCGCGACGCTGAATCGCAAATAACCTTCGCCGAAGTCCCCGAACGCCGTGCCTGATAATCCCGCGACGCCCGCATCTTCGAGCAGGGCATCGGCTAATTTCTTCGACGGCCATCCGGTCTTGGTAATGTTGGGAAAAACGTAGAATGCTCCCTTCGGCAGGCGACAGGAGAACCCTTTGATTTTGTTCAAGCCGGCGACCATCACGTCGCGCCGCTTTTTGAATTCAGCGCACATCTTGTCGACCGATTCCTGCGGACCTCGCAACGCTTCAACTCCGGCGACTTGGGTAAAACTGGCCGTGCACGAATTAGAATTTGTCATCAATCGCGCAATGCTTGCCGCAAGGTCGGCACGCATGACTCCGTAACCCATCCGCCAGCCGGTCATCGCGTAGGTTTTCGAAAAGCCGTCCAATAAAATTGTGCGCTCCTTCATGCCATCGATTGACATGATTGAGTGGTGTTCGCCTTCGAAGATTAACCGGCTGTAAATCTCGTCCGACAACACCATGATGTCGCGATCGCCAATCGCGTGCGCGATTCCATCGATATCTTTTTTCTCGAGCACCCCGCCGGTCGGGTTCTGAGGTGAATTAATAATGATCAACTTCGTGCGATCGGTGATCAGCCCCGCCAATTCATCAACGTCCAACCTGAAATCCATTTCCTCGCGCAACCGGATCGGCACCGCTTTGGCGCCGACATAGTTGATCATCGACTCGTAAATCGGAAATCCCGGGTTCGGATAAATCACCTCATCGCCTTCATCGGCCAGAGAAAGGATTGAGAAAAAAATGATCGGTTTGCCGCCGGGAACGACCACGACTTCCTCCGAGGAAACTTTAACATTGCGCGTCTTTCCGATATAGTCGGCGATCGCTTCGCGCAATTGCAGCAGTCCGGCCGCTGGGCCGTAATGAGTGAAACCCTGATGCATCGCATCTGCGCCGGCCGAGATGATGTTTGCCGGCGTATCGAAGTCGGGTTCGCCGATCTCGAGATGGACAATATCGCGACCTTTGGCCTCCAGGGCGCGCGCCTTCACCAACACTTCGAATGCGGTTTCAGTCCCAAGCCGCGCCATTCGCCTGGCCAGCCGAAGTTCGCCTTGCGCTCGCTGATGCATAACGACAGTCCGCCACGATAAGCGAGGCGAGGACAGACGCAACGCTCCAACTTTTCTTCGCTCGATACGGCCAAAGATAGGTCCGATCCGATTCAGACCTTGTTACCCCGAGGGGGCCGTATGCGGATTTTAGTCGTAGAAGATCATCGGGACACTCGGCAGGTGCTGGTCGGGTTGCTGACCCGATGGGGATATATTGTTTCAGCTGCCAACACCTTAAAGAGCGGCTTGGACCTCCTTAACTCCGAACCACCGATCGACGTCATCGTCAGCGATATCGCCCTTCCCGATGGGACCGGTTACGCTCTGGTGAGTGAAGCGCGCCGGCACGGCAAACGCGTCCTTGCCATCGCCTTGTCCGGTTATGCTTACCCAAGCGACGTCAAGATTGCGAAGCTGACCGGATTCGATCACCACTTATCCAAACCGTGCGACTGTAATTCGCTGCGGATGATTCTCCAGGAACGATCTCGTTGGGAGCCGATTGGGAAAGATTGAAGCGGTACGGGTCGGATGCGCCGCTGGCGCTTACCAAGCCATTGAAAATTCCGCGCCCTGCAAATCCCGCTCGACGATCGGTTGGAGTTTGATCCGGTGATGATCGCGATTGAAACGCACTACCGTTTTGCCGACATAAGTTCCGACGACCGCGCCAATCAACACATCGGACGTCCAATGCCGGTTATTATTGAGTCGCGCGTACCCGACCGTCCCCGCCAATCCGTAAGCCACGACTTTCACCCACATCGCGTTGTAATGTTCCGTGATGACGCTCGCCAGGGTGAACGCTTCAGTAGTGTGTCCTGACATAAACGAATCTCGCCCGCTAAACGGCTCGAAATCGAAGGCGCCTTTGCCGTCAGTGGGACGCCCGCGGCCCACGATGTATTTCGTCGTGTTGACGATAATTCCGGGCCCGATTGCAGTGGCAGCGATACTGTCGAGCGCGGTCGCTTTGGCGCGCGGGTCTTTGAAGATTTCGCCCCAGAGATAAAACGAGCCGACTACGCCGATGGCATATTCATTTCCGAACGGCTGCACATTATCCAGAATATCCGTCACCGTATTGGTCCTGGCGCGTCGAATTGCGTGACCAAGGTCTTCGTCGAATACCATTACCACTCCGATGCCGGCACCAATTCCGCCGAGGGTCAGCCATTCCTGGGAACCCCAACGCGCGGGAGAAGTGAATACTTCTTTCGTGTCGAGCAATGCCAGATACCAATAATTCCGTTGGAACAAGTCTTCGAGCGGTGAGGTGAAAGGGGGCAGGGGGTTCGCTGGATTTACTCCCGGCTCCGTCACCGGCGTCGTGCTCGGCGCTTCCGGCGTCGTCACTTCAGGCGTCGGATACGGATCCGCTGCGAATGGATCGGTAATCGCCTTGGCGGAAAAAGAGCCTAACAACGCAAACGCGCCAGCCACACCCACGCTTTTGATTCGCCATGTCACCGCCGGCAATTGTTTCCGAATCAGAATCGAATCCAACCGACAAAATGGCTGCAGGTTCGCGCGTCTGCCCAAACTTGTCTGTCAGACGCCATCCGTCGCGCTCCCGGCCTCGCCCGTGTCCACTTTGTAAATTACGAATCCTCTCGCCTGATAATTTCGCAACGCGCCCGGATGATCGCGGTTGCAGGTATGCACCCAGACCCGCGACGGACTTGGCGACCACCCCCACGCCTTCTCGATCGCGCTCGTCAATAAAGCGCTGCCAAAACCCCGCCCGATGAAATCCGGAAGGAGTCCGAAGTACGCGATCTCAACTTCTGTTCTTATCTGATCTGTGATTTGTGACCGGTGGCCTCCGGGCGTCGAAGACGGACTGCGCAGCAATTCGAAGTATCCTGCGACCTCCTCTTTGTAATGACCCGCAAACGTCCGCAGATTTGGATCGGTCGCGTATTCTCTCCATTGCTCGTCAGTCCAGGGCCGCTTGTCGATCCATTCCCATCGCTCGCCCACGCGGAAATACATCTCTCGATTGAATCGCCAGTCGCGTTGCTTTAACTCGCGGATTTCAAATCTCTGATCCGTGACCGCAGAGCTCTGCTCTTTCAACGCGCGAGGACGCTCGCGCATTTCCAGGTAGGTCGTGACCAGCGCTTCAATTCTCAAATTCTCAACACTCGACGATCAATTCTCAACCCGCCGGCTTTAGCTCCGTAAAGCCGGCGCTCTTCAGTTGCTGATTCAGCGACGGCAGATCGACCTCGAGTAATTTTTTCCACCGCTGCATCGCGGCTGCAACTTTGTTTTGAACATCGGCCGCCGCGGCTTTCACCGCAGCAGTCGGGGCGGCGTCCGCACCTTGGGTTTCATCGAACAATCGCGTGGCCGATTCCAAAACAAAAAATGACGGCGGCGCCCCGGGACGGGGATGGGGTGGACCAAACTTTGCCAGAATTTGCCCAAAACGCTCCAGCTTTTCAGTAACGTCCGGCCGTTCGGCCGCGCGCGCTTTCAGTTTTGTTAATTGATCGGCGATATCGCTGAATTTTTTGCCGATCGGCGCCAGTTGCAGTCGCAACTGGTACAATTGCCATGAAAGATCGAACTGCTCCTGGAGATCGGCCGCCGACGCTTTCACTCGTGGATCGATCTGCACAGTTATCGGTTGACTGAAACTCTTGCCGGCGACCGTCAACACTGCGGTGTAATTCCCCGGTACGACCCAGGGCGACGTCGCCGCCGGCGCAGTATTTCGATAAGTCGCCGCCATCGGATACTCCGGTTCCACATTCGGCACTGCTGTGTAGTGCATGTCCCACAAAAACCGGTGCATGCCCGATTTCGTCGAAACGGATTGGAGCGGCCGAATCCAGTATTCCGGAATCCGCAGCTTCTTCGGATCGTAGGTGTGGGGCGCGTCGGCGCTCGAATATTTTCTGACCGAATGGCCTTTGTCGTCTTTGATCTCGATCGTGACCGGTCCGGTCGCGTCCTTTGCCAAGAAATAATCAATCATCGCGCCGTCGGGCGGATTTTCACCGGCGGGTTCGTCCGGCGGTAGCGGCGTATCGGGATTCAAACTGAAGCGCACTCGCAACGCGGTTTTCGGTTTGAATAGCAAATCCTCGTTCTTGGTTTGGTCGAACTGGCGCAGCGGCGTCATGTCGTCGAGAATCCAGAACCCGCGGCCATGCGTCGCCGCGACCAAATCGTCGCTCTTAATAATAACGTCGCGGACCGAGCTTGCCGGCATGTTCAAACGCAGCGATTCCCAATTTGCGCCGTCGTCGGACGACATATAAACGCCTTTCTCCGCTGCAGCGAACAGCAGACCTTTCCGCATCGGATCTTCGCGCACGGCATTCACGATTTGGCCCGCGGGGATTCCGTTGACGATTTCGGTCCAGGTTTTGCCGCTGTCGTGCGTTTTCAAAATGTGAGGTCGCAAATCATCAACCCGCAACGTGTTGATTGCCGCGTAAGCGGTGTTCGCATCGAAATGTCCGGCCTCGATCAGCGAAATTTTTTCCCACGCTGAAATGTTCGGCGGCGTCACATTGTTCCAGGTTTTTCCGCCGTCGGTGCTGAGATGAACCAAGCCGTCATCGGTTCCGGCCCAGATCCGATTGGCATCGAGAGGCGACGGCGCCACCGTATAAATCACGCCCCGTCGCCGCGCCTGTTTTGTTGCGTCCTCTTTGTATTTCCCAACGCAGGCGGGCAGATCGTATTTTTCACGCGATAAATCCGGACTTGTTTTCTCCCAATGATCGCCGCGGTCGCGCGTTTGCCACAAGGTGTTCCCGGCGAAAAACAACAAGTGCGGATCGAGCGGCGAATAAACTACCGGCTCGGTCCGCAACATTCGGAAATCCTCCGTTTGCACTGGCACCGGCAGGATGTTTTGCGCCTGGCCGGTGCGACGGTCGAACCTCGTTAATTTGCCGCCGATGATAATGTCCGGGTCGAGCGGATCGGCGACAACGTAACCGTATTCTTCCGCCGCCACCGGTTGCCAGTCGCGAAATGTGATCTCGCCTTCATTTCCCCGGCTCTGGATTCCGACCGAACCACTTTCCTGTTGTCCGCTGTAAAGCCGATAGGGGAAGGCGTTGTCCGCGCTGACGTGATACAACTGCGCCGTCGATTGATTATACCACGAGCTCCAGGTTTTCCCTCCGTTGACCGTCACGATTGCGCCCTGATCGGAGCCGAGCAGGATGATGTCGGGATTGTTCGGATTGATCCAAAGGTTTTGATAATCGTCGCCGCCCGGAGCTCCGCGCCAGCCTTCCCAGGTTTTCCCGCCGTCGGCCGATTTCCAGCACACCACGCTCGCCGAGTAAACGATCTGCGGATTCTTCGGGTCGAACCGCACCACCGGCAAATCGCCGCCGCCGATTCCCAGGCCGGGCCGCGGATCATCGGTCGTTCCGCGCCAGTTTTCGCCGGCGTCATCCGATCGATAAAGTTTCGCGATCGTTTTTGTTCGGACCGCCGCGAACAATGTTTTTGTCGCGCTTGGCGCGATGGCGATGTTCGCTTGCACGACTCCGGGCGGAAAACCCTTGGTCAACTTGCGCCACGTCTTGCCGCCGTCGGTCGATTTGAAAACTCCGCCTCCGTCGCCATCGAATACTCCGTTCTCCCACGGAGCTTCCCGCGATTCCCACAGCGCCGCGTAAACGGTGTTCGGATCGCCTGGATCGATTTGCACGTCGCTCGCCCCGACGTTTTCATCCGGTCCGAGAACTCTTTCGAAACTCTTACCACCGTCGAGCGATCGATAAATGCCGCGTTCCGGGTTCGGCCCGTAAGGATGACCTGCGACCGCGACAAAAAGTCGGTCCGGATTTTTTGGATCGACCGCGAGTTGCGCGATCTGCTGACCGTCGCGCAATCCAAGATGGGTCCACGTCTTGCCCGCGTCGGTCGACTTGTAGAGGCCGTCGCCAACCGACAAATCCGGCCGATGCAATCCTTCGCCGCTTCCGACGTAAACAATATTGGGATTTGAAATCGAAACTGCAATTGCGCCGACCGACGCGGTCGGTTGATCGTCGAAAATCGGTAGCCAGGTCCGGCCGTAATCAGTCGATTTGAAAACGCCGCCGTTGACCGGCGCCATATAAAAAACATTCGGCTGCGATGACACGCCGCAGATTGCCCGTGTCCGTCCGCCCCGATACGGTCCGACATTGCGCCACCGGAGCGCGGAGTCGAAATCGCCCGCGCGCGTTTGCGTTATCCCCACGAGAACAACGAAGCCAGTTACAGCAGCGCAATGACTGAATCGCATACGAACTGTCCATTCTGGTCTGCGAACTCCAAACGCGCAACGCGGTCTAATTGAAATCAGAAGGCTTGAGCAGACTCGTGTCACGCTGATTGCTGATCGCTTTTCTTACCAGCAATGCGATCGGCAGGCCGATGCAAAAAATTAACGCGAGCACCGCGTTGATTCGATTGACCAATGTTATCGCAGCAGGGCGTGGCGGAATGGCGGTCATCGGAAGCACCAGGAAATTCATGACGAGATAAACGATCACGCCGTGTATGGCTCCCCAAAAAATCGGCCGCCGCGTCAACCCTGCGAATTTTGTCGCCGCTACCAAAAAAATCGCGGTCCAGGCGAGCGCGATCGCGTAATGAATTGCGACGCCAAGCCCAACTGAAGTCCAGCCCATTTGAAAGGATTGCCTGCCGATTAGGCCGCTGGCGATGTATTGAAAGATTCGCCAGGGCGTGATTTTGCGAAACGCGTTGAAAACAATGTTCTCAGTGATGTCCAGCGTTCCCGCCACCAAACCGATCCAGAAAATCATCCACAGCGATCTAACTGCGCGAGTCATGAAACGAGGAGGCTAGCTTGTCACTCGTCACTCGTCACACGTCACTATTGTATCCTAGCGCAAAGATCGCGGCGGGAATGCGAGCAGTCGCAGGGAATCGTCGATATCGATCTTCGGCCAGCGCTCGCTGTAAAGATCCTGGATCGATTCTTTGACTGCTGATCGCAGACCGGTGTCTTCTGATCTCTGACCCATGGCCTCTGATCTCTCATCGATTGGCCCGGCCGCTGGCGCTTCCGGCTCAACGTTTTCTCGTCGTTTCGCAACCAACCTCTGCCACACCGCATTTGCGCGTGATGATGCTGTCCCGGGGGCCCATCCAGTGACTCGCGTGCCACTGATGAAAATGGCGTGATGGGTTTTTCGTTTAGAATGAACGTTCACCGGGCCCTCGAATTTTCCATTTACCATTCGCCCCCAGTAGCGCGCGTAAAGTTCTGGCTTGGAAGACCCGGGCTCGGTGGTGTACCAGATGAGTCGGCCAAATCCATGGGCATAATCGTCCCGGTCACGCGCGCCCGACCATGTTGCAACGTCACCCGGCTTTGGATCGCTGTTCCAAACAAGTGTCTTCCCGTTTTTGGTGGACTGATAATTTCCCTTGCCGGTGGCGAGTTCAGCCAACCCCAGCAGCGCGCCGCAAATCAAAAGCAATCGTCCAGGCACCGAAAATCGACTGACTATGGCAGAGAACGTCAACCTTCGCCAGCGCCGGCGTCTGCTTTCCTGGCCGGTTGATCGTTGTTGGCCGCCGCAAATTTTTTTTCGCGCGGGTAGTTTTGTCTTGTCACTGGTCGCTCGTCACCAATCACTGTCTTCATGCTTCGCGCGATAATTTTCGATCTGGACGGCGTCCTCGCCGATTCCGAGCCGTGGTGGAATCAGATCGACGCGAAACTGCTTTCTGAGTACGGCGTGGCCTACCGGGGCGAATATCACCAGAACGTCGTCGGCGTGAGCTACCCGATCGCAGTCGAGTTTTACAAGAAAAAGTTCGGGATCAACGCCCCCGCCGGACACATGATGAAACGCCGCGGCGAAATTGCGGCGGAATTTTTCGCCGATCGCGTCAGTCTGTTCCCTGGTACCAAAGAAGTCCTGCAACAATTGCGGCAATTGAAATTACGCCGCGAACCGCCAGTTCGGCTCGGACTCGCTACCAGTTCGGTCAGCGACTCCGCCCGGCCGTTTTTAGACCGCCATCAACTGACCCAGTTTTTCGAAGTGATCGTTACCGGCGACGAAGTGGAGCGCGGCAAACCGGCGCCGGACATTTACCTGCGGGCCACGGACAAGTTAAACGTTTCGTCCGATGAATGTCTCGTGGTCGAAGACGCGCTTGCCGGAATTGCCGCGGCCAAGGCGGCTGAGATGCCCGTTGTCGCAATTCCCGATCGCCGCTTTGTTAATCCGGCAGCCTACGAAAAACAAGCCGATTACATCCTCAGCAGCTTGAAGGAGTTGCCTTCGCTCGTCCAAAAGCTACGCGGTGTGGCGTAGCGCAGTCGCAATTGGCAATGATTATCTTGCCCCTCGTCACCTGTCACTCGTCACTTCTTCTGCTACCTTCTTCATCTACTATGAAATGGGGGAGTGTTGTTATCGGGTTAGTAATAACGACGGCAATGTTGGCGTCGCCGGCATTTGGGCAGCCGGCGCCAGTGGCGGATCGCGTTGCCAGACAGAATGCTTTGTTCGATGAATTTTATGAGACGACGCTGAAGAATTCGCCCGAGCTGGCCACGGCCTGGGGTGATTACCGCTATAATTCTCAGCTCGGACAGTATTCACTGGCCGAGATCGCGCGCCGGCACAAGGAAAGCGACGATTTTCTGACGCGGTTGAAGGCGATTCCGACCGACGGGATGAGCGATAACGACCTGCTCAGTCATCGCGTACTGGAGCGGCAACTCGAACGCGAAGACGTCAATTACGATCTCAAGAATTACGAGATGCCGGTGAACCAGCAGAATGGCATCCACACCCGGCTCGCGGATTTGCCTAACGGGGTGCCTTTCGATTCCGTGGCCCACTACCAGGATTACATCTCGCGGCTTCGTCAGATTCCGCGCGTGCTGGAGCAAACGACCGAGGTAATGAAGCAGGGTGAAAAGGACGGGCTGATGCCACCGAAACTCGTCCTCGAGAAATTGCCTGGCCAATGCGACGGCATTATTTCGGCGAATCCATTCCTCGAACCGGCTAAAAAATTTCCGACGGACTTTTCCGGCGCGGACAAGAAGCGCCTGACCGACGAGATCACGAAAGCGGTGAACGACGACGTTTTTCCCGCGTATAAAAAGTTCGCGGAATTCCTGCGCACCGATTACGACCCGAAAGGGCGCGCGGCACTCTCGATCGAAAGCCTGCCCGACGGCAAACGGCGTTATGCCGAAGCGGTCAGGATGATGACCACCCTCGATATCACACCCGCGGAGGTTCATGCAATCGGGTTGAAAGAAGTAGACCGAATCACGGCGGAGATGACCAAACTCGCCCAATCCCAGGGACACAAAGATCTCGCCAGTTTTCGCGCCGCGATCAACAGCGATCCGAAATGGAAACCGAAAAGCGAGCAACAGATCCTGGACATTTATTCGAGCTACATTCATCAGATGGAGCCGAAGCTGCCGGAGTTGTTCGGACTGCTGCCGAAGTCGCCCGTAAAAGTGGAACCCATTCCGGATTTCGCCAAAGCCGCCGCCACCCATTATGTCCAGGGCACACCGGACGGAAAACGGCCGGGCCGCGTAGTGGTGGCGGTGTCAAATCCGACTAAGCGTTCGCTCGTTGACGACGAAGCGGTTGCCTATCACGAAGGTGTGCCGGGGCACCACATGCAGATCAGCGTCGCGCAGACGTTGCCGAATTTGCCAAAGTTTCGGCTGCACGGTTTTTATTCGGCCTACGCCGAAGGTTGGGCGCTTTACGCGGAAGAACTCGGGAAAGAAATCGGCTTTTACAAAGAACCCGTGTCCGACTACGGCCGCCTGAATTCCGAACTGTTCCGCGCTGTCCGGTTAGTGGTTGATACCGGGATTCACGACAAGAATTGGAGTCGCGAGCAAGTCATCGATTACATGCACGCAAATGACACCAATGACGCCCTTGCTCAGACCGAGGCCGACCGCTATATCGCGTGGCCCGGGCAGGCCTTGGCCTATAAAATTGGACAACTGACCATTCGTAAGCTGCGCGATGAAGCGAAATCGCAACTCGGAGACAAGTTCGACATCAAAGCGTTCCACGACGAAATCCTGAATGGCGGCTCGATGCCGTTAGACCTCTTGCAGGAAAGAGTCGAAGGGTGGATCAAGGCCCAGAAAACTTTGAAAAGCTGAGAGCGGAGAGCTGAAACGCTAAAATTTCAGATTTTAGCATTTCCGTTTTCAGCTTTTTCTCATCACTCGTCACATGTCACACGTCACTTCTTGGGCTACGGTTCATCCTATGCCCAAG
The DNA here is from genome assembly GCA_025934755.1 of Chthoniobacterales bacterium. Lineage (GTDB taxonomy): Bacteria > Verrucomicrobiota > Verrucomicrobiia > Chthoniobacterales > UBA10450 > AV40. The sequence continues at coordinate 1,243 of JAICWQ010000019.1, read as the reverse complement.
AAAGAATATTCCGCTCCACCGCTGATGACCATCGATCCCAACAAGCAGTACTCCGCTACCTTCAAGACGTCGCGGGGAGAAATCGTGTGCGATCTTTTCGCCAAAGATGCGCCCAAAACGGTGAACAACTTCGTTTTTCTCGCTCGTGAAAAATTTTATGATGGCACCGTCTTTCATCGTGTTATCGCCGATTTCATGGTGCAGGGCGGCGACCCGACCGGAACGGGACGGGGCGGACCGGGTTACCGATTCGAAGACGAAGTCAAAAACAACCCGCGCAAACATCAGGTGGGCAGTCTGTCGATGGCGAACGCCGGCCCCGACACGAACGGGAGCCAATTCTTCATTACCCATGCCGCGACCGGGTGGCTGAACGGCAAACACACCGTGTTCGGTCAGGTTCGGCAAGGCCAGGAAATCGTCGACGCCATTCAGCAAGGCGACCAGCTAATCTCGGTCACAATTGGCGAGGCATAGCGAGTCCGATTGCCGACAGCTACAAGCTTGAAGCTACGACCACTCGACGACTAAATTTTCCGCGTGGCCGAAATGTTGAATGTGTAGGTACAACCCCCCGGTGCCTTCTTATCGATAAAGATCGCCTCCCGCCGGTCCCCGCGACTCACCAGAAAAATTGCTCCCTCGTACTGGATTCGCAGCGGCCTGGGCACGCCCAACAGAATCTCAAACTCTACAACCCTGTATCGGTAGTAAGCTCTGACCCCTTGTCCTTGCGTGCCCCGCGCGACCTACCGTCCAATCAGTCGTTTGTAGATGGAAGTAATTAGCTACCAATCAGATCGCAGGGTTTTCTCCGCGCGGGCTTGTCGCCTAGACTGATCGGCTCAATCGGTCTCCCTCGTAAGACAACTGACTCTTACTACCCCGCGCGCACAAATGATAGAGCGCATCTTCGAATTGCAAGCGAAGTGAGCGAGCCAATGATTTGGATGGCAAATCTTGAACTTGAGATACGACCCCAAATTTCCAACTCTTTTCTTCTGGGTCCTTGTCCTCTTAGTATCGAGATCTGCGCGACTCGTCTTGGGAAGTCCGTCGTTTGACCCAGAAATACAAGATGATCCCACCCGTGGAGGTGGCTAACGCCAATCCGCCTAAAACATGTGCTGCCAGCGGCGACACTGACGTAAGGTAGGAAAGCGACCGACCTCCTTGCGTCAGTATTATTGGGGCGTTTTGGAGAACCAAGTACATTCCCGGAACAAAAAAAAAGCCAGCAATT
>JAICWQ010000091.1 GCA_025934755.1 Chthoniobacterales bacterium | reverse complement strand
GACTGATGTCAGACTGGAGCGCGTTGGCAACTGCGGACTTGCTATTTTCGGTAATCAAGCCGCCTTAATCCGGAATCAACATTCGCCTGAAAGTTGGGCTGATGGGGACCTGGTGCGAGTGCGCGTTGTTATTCTCGAGCGCGCACATGTCTCCGGTTTATCAAAATCCCACGACTGGTCCGGTCCGATCGGTCCCGACCGAGGGTGGTTACAGCCTATAAACAGGACAATGCCGCGACCCGGAAGGTGGAAACACCGGGGCACTGAAAAGCGTAAAGTCCAAGGCCAAAAGACCTAATCCGCCTTCGCCCAGGCTACTGCGTGACAGGCAAGTGAGGCCTGGAGGAGCGCTCGGCCGGGGCGGAGGCTGCGAGTCAGCCATCGCCGGTCAGAGCACAAAAAGTCCAAATGAATAGATCTGGGACGGCTAACGACGAATCATTGAACGAACTAATTATAACATGAAGAAGATTATCACTTTACTAGCAGGGTGTTCGCTGGCGTTGGCTGGATCGGTCATCGCTCAGCAAACCGAGGGACAGGAGTCACCGGCCAAGAAGGGCGGCAAGGAGAAAACAACTCAAGCGACCGAAACGAAACCGACGCGCAATGCGACTGGCGGGGGCGAGACGAAAACGGGTCGTAACGCAACGAATGCCGAAAAGCCAACCTCGGCCGAAACTGGCGAGAAGCATGGCGCCAGAGCCGAGCGAGGTGCCAAATCGCAATCGACAACGAATTCGGAAACATCGCCCTCCGCGAGCGCGACCGGCGCCAACGAAGCAACGGGCGGCAAGAAAGCGCGGCGTGGGCGTAACGCGAAAGAAAGCACGACCGCTGAAACCGGTGCTTCGGCATCGCCCACCGCGAGTCAGCCAATGACGGAACAGGGACGGAAAGGCAGGCAGGGCAGAGGAGCCAAGGCGGCAAACGCGTCGCCATCCGCGGCCCCATCGGCAACAACATCGGCTACCGCTGCGACCGCAGCGAGCGCTAGTCCGGCGATGAGCGCATCCCCTGCAACAAGTGCAACTATCGCGGCAGGTGCGACAGGTGCCACAAACGCAACTGGATCAACCCCGATGACAAAAGAGCAGGGAACGGTTGGCCGAGGCGGCAAGAGAGTGGAAAAACAGCAGGTCCAGCAAATCAAGCAGCAACACGCAAGTTTTCGGGCGCAACCAAGGCCGGACAAGGCGCCATCTGTCTCGTTCAACGCGAACTTTCGAATCGCCGGCAGCGATCGCTGGCAGGGGCCGCAATACGAAGCGTTTCGTTCTTATCATCCGGAATGGCACGATCGAGGGTGGTATCATCAACGCTATGGCCGAGTCGAATTGATCGGCGGCGGTTATTATTATTTAAACAACGGCTATTGGTATCCGGCATGGGGTTACGATCAGAGCGCCGCGTATTATCCGTACGATGGCCCGATCTACGTTGGTCACAGCTCCGCGCCACCAGACCGAGTCATCGCCGACGTGCAATCCGAACTGCATGACATGGGTTATTACCAGGGCGAAGTGGACGGATTGCTCGGACCAATGACCCGGCAGGCGCTGAGAGATTACCAGGCCGACCATGGCCTCTCGGTAACCGAAGCGATCGACGAGCCGACGCTTGACGCGCTCCAACTAGGCTGATTACTGAGAAGTGACCAGTGACGAGCAGAAGTCAGCACGTCTGAAGTCAGAGATCAGGCTGAGGTGGGTCGCGGCAGGTCTTGCGCGGCGTCGTCGAGTGCGGCAGACAGCTGGTTGAGATCGACTGGTTTGGCCAGGAGGGTGAGCGCACCGGAATCGCCGACGATACCGTTCGACGGCGACCATCCGGACACGAGAATCACGCGCGCGGTCGGATCTTTGGCCACAATATTGCGACAGGCTGTGGCTCCGTTGAGTTTCGGCATCCAATAATCCATCAGGACGACGTCAGGGTGGAGGTTGGTGTAAGCCTGGATCGCTTCCACTCCGGAACCGACAACGCCGGCGATCTCGTGGTTGCAGCAACGGACGAGGTCGGCCAGGGAGGTGCCGACGCTACGTTGGTCGTCAGCGATCAGGACGCGCATGTCCGATTTTGCAGCAAGGCGCGAGCCGCCGGGCTAAGAGATGACTGGCGGAAGCCGAAGGCCCTCAGGGCAAAATTTAGGACTGCAGAATGATGCGGCAAAGCTTACAAACCCCGGATGGCGAGAGTCCTCCTTCTAACACTCGTCCTCAGCGTCGCGAGCAGCGTTTTCGGTGGACAGGTACGGATTTTCGCCGGCGCGCGATTTGATCCCAAGGCTTGGGCGAAGTTACAGAAGGTCGACGTCAAGACGTTGAGTCAGGACCGCGCACTCGAGTCGCATGTGGGCCAGTTGGTGGAGCTGCACTTTCAGTTTCGATCCAAAGAACTGCGACATATCAAGCCGAACTGGTATCAAGCGTCGATTTGGCAGGCTGCGCCGGAAGAGCGACGCGGGTTCGCGAGTGTGCCGGTAATGATCGCTAGCACCGACCTGAAAGGGTTTGAAGGTTTCACCACCGATCATCGTCAGACCGCTGATCTGAAGATCTTTGGCCAGGTTCTCTACGATTTCGGGATCAACTACGTTTTCGTGAGAGTGATAGGCACCCACACCTTCGTGGATGGCGACGGCTACACGAACGTGACGTGGTGATGCAGACGTGTCCAGTGACCAGTCAGAAGTCAGAGCCCTACAGTGGAGGACTCGTTAGTCCGCGCCGGGGCAAACGACTTTAAAAGTAAACGCGGCCACGGCGGCGCCGGCCAGGTTGGCCACGATGAGGATCCAGATTTGGGAGAAAGCGATCAGCTTCATCACCGCGAGGCCGATTGCGACTGCCGGGTTGAACGCGGCACCGGAAATGGCTCCGACGGCGAATGCACCGGTCATGACGGTCAAGCCGATGGCTAGCCCGTAAAAAGAATTGTTAGCCGTGTTCTTGGCAGTGGCCACGTTTAAGACGACGTAGGCCAGGGCAAAAGTGAAGAGGAACTCCGCAACGAACGCCACCGGAATGTTTTTGATTTCCATCGGCGTGCCACTCATACCGGTGAGATAAATTGCGACGAATGCCGCGATTACACCGGCCACAATCTGGGCAATCCAGTAGGGGATGACGTCGCGAGTCGGGCATTTGCCGCGCAGAAAGACTGCCAGCGTGACCGCTGGATTATAATGGGCGCCGGAAATATGTCCGCCGGCGAAGACCATCACCATCAACGCGCCGCCGATTGCGAGCGGCGCGATTACGCCGGCAGCCGCGGGAATCACGGTGCAACCGATCGTGAGAACGAGGAAGAACGTGCCGATGAATTCAACGAGGTATTTGTTCATGTGGGTTTGGTTAGGCTAAAAAGGTGTGCAACCGCGTCTCGATAAAAATCAACCTGCTGACCGATGTCGATAAAGAAGTTCAGACTCGAGCTAGGGTGATTGCGAAGTTCCAAGGTCGGCTGATACACTTACTTCGTGAGAAACGGTTTTGCCGGACATTGGGTCTTGATCGCGATCGTAAGTGCTCTGTTGCCGGCGCCTTGTGCCAAAGCGCGGCCGCGTCCCACCCCCGCGCCGACTCCGAACGGGAAGACGGCGCGATTGATCGTGCAACGCGCGCCGAATTTCGGGAGCGATCGTTTCATTCGGTTGTCGATTGACGGAAAACGAGTGGGGAACATCCCGCGCAGTCAGCATTACGGCGGATTCGTTTCGGCGGGACGTCACATCGTGTCGGCATTGGCCTTGCCGAATACGGAAGCGCGCCCGCCAACCTCGATACCGCTGATCGCCAAAGCAGGGAAAGTTTATATCTTCACCGCAAGTTGGAGCTCGGACCGCCTGGTGTTAATCCCGAGCACTTATTACATGCCGACTACGCGAGCGAATCGGAATTAAAGACGAGAAAGAGATAGAACGCGCAAACCGAAAGCAGAAAGCAGAAAACGGAAAGCAGAGAACCGTGTGCTCCGTCTTGGCACTCGTCACAGCCTGCCAAGCCGGTATGCTTGGCGAAGGCTGGCCACTTCTTCATCAAGCGGCGAGCTGCTCGATGGCGGAACGCAGTTGGCGAATGTCGAAGGGCTTTGAAAGCATAAGGCTCACTTCCATTCGCTGGTAGGCCTCGACAACATCGGCCGAAAGGTTCGCCGAAACCACGATGATTTTGCCGCTGATACCGCGTTTCCGAATTTCCTCCACCAGTTGGACGCCGGTCAGTCTTGGCATTTTTTGATCGACAATGATGACGTCGAACGGCGTCGAGTAATCCAAGTGGGCCAGCGCGTCAGTTCCGCTGCTGACACAGGTGATGTCATATTGTGGCCCGTCGAAAACGAAACGAAACGCGGTTGTGACCGACGGTTCGTTGTCCACGGCGAGAATGCGGCAGACTCGTTCCATATTTTCTCGTCCAAAGTCAGCAGTGTTCGGGCCAACCGAAAGAAAGGATAAGTGATGAATGACAAGCGCCGCCCGACGTGAAATTTGTGAATTGCAGAATTTGAAATGCGGACGGAAGGTTTATAGGAAAAGGAATTGCTATGAGAAAAACTCGCTGTTTTTCCAGTGGGCTCGTCATTTGTTTCTTAGCGCTGACGTTTATCGGCTGCGCGAATAATCAACAAGGCGCCGCCTCCACCAGCGCCAACCCTGCGGCAAAAACTTATGATAGCCAGGACCTGGCGAGGACGGGTAAACGAACCTCCGGTGAAGCTTTGCAGGCCGCCGATCCATCGGTTACCTCAAGAGGAGGAAATTGATAAACCGTGACATCGAAAAACATCAGGAGGAAAGAGTGGACAATCTGATTACGCGACGAAAATTTCTCGAAGTGAGCATGGCGACCGGAGCAACAGTTTTTGCCGGTGGAAAGATTCTCGCCGCTTCGACAACGGCTCCCGGCATGGCAACGAATCCAACATTTAAGATCGGTGGCGATCTCGAGGTGAATCGACTCGGCTTCGGGGCGATGCGGATCACCGGGGAAGGAATTTGGGGCTGGCCCCCCGATCGGGCGAATGCGGTGAAAGTTTTGAAACACGCGGTCGATCTCGGCGTGAATCTGATCGATACAGCCGACGCTTATGGTCCGGAAACGAGCGAACTTTTAATCGCCGAGGCGCTCCATCCTTATCCGAAAGGCCTCATCATCGCCACCAAGGGCGGATTAACCCGACCAGGTCCGGACGAATGGGTCCCAAACGGGCGGCCGGAACATCTCAAAGAGGCGGTCGACAAGAGTTTGAAACGGTTGAAGCTCGAACGCATCGATTTGTATCAACTACATCGGATCGATCCCAAAGTGCCGGCGGAAGATTCGTTAGGCGCGTTAAAAGAAGCGCAGCAGGCGGGCAAAATTCGTCATATCGGGTTGTCGGAAGTTTCTGCCCGGCAGATCGAGGAAGCACGAAAAATTGTTCCGATCGTCAGCATTCAAAATCGTTACAACTTCGACGACCGGAAATGGGACAGCGCGCTCGATTATTGCCAGAGGGAAAGTCTTGGGTTTCTGCCGTGGGCGCCAGTGGGCGGAAATCGCGGACTGAGCGGCAGCGCCGCAGAATCCATTGCCAAAGCACACAACGCCGATGTTTACCGCGTCGCCCTCGCGTGGCTCTTACAACGTTCGCCGGTGATGTTGCCAATTCCGGGGACCCAAAATCTCCAGCACCTCGAAGACAACTGCGCTGCGGCAAAACTGAAGCTGACGCCGGAAGAGTGGAAAAGCTTGGCGGCTTAAGCTGCTAAGCCAGAAGTCATAGGACGGCGATCAGACTGAGAAGCGGGCGCGCAGGTCGGCCGAGACGCGAATTGGTTTTCCTGTCTTCGAATCGATTGGCACCCAAAGGGTGCGCGCTTGGGCCAGGAGCTGGTTATTTTCGTTACGTCTGATCTCGGTGAATCGTTCGAATTTCAAACGGCTCGCTTCGCCGACCCAGGTGCGTAACACAATTTCGTCACCCAGATTCGCCGGCACCCTGTAATCGATCTCGTGTCGGACGACCACCCAACCGATCGCTGCCTGTGCTTCGGCGCTGGCGAGCGATTCCCAGTGCGCGGTCGCGACCTCCTGCACCCAGCGGAGATAAACAGTGTTGTTAACGTGGTTTTGTCCGTCGATGTCCCCCGGTTGAACGGGCAGCGTCATTTCAAAAACCTGCGTCTTCACGGCATTGAATCAGCGTTTCTGACGTTCGGCTTGAATCGCATTCAGCAATTGGCCTTTGGCTTTTTCCAAATCGTGGAAAAACCCCGCTGTGTCATCCAGTACCGCGGGATACTGAGAAAATCTCTTTCTCAGTTGTTTCGTCGACGGGTCGTAAAAAAATGAGGTATCCTGATCGAGGTTCGGCCAAATTAATTCGTCGCTGAGTTTCTGATAGTGAGTCATGCGGTCTAAACCGGACCGGATTACTTGTTCGAGATCGTGGAGTGCAGTCAGCGTTTTAATATCGAGGACTTCGTAGCCTCCGGCTTGCAGTAAACTGCTCATGTCGGTTGCGCTATAATCGGTCGTGAAAGAAAACGGGCGCACCGCAGGCATCTCGCCGGCGGCAAGGGCGCGGCGAAACTCCGCGGCCTGCCGATCATGTTCCATCGCCGCCTCTTTCGTGCTCTCAAGACCTTCTTTGATGCGCTGCTCGAGCGTGGCCAAAAGTTGATCGTGCCGGCGAGCATCGGCGAGATGCTGTTGGTAGTTTGTCAGCCAAAACGCGGCGTAGGCGCCGAGAAAAACCAGAAGCAACTCCGCGGCCCAATGACCAAGGCGTGAAAGAATCGGTTTACCGTGCCCGTCCATGCCCTAAGCTCTAACGGCGGACCGATCTGCGCAACGTCACAGGTCGGTTTTGAGTCGAAACCGTTTCATCAATTCCTGACGGATCTCTATTTGCAGTTCGGGCTGCAAACGGCTTAGCAGTTTTTCCCGTTGCTCCGGATCCATCCTGGAAAACTCGCGCACCATTTTCTCGCGCGCTTTATATTTGGAGTACTTACTCCACCCGATGCTGAGGGCGAAGAGGCCCGAAATCACCCAAACGGTGATGTCGGTCGCGGAAGCCATTGCGACCGGATTAAGAAGTAAGAATTACGAATTATGAAGCCGAAAAGCGCAGAGCGCTATTTAACCTTTTTCTTCTTAATTCTTTCCTCTTAATTTTTAGTTGCCCTCAAGTGCAGCCGCGAAGCAGAAAAATCAGAAACAAAATCGGCAACGGTATGCCGAGCAACCAAAGCAAGATGTAACCTGTCGCACCGGCGTTTTTTATTTTCTCAGATAAATGCATAACTCCCTGAATCCCTTTCTTGAAGGATTGACGGTCGCGGTTGCAAGGTTATTCAAAACGGACCGCGGAAATTGGCCGTCGGATTACGCGGCGGCGCCGGTCGCGCAGATGTCACGCGCGAATCGGCGCGCTTCGTCTTCGAACGATCCAAGGGTGAACTGGGGACAACTGGTGCGGTCGCCCAGGTATTGGCGGCACCATTGTTCCAATCCGCCGCTGCGTTCGCATTGCCCGATGTGAACAAAGTTGTGCAAAATCGTTTCGCGATCATTCCAGGCATCCACCCGAATAATCAAAGCGTAACCAAAACCCATGCAGCGAGTGTCATCCGTCACGATACCGATTAGCTTCGATGCTTCGGCGAGTTGCGGATTCTCCGGCAGCGCAATCCGGTCGACCACCAGCACCCTAATCCGGCCGGGCTCTTTGACGCCAGCCAGAACCGCATCCGCCTGGTGACGGGCGCTTAGCGGATTACCATGCTTGAGAACGAATTCTTCCTGTTTTTTTGCCCATTGAACGGCAATCGGAAGGAGTTTCTCGAATGTTTTGGGATCAACAGCCATCGGGACTTGGTAGAAAAGCACAAGCCGTGCGCACCCCTTGATATTAATTCGGAAAAACGGGCCTTCTCCTGGCATTACAAGCCCGTAATCTTAAAAAGCTTATAAGCTTCTGTCCGCCTTGAAACCCCGTTATTGAACCTCGGCATATTTTCGATCTGCGATGCCGTTACGTAGAGGTCGCGGTGAGGTCCCCAGCTCAAGGTGTCCGGCCAAAGCAGTTCTTTGTCTGCGATCACCGGCTCAATGTTTTTCGTGAGCGGGTCCCAGTGCACCACCGCGCCGCCTTCGATATCGGTAAGATAAATACTTCCATCGGGCGCTTCGAGCATCCCATCGGCCGCCGGGGTGTCTCCGACGTTTTCAACTTTCGATTCGAGGTTTTTTTCGGAAAGTGTTTCGTCCGCCAGGTCGCGGGTTTTAACCCGGTAAAGCGTGTGACCGGTAAGCGCGTGGTAGTAAAGATAACCTTCGCCCATCTGCAGCGCGATCCCATCCGACGCAATCTGCGGCGGACTTTTCTTTTCTTGATCGATCAACTCTTTGCCATCGACCGCCAGCCTCACGTCCTTCTCCGGCTGGGTAGACGAATGCTGGTGAAGGAGGCGCCGCGCTTTGCCGGTCTTGAGATCCACCACGACGATCGCGCCGGTACCGGAATCGGTGATGAAAGCTTTGTTCGAGCGAGTGTCGATCCGGACATCGTTAAGGTAGCTTTTTCTTGGCGCTACGTCTTCACCGAACGGAATTTCTTGGACAACCTCGTTCGTTCGAAGCTCGACTTTCACCAGCTTCGGGCCACCTTTCACAATCTCTTTCATCTTTGGCGCGGCTGGATCGAGAATCCAAAGATTTTCCTGGTCATCGACCACCACGCTTTGGACACAAACGAAATGGGACGCGGGATCGCCCGGCTTGTTCCATTCTTCGTTCGGAAACGGTTTTGGCGATCCATTGACAACTTCAGCCACTGAAATCGTGTGATCGTCCGACCAGTTCGGAAAGTTCACAAAAATCCGCCCGGTTTTTTGCGAGACCGCGACCCCAGTAACACGTTGGTTTGGAAAACTCGCGACTTCCTGGAGCTCGGCGGCCCCGGCGACAGACCAGCCCAAGGCGGCGATGCAGAGAAGGAATCTCACGCAATTATTTCGTGCGTGAGTAATGCTTCAGTTCCGTGATTATTTTGTTCTTTTCCAGAAGACTGCGGGTCGTAACCTGCGTCTATCATTAACGCATTCTCGGTTTAATTTTGATTCAGAGAGGCAAGCAATGCAACAAGCAACCGCCGGTCAGCCGCTCACCCCTCGAGTCCAAAAAGATGTTGATAGACGGCAAGCCGAGATGATGCCGGTCATCAAAGAGATTCTCGATTGGAACAAACTCGAGCCGATGGACGTTCGCGTTTAACAGAAATCATTCACCCAGCCCGAGATCGACAATCTCATCGCAATCTACAAGTCGCCGGGAGGACAAGCGCTTCTCAATAAGATGCCGGTAGTAATGCAAGACACGATGGGCGAAATGCAACAGATGGTCCAGCCGATGATTCAGAAGATTCAACGGATGCAGCACGAAGTCATCGCAGAAATCCAGGCGGAGAAAAACAAAAGCGGTTAGCTGACCTCTTGCGGGTGATATTTTTTCCAGTAACGAATCGAAGCGCCCGCCGCCATGTAGCTTGGATCGGCTGCTTCATAGAGAGTGACCAGTGATTCGTGATCTGTGACAAGACTGGTGACGGCATCGATCTCGGAATGTTCGAGGGCCGCGAAGTCGGAACGCAGTTGCTCTTCGTTCGCTCCGCTTTGGATTCGATCGCGGAACCATTCGGACCACTTCACGACTCGTTCCTCCAGCCGGTCGAGGTGATCGGAAACCGGACCGGTGATCTTTCCAAAATGGGGAAGGTAAAGGCTGGCCGCGTTTAAGGCGCGGATTTTGTGAATCGATTCCAGCCACGATTCCACATGTAACTCAGGGGGTACGAATGGCGGAATCGGCGGACCGTTGCCGATTCGAACCCCGGCAACGTCGCCGCCAAAGACGTTGTCGTCCCAATGGTAAACGTGATGGTGACTGGCGTGGCCGGGCGTCGCGACGGCGCGAACTTCAAACGGCGGGACGCGAACGGTTTCGTTGTCCTCTAAAATTCTGACGCGCTCTTTCGGTACCGGTCCGATCGTCCCCCAAAGACGTTCCATGTCGTCGCCGAAGATTCGGGTCGCCGACTCAACCAGCTTCGTCGGATCGATCAAATGGGCCGCGCCGCGGGGATGAACGTAAATTTTGGCGCCAATGCCGCCATTCCTGGCCGGAGCGGCAAACCGCCACGCTGCGCCTGCATGATCGAAGTGAATGTGGCTGAGGAAAACATGGCGGACATCTTTCGCGTCGAACCCGGCCTTTTGAAGATCGGCAATCACGTTCTCGAACGTCGATTCCGGTCCGGTATCGAACAATGCGATACCATCTTTCGTTTCCAGGGCCGTTGCGGCAACGATGCCGCTGTGACCTAGGTGGCGCGTATCGAGAATGTGAATCAAAGCAGTGACCGATAACGACTGACGGGTGACAAGAACCGCACGTTGAACTCTCAACAGTCAACTCTCAACTATCAACTTGCAGTCGGCTTCTTGCTTATTGCAACCACGTAGGCGGCTTTCGGAATCGCGAGTCCGTCCGTTGTCGCGTATTGCCGCACTGATTTCTCGAGCGCCATCTGAATTTTCCGGAGTATCTCCGGAGTTTGGAGCGCGAGCAATCCCGCGGTCCGGACGCCTGCTTTTGATTCGGCGTCGAAAATGAACTGCGCGCTCGGCACCTTCCACCGAATCGTGCGGACTTTGAAAGTCATGGATGCGCCATCAAATCCCGCGCGTTCGAGCGCTTTCCGAAATTCATCTTCGTTTTCGAACAAATAATAGGGTGGCCCCGGCGGAAGATCGACATTCAGATTCGCGTGGGCCTGGATCGCGTCATCCATGAGTTTGATGAATGGATTCTCTTCCATCTTTGCCCAGGTGGTGAAACCGAACCGGCCGACCGGTTTGAGGACGCGGCACGCTTCAGCCATCGCCCGCTCGGGATTCGCAAGATGCAACAACGCGAAGTTCGCCACCGCGCGATCGAACGTTTGGTCGGGAAATGGCAAATCCTGCGCGTCGCCTTCGCGGAATTCGATTTTTGGAAACGTTCGCTTCGCGATCGCGATCATCTCTTGCGAAAAATCGAGGCCGATTGGGTTTGCGCCGCGTTCGGCAGCGGCGGCCGAAACATAACCGGGCCCGCAACCCATATCGAGGACAGACATCTTTGCCGAAACGTTTGCCGAATCGAGTAACGGCTCGATAAACTGGCGTGTCGAAGTTGACCAGGTGGAATCGTATTTGCCGGCAACGCGCTCCCAGCCCGCGTGCTCGAATTTGGTAAAGGCGTCGCTCATTTCCCAATGTAAAGTTTGAATTAAGAATTAGGAATTTGATAACAAAAGAGGAGCGAGCGTTGTTCGAAAAAGTGGATGAAATTGTCCACTCCGAAGAAGTGCGACTTCACCTTCGCCCGATCATCGACGTGAAACCGGTCTGCAAGAGAGTGTAAGAAATCGCAGCGATCAGGGAGCCGTCTGAGGATCGCGTTTCGGCAAGATTAATGCGGCGACGATACCAATCAGGACGAACCCGACGACTTGGGTGATCATTTGCCCGATCGTGAAATCCTTGGGGAAACCATACCAGTTGGCATAGGGAACGTTGGTGGT
>JAICWQ010000036.1 GCA_025934755.1 Chthoniobacterales bacterium | reverse complement strand
ATCGACGAGATCGACAAAATTGCGTCGGCCGGAAATTTGATTGGACGCGACGTGAGCGGGCGTGGTGTGCAAACGACTCTGCTCAAATTGATGGAAGAGACCGACGTGCCGGTCCGCAGCATGAACGATCTTCAGGCGCAATTGCAGGCCGCGTTCGAATTTCAGCGTAAAGGCAAAGCGAAGCGCGAGACGATCAACACCCGGCACATTCTTTTCGTCGTTAGCGGCGCGTTCGAAAAATTGAAGGAGCAAGTGGCGCGGCGCGTGCGTCAGGGACAGATCGGTTTCCGGGCCGATCCGGTGCAGGTTATGGACAACGAGCTGTTCCAGCACGTCACAACGAACGATTTCGTCGAGTACGGTTTCGAGCCGGAGTTCATTGGGCGTTTGCCGGTCCGCGTGGTCTGTCTCGATCTCGCGGCGGAAGATTTGTTCAAGATCATGAAATTTTCCGAGGGCAGTTTACTGCGCCAGTACGAGCGCGCCTTCAAGGCCTACGGGATCGACATCAGCTTCGACGATGAAGCGCTGCGATTGATCGCCGAAGCGGCGGCGGTGGAAAAGACCGGGGCGCGCGGGTTGCTCACGGTTTTCGAGAAACTTTTCCGCGATTATAAATACCATCTGGCGGGTTCGGGTTTGAGTCAGTTGCGGGTGACGGCCGAACTGGTGCGGGAACCGAAGCGGGTGTTGGATCGACTTATGGCCGAAGGCGAAAAGCATGAGGCGAGAATGCTGGAGGACACCGTCCGGCAGTGGGCCACGGCTTTCGGCAGGGAACATGGGATCGAAATTGTTTTTGACGACTCCGCTGTCCGGCGTTTGGTGGAACGCGCCCACAGCGAGCGAATGACCATGAGCGATCTCTGCTCCCATCTATTTAAGGATTATCAGTTTGGCTTGAACCTGGTGAAAAATAACACCGGTCGCTCCAAATTCGTTCTGGGGCCGGAGGCAGTGGACGCGCCGGACAGATGCTTGAGTGAATTGGTTGTGCAATCGTACTATCCCGGCTCGCCATCGATGGTAAGACCGTGATTTCCCTTTCATGAAACGCCCGCTGATAGCGACTCTGATTATTGGTATTTTTGTAGTGGTGGCGGTCAGCGCTTTGCAGCTGGTTCCTCAGGTGGCGCAGTTCGAATCGCGGGCCGCGGATAGCATTTCATCGTACGGATCCGCGAATCGAGTGGTGCCGAAACAGTGGCAATACGTCTTTATGGCAGTCCTGGCCTTCGGGATGGCAGCGTTGACGGTGACAAGCTTGCGCCGCGGCCGAATCGGATTGCTTGTGATCGGACTCTTGATTGAACTGGTGGCGGTCACGTGGATTTGCGGACTCTACCGGGTATTTTTCCAGCCCTTTCCATCGATGTTCGCGCTGGCGCTCGCCTACATCGTAGCTGATCGTTACACGGCAATTACTCAACGTGGCCGTTCTGTGACTGCGCGCGCGTTTTTCACTGATCGGCTATCGAAGGGCCAACTTCAGAGGGTCATTTCGGGCGACATCCCGTTCGATCCGGAAGCGAAGACTTATGAAACCACGGTGGTGGTTTGCGACGTCGCGAACAAATACGATCTGGCGGATGACTGCGAGCCGCCGGAATTCGGAAAACTCACCGAAGACTTTATCCGCCGCGCGACCGATATTTTCACCGACGCCGGCGCTTACATTCAGACCGCCGATGCCGAAGGCGTGGTCGCGCTATTTGGTTTTCCCGAAATCGATGCTCATCACGGAGACAAAGCGGTGCGCGTTGCGCTGGACGTGGTCGATCAATTTCGTCAGGCCCGTCTGTCGAATGGCAATGCTAAATGTGATGTGCATGTTGGCGTGAGCTCCGGGACAATGGTGGTGGCGCCGCTTCAAAACGGCGATCGGCCGGGATTAATCACCAGCGGCGAACCAGTGGAACTCTCCCGGCGTTTTTGCGTGGCGAACCGGTTTTATGGTTCACGTGTCCTGATTGGCCCGCGGACATTCGAACTTGCGAGCCGGTACATTGTCGCTCGTCCTATTGATTTTCTGAGTGGGGTGAATTCGCGCGAGCGACACGAGATTTACGAACCACTTTGGCCGGCAGCCGAAGCAAAGCCGGAGCAACTGGCCCGGCGCGACTGTTTCTGGAACGGCGTGGTGTTTTATCGAGAGAAACGCTGGGCCGAGGCTTACTCGGAATTTCAAAAGGCGCGCGGGCCTAACGAGGAAGAAGATGCGCCGTTGCAATTGTATCTCCGCCGGTTGGAACCGCTCGCGCTGAATCTCTCTGAAGTGCCGATGCGGCCAATGTAGCAACTGACCGCGCTCGATGTGCGAGCCGCCTGGGCATTCCACACTGGCGATATGAGGAAAACGGAATATCCATCGGCCCTGCGGGATTTGGTGGCCCAACTTCGACAAATGCCCGGGGTTGGCCCGCGCTCGGCTGAGCGGATCGCCCTCTGGATGGTGCAAGCGCGGGGCGATCAGCCGGAACAAATTGCACGGGCCATTTCCGAAACGCGTAAGGGGATTCATCCCTGCAAGCTTTGCGGCTACTTCACGACTAACGAGCTCTGCGATATCTGCTCGGACTCGTCGCGCGCGGTCGAGTTGCTTTGCGTGGTCGAGCAACCGACCGACATCCTGCCCTTGGAAAAAACCGGCGCTTTCCGGGGCCGATACCATTCGTTAGGCGGCCGGATTTCGCCGTTGGATCACATTGGACCGGAAGATTTGCGAATCAAGGAATTGCTCGACCGGATCGAGAAGGAAAACTTTCGCGAAATTATTTTCGCTCTCGCGGCCGACGTCGAAGGCGAGGCGACGACAAATTATCTGGTCGACCTTTTGAAAGACAAAGGCGTCGCCCTGACCCGGATTGCTCGGGGCCTCCCTGCGGGCTCGGCGTTGGAGTCAGCTGATGAACTCACACTGCGGCAAGCATTGTCAGGGCGAACGAAATTATAGCCGTAGGCGATGGTTCGAAAATGGCCCAGCGTTTCAATGCTGGGCTATCCCTCTACGGTCGCCGTCAACGAGCGTCGCCCTTGGGGAACATGACTTTCTCCGGTGCGGCATTGAGCGCCGCGAGAAGTTTCGGAATCAATCGGCTCTTAATTGAGCCCGCTTCGCGCGGAGAAACCAGGTAGCGGACAATTGCATCGACCCAGGTCACTTCATCGACGCGAAAGATGACCCGCGGATGCTGGCGCACCTCGAGTTCGTCGACTGGTGTTCGGGCCAGCAAATCCCGGTACACACCAATGCGCTTGATCATTTCCTGGCCGATTTCCTCGGTCACGATTCGTTGCATTGTGTCCGCGACGAATTTCAAATCGCTTTGGTAGGCAATCTGGAATTTTATTTCGTTCCAGATGTAAGGGAAGAGCGGCCAGGAATAGTTCCAGACGATTTCGTCGAGAACTTTTTCGTTCGGAAAGCGAATTACGCGGCCACTCGGATGATCGCCGGAAATGTACTTGCCGCCAAATTCCCACAAGGTCGTGTCGAGATAGCCCACGTCGATGACATCGCCGGTAGCGTCTCCGATTTGGATTCGATCCCCAACGCGAAACGGCCGCCGGACAAGAATATAAATCCAGGCGATAAAACTTTTCACCGGCGTTTGAACGGCAAGGCCGAGGATAATTGAACCAACGCCCAGGGCGGCAACGGCCGGATACCAATTGACAAAGACAACCGAGATCACGATGACCGCGGTCAACAGTCCGGCAACCAGAAGTAAAATGCGTCTTAGGGTGAAGCGGGTCGCCGAGTCTTCAATTCGACCAATCGCGTAAATCCTGACTGACTTAGCGATGGCGAAAACGATGACAATAAAGGCGACGCCTCGAAGCAGCCGATGACTTAATTCCACTTGCGCTTGTGAAAGCGGAACCAGCTTTAATTCAATCAAGTAATAAAGAACGGCGCAGGCAAGCAGCAGGAGCGCGTGGGTAACGAACCAGAACTTATCCGTCGTCGCCGCTTTGATTGTTTTGGCCGGCGGTTTCTCTGCCGTTCGCTCGAGTTCTTTGCGGACCTCGGGCTTCTGGGAAATTTGCTCGGCTGTTTCTGGTTCCGGCATCAATTATAAATCGCAGCCCAAGACCGCTTTGCGGGTCGATCTTAACCGGTTGTTAGGCCGTTTCCAGCCAGGCCCGCAGAACTTCGGCGACACTCCATGCCTGTGCGATGCAACCGCCAGCGTGGTGTGGTTCGCGAGCGTCGAAGACTTCGCTGATCGTGCCGACGCCATTGTCACTCAGATGGACTGGGAAGGTTTCAAGAAATTTGCGCGCGGCCGAGCGATCGTGGGGGTGCACTTTGAGCCAGGCATCAACAAAAGGTCCAATCAACCACGCCCAAACTGTTCCTTGATGATACGCTCCGTCACGGGATCGAAGGTCGCCGGAATAGATGGGCTTGTAGTCGGGACTGTTAGGCGAAAGCGTCCGCAAGCCGACCGGCGTCAGCAATTCTTTTTCCACGACTTGGAGCACTGATTTCCAATGTGTCGCATCGAGGACTGGATGCTCGAGTGAGATGGCGAACAGTTGGTTTGGCCGGCAGGATACATCGAACGTGTCAGGTTGGCCGTTGCAATCGACAACGTCATAAAGATAGCCACCCTTTGAAAACCAGAATCGATTGTTAAACGAAATGCGCGCGCGCTCGGCATGTGCGTCGTAGATTTTCGCCGATGCGTCGTCGTCATTCTCGCGCAACCAATTGGCCAGCAGCCGCAGCGCGTTATACCAAAGCGCGTTGATTTCCACGGCTTTTCCCCGGCGCGGAGTGACAACCCAATCACCCATCTTTGCGTCCATCCAGGTGAGTTGATAACCTTTCTCACCTTGGGCGAGCAGGCCGTCGTTGGGATCGACGCGAATGTTAAACCGGGTTCCGCGCAAATGATGTTCCGCGATGTCTATGAGCTTCGGCAATAGCAGTTTCAGGGTATTGAGATCTCTTGTGTATTGGAGATAGCGCCCGAGCGCGTGAAAAAACCAGAGCGTCGCATCGGCGGTGTGGTAGACGCCTTCTTTGGCGCCATCAGGGAACATGTTCGGAATCAGTCCATCACGAACGTAACGCGCGAAGGTGCGCAGTATGTAGCCGGCCTCGAGCAAACGTCCCGTGACCAAGGTCAGACCTTCGAGACTAATCATCGTGTCGCGACCCCAGTCAGTGAACCAATGGTAGCCGGCAATTACGGTACGGACTTCGTCGCCAGCGGCATGTGCCCGGGCCGCTTCTTCGAATCGTCCCGCGGGAGTAATTATAAATTGGTCTGCTGCAAAGACCAGTTCTGCCGGGAAGTCCTGTCGAACCTTTGGGCCCCCTTCGTGAAGGAGGCGGGCGCGGCGCTCGCGCTCAGCGCTGAGAACGTCTTCCGGGCCCAATACGTCAATGATCTCCCATGACTCGGTCGACCCGACCAGCGTCGCCGTGCTTTGCTCGGTCAAGTCCACCCGAAAGTAACCAGGGCTCCAAAGTTCGCCCTCGTAGGCATAACCGCGTTGCTGCTCAATTCGATAAACGACTTGAGGAATTTTGGTGGCAGCAATGGTGAAGGCAGCTTCCCGACCGTGTAGTTGCATCCGAATTGGCGGCAGCTTTCGCCGCGCGGCGGAGATTTCGTACCGGCCATCAACGGCCGTGAGTTTGTAAGGGGCAGCCAGGTCCGAATTAACCGGAGCTTCATGATGCCGAAAATGAAAGGCAGGCCGCAGCTCGAGTCGCGGCGGCTTTCCTTTCGAGATCACCTGGTAACTGACATGGACCGTGTTTTGCAAATGGGGCAGCAGCACGCGTTTCTCAACCACGACTTCGCGAACGTGATATGTCCAGACCGGAAGTCCATCCTCCAGCCGGAACTCCGCCAAATAATCCGCGCTTTTCAAATCGAGCTGGCCGCCGGCGCGCTCTTCAGCGCCGAGCGAAATGACGTCATCGTCAGTGAAGCGGAGAAATTCGGATACGTGATTCCACATTACGACGCGTCCGAGCGGTCCCGGCAAGGCGGCGATGAGCAATCCATGATAGCGGCGGGTGACTGCGCCGGAAACCGTGCCGGAAGCATAACCGCCAAGGCCGTTAGTTACCAGCCATTCACGGGTCAGCAAAACGTCGCGGGACATTCGACTTCCGTCCCATGGCATCTTGCGGACGATGGGCCGATGCGTTTCAAATTGTTTGTTCATCGATGCTGCACGCTTTGGGAAAATGATCAGCCGAACTTCTTTCGCCTGGGTTGTTTCCGCGGTTGTTTCTCCGGAATCAATCGCAATGCTACACTGGCTTCGGCTGGCAAGGTCCAATTATCTTGCGTCGCCACGGCAGCGGTGCCGGATCCGCCGTAGTGGGCTGATTCGCTCGACCACAGAATCTCCCATTCCAAACCAAGAGGCGGTGCGAGCAGCGGCTCGGGAATTGGATTCAGTTCACGGCGTTCGCCAAAGTTAACCACCAGAAGGCGATCATCTTTGTTGTCATCACTGAAATAACGAAGGACAAAACTGGCCGGCCCAAGAACAGCGCCGTCGATGCCATTAGGTATTTGTTCGCGAAAACGCGAATCTTCACGGCGCAATCGCACAAGATCGATGTGCAGCTCGTAGAGTTCCTTATTTTTTTGACGCTCGGAAAAATCGAGTTTGCAACTGACGAATGAGGTTGGGTCGGAAGGTACCGGCAGGCGTTCCTGCACTTCTTTGGTGGCCAGGGAGGGAAATTGCGACAGAAAAGCGAAGCGGCCCTTGCGAATTGCTTCACGCATCGGGCCGTCCCCGACATCAGTGAAGAACACGAACGGCGTGGATGCGCCGAATTCCTCGCCTTGGAAAAGCAACGGAGTCCACGGGCCGAGCAAGAGCAGCGCGGTCATTGCGCGGTAGCGGCCCGGTGAGGTTTGAAACCGGAGCCGTTCGCCGGTTGCAGTATTTGAAACCTGATCATGATTCTCAATGAAGGCGACAAATGCGTGCGGCGGGGAACCGAAAGTTGGTGTGCCGCGCGGGGCCACCTGCCAAAAATAAGGTTGTCCTTGAAACAAATAGCCGTACTTGGCCGCGGAAATAAACTCCTGCGGAGTGCCAAGATAATCGGTGTAGTAGGCTTCCCGTCTCCCGGTCAGGGCGACAATGGCGCTATGATGAAAGTCGTCGTTCCAAACCGCATCGAGATCGTCGCCACCTTCGCTGCGCGGCCGGACGAGTTTGGTAACCTGCCGCTCGTTTTCGGCAATCAAAACAATCGAGCGCCGGGCGGCGGCTTTGCGCGCGGCGCGGCCAACTGCGCCGATGATGTATTCGTCCGATTCATCATGAATCGCGTCGGTGGCGTCGAAACGGAAGCCATCGAAATGAAATTCGTCGATCCAGTAGCGGCCGTTGGTGATGAAAAACTCCCGGACCGGGGCCGAGTTAGGCCCATCGAAGTTAATTGAATCGCCCCAGTCGGTCTCATTTTCGCGAATCAGGTAATCGCCCGAGTAAGTGGCAAGATAATTCCCGTCCGGGCCGAAGTGGTTGTAAACGACGTCCAGAATCACTCCCAGCCCTAACGAATGCGCTTGATTGATAAACTGCCGCAAATCATCCGGGGTTCCATACAAATGGGACGGCGCAAAAAGATCGACCCCATCGTAGCCCCATCCGAAATTTCCCGGGAAATCCGCAATCGGCATCATCTCGACAACTGTGATCCCGATGCGCGCCAGCTCGGCCAATTGTTCGGTCGCCGCCGGCCATGTTCCTTCCTTGGTAAACGTCCCGACATGCATTTCGTAAATGATCTGGCCTTCCATCTTCACTCCACGCCAGCCTGAATCCGTCCATTTGAATTGGGTTGGATCGACGACACAGGATGATCCATGCGGTCCGTATGGTTGGAAGCGCGAGGCAGGGTCGGGATGAAAATGTTCCGCCCCGTCTACCCGGAAACGATAAAGCGCACCCGCTCCGACATTCGCGCTTCCCGAGAAATAGCCGTCCTCCTCGGGCGCGAGCGGCTGAAAAGACCGCTTGGCGTTTTGTTTGGCGCTTTCTTCGAGGACGATATCGACTGCGTTAGCCTTCGGCGCCCACAGCCGGAAATGGGTTTCATTGGCGCCGAGCAATTCCGCGCCAATCGGATAACGACGTTGCACCTTCACTTTGGTATTTCGCGTTTCGGCCTCCCGATGGTTCGTTTCCCTTTGCATTGCCCAAACTCCCAAGTTTAACGCAACACGCGAGCGCGGTTTAAATCAACAAGCATCCGGACGGAACCTCGGGCAGAAGAGAACGCTTGATTGTGCAAAGCCGACCGATTCAAATCGAAACATGAATGGTGACGGGCCAAGAATCCAAATCATCAAACCGTTTGAGGAAGGGTTCGAGATGATGAAGAAGATCCTCTTCCAGCCGTTCGACGCGAAAAAGTGGTTTGTGATCGGATTTGCCGCGTGGCTTGCAAATCTGGGTAGCGGCAGCAATTACAATTTCAACCCCCGGGGAAATAATTGGAAAGACTTTCCTGGCGTTCGAGACATGCGGGAGACGGTCCACCAAATTCCGCATTCGCTGTTGGTGTCCGGGATCGTGGTGTTTATCGCGTTGGTTCTCGTTCTGATTCTTTTGTTTGCCTGGCTGCGAGGGCGTGGCCGGTTTATGTTTGTCGATTGCATTGTGAAAAATCGCGGCGCAATCGCGCAACCGTGGCGCGAATTTCGTCGGGAAGGTAACAGCTACTTTTTGTTCTCACTCCTGGTCGGGGTGATCATGACAATCGTTCTCGTCGCCACGGCCCTGCCGTTCCTACTGCCCATTATTCGCCGGGGCGGGGTCCGGCCTCATCTGCACGACATCTATCTGATCTGCTCGATCGCGCTATGGGCGGCAGGGTTGGCGTTGTTGGTTGTAGCATGGTCCTTAATTTCCCACTTCATGATTCCGATCATGTATCGTCGCCGCTGTCTGGCCGGTGAAGGCTTTCGGGGCGCCCTGTCACTGATTAGCAATTATCCGGGCGAAATTACGCTTTACTGTTTGTTTTGGATCGCACTGACCATTGGAGTGGGGATGGCCTCGTGTTTGGTGATCGTGTTCACTTGTTGCATCGCTCTGCTTCCCTACATCGGAACAGTGATCCTGCTGCCGATCTTTGTGGTCCTGCGTTCGTTCGGGCTTTGTTTCATCCGGCAATTCGGACCGGATTACGATGTTTGGGCCGGCAGTGTTGAGTCGCCGCCGATCGTTCCGCCGATCCCGCCGGCGCTTCCGAGTTAAACCGTTACAATTCGGTTGAGGCCCAGAATTTTCGGAAGGCGTTGGGCCAGGTCCGGTTGATCACGCTTTCGCGGGCGTGACTGGCCAGCCGCTTCCGTCGATCGGAATCCATGACGAGTTCGCGAATAGCGCGGGTAAGATCGTCGGGATCGTGGGATTTTGTGATCAAACCGTTTTGATTCTCCTCAACCAGCTCTTTCGGTCCGCCGGAATCCGAAACGACAACCGGAACGCCCGATGCCTGCGCTTCAATGATGACATTTCCGAAGGTGTCGGTGGTGCTCGGGAAAACGAAAATGTCGGCGGAAGCATAAGCCGCTGCCAGTTCCTTTCCGGTGAGATAACCGGTAAAAAATGCATCGGGCAAAGATTCATGCATCGTGTCGGAGTACGGGCCATGCCCGACGATGAACAGTTGGATCGACAATCCCTCTTTGCGCAAACGCCGGTAGGCTTCGACCAGCAAATCAAGATCTTTTTCTCGCGACACCCGCCCGACGTAGAGCAATCTCACTTGCCCGTTCGTCGCGCCGAACTTTTCGAAGAACGCCGGATCGCGGCGAGCTGGATGAAACAGTTCGGTGTCGAGCCCGCGGGGAAGAATTTTCAATTTCTGGGGATCAAACCCGCGTTTGATCCAGCTATCGCGATATTCCTCCGAGTTGACGAACACAGTGTCGAGCTGGCCGTAAAACCAATGCATGTAACGCCAGGTAACGCTTTCCAGAAAACTGTCTTCGGTCAGGATCCGGACGTATTGCGGAAAATCGGTGTGATAAATGCCACTGGTTTGAAGATTGAGCATCTTGGCCGCGAGGAGAGCGGTTAGCCCGATGGGCCCGGGCGTGCTGATGATGACTTCGGTGAATCGCTCGCGCTGAATGTAATCGAGCATCTCCAAAATCGGAGGAAAACTCAGCTTCTGCAGCTCGTACTCGGGCAATTCGAACTCGCCAATCGGTTTGAAATTCTTGATCGGAATATCGTCGACGGTCAGTTCGTTTCGTGATGTGACCACGATTAATTGCTTGCCTGCGACCGCTCCCGCCGCAGTCATCTTACGAATTGTAGTTGCGACGCCGTTGACATCCTCGAGCGTGTCGGTGAACCAGGCGCGCTTGTTGTTTTGCAACGCTTCAGGAATTTTGCCGGTTAGTTCCCGGAATACGCCCCGCAACCATTTTCGCGACGGGGCCTGGCTGTGAAATCCGTAGATGTAGGGTGCAAGCACGACAAGGATCGGCGCGATCGCGCTCAATGCCTGCATGCTTTCCAGCATGTTTCCAGCGCTCAATTGCTGGATGAACTTTTGGAAGAAGCGAAATGCCAGTTGCTCCGCGACCGTGTTCGCCATCATGAACGTGCGGCGCTCCGGTTCAACCTCCCCTTCCAGTTCGGCCGCGTCCTTCGCTTTTGTCTGCGCATCGTGGAACTGGCTCGATAATTCTTTCCAGAGCGACATGTTCGCGGGCTTCATCAGGTCGAAAATTTTTCCGGACACCACGCCTTGGGCGAAGACGGTTGCCTTGTCTTTCAAGGTCAATTCGGTCGGGTCGCGGCCTTCCATGAACCGCGAAAACATTTGCTCCACCAGCGCCGCGCTCGCTCCAAGTTTTTCGTGGAACCGGTCCTGAAGAAAACATCCGAGCGTATTGTAGAACCCGTGAGAGAGGGCGAGGGGAGTTCCGCCATGGCCGTGGACCTTGCAATTGCCAGACCGAATGTGATCCAGGAAATCTTCGACTGAATCTGCCCGCGGCGTCTCGGTGTAGGCCGACGCGATAAATCGACCGCCGTGATCGTCCGATCCAGCGACAAAAACCTTTTGCCACGGTTCGGGATGCGTCGCGGCCAGGTTATGCCGTTCGGCAAGCTCGTCGATTTTCTGCGGAGTCAGCGAACCGAAAAGCTGTTGGGCAAGCTCGCTCAGAAGGGCATCCCGCAGTCCGTTGATGCCTTCGAAATGTTTGAAGAGCAAAATGAGCCGCTCGAGATGGGTCGCTTCCAGCTTGCCGTTGATGCTGTAGAGGGGATGGGCGACGGCGTGCGCGATGTTTGCTCCGGCCAGGTAACGCTGAAAAGAAAAGATATTGTCGCGAACAATGACAATGTCGGCATGCTGCTGTTCCGTGATTCCCCATACCAAAACATGAATTTTACACGGATCTTGCGGGAAATACGTTGTAACTTGCTCACTGATAAACGTATTTGGTAAATCCTTAATCTCCAGACACCCTTCGATCGTGTCGTGATCGGTAATGGTGACAAAATCCATTCCGCGCTCGACCAGTTGCCGATGGAGCTCCCGCGGATCGGAGCAGCTGTCTGGAAAGTCCAGACGGCGGAAAAGCCACTCCTCGGAGCGCGCGCTGCACCGAGAGTGAATGTGAAGGTCACATTTGCTCATATATATTTAGAGCGCCCGCTTGATCCTCTGGTCTGCCACCCAATCCTGGTAAGTGGTCGGTGTTCGAACGGGCGCCATTCCATTAACAAGATCGACGATCTGATGCCAAATGGCCGGATGCGAGTAATCCGGGGGATGAATGCTTAAACGCATCAGCGGTTTGTCCCTCAACAGCCGGCTCAGCGCCGCGTTCCAAGCCAGGCTGGTCGCTCGACGCCATCCATTCCGAACGCTGTAAACCAGGGACCGCGCCGGGAAGGTTTCGTCGGAGCGCAAATCGATCACATTGCGAAGATGAGTGGTGTATTCCATTTCCGCATCGCGCGCTGCCCGCAGGCCATGATGGCTCAACAACCAGGCCGGGGCGACAAACCCGCTTGGCTTTAATCCAGCGGCGAAAAATTCATTGCGAGCGGCGATGATTCGTCTAAATGCTTCCTCGTAGCCGAGATCGTAGAATTCGCCCTCACCCTGAGTGTAAAACTGGGTGACCACCTTATCAGCAACACTTTCACGGCCGGCTTTCGGTCGTTCATGAAAATATCCGTGAATGACGATTTCATGACCACCGGTCTCTAACTGACGCAACCACGAAACAAAATCGCGATCCTGCATCGACGCGCCTCGATGATGATAATTGGGCACTACCAGAAGCGAGCAATGATGAACGCCAGACTGGGCAAGCTCCGAAACGATTTTGCTGGCGATTAATTGCGTCGCCGGGGCGACGTCATGAATTGAAACAACCAGGAAATCTTTGGTCGCGCTGGCTGTCGCGACGACGGGCAGAAACTGCGTAGCCGCAACCGAGGTCATCCCGGTAAATTTTCGACCGCGTTCTCACTCCGAACAAGGCCAAATTATTTCGCCATTTTGACGATCAAATCGAAGTCCCTGGCGGTCAGGGGCATTACGGATAAGCGGGATTGTCGAACAAGCGCGATATTTTTGAGCTGCGGCTTCGCTTTGATCTCAGCCAGGGTGACCGGGCGCGGCAATTCTTTGACCGGCGCCAGGTCCACCGCGCTCCAATCTTCATCTTTGCCGGTCGGATCTTTGTAGGCCGTGCGTGTTACTTTGGCGATGCCGACCACCGCTTTCGTGGCTTGCTGGGCCATCGCCACGCGCGAAGGCTGACCGCTATGATAAAAAAGAACCTGATCGCCTTTCGCCATGCGCCGAAGATTGTTTCGCGCGGCAAAACTACGCACTCCGGTCCATTTGGCGGCTCCATCCTTTACAAAGTCCGTCCAGGAGTAATCGGACGGTTCCTGTTTCACGAGCCAGTACGCTTTCATAAACCCAAACGGGCCGAAGCGTAAGACATCAAATCCCAAAACCCAAATCCCAAAGAGATTTCAATCTCCAAACCCCAATCTTCAAAATCCGTCGGCGGCACGTTCCCCTTTGAAGCTTGGGATTTGAATATTCCTTGGGATTTGGAAATTGGAGTTTGGGGTTTTCCCGCAATGTCGGGTTCAGGATTTCTCGCTTGAAAAACTCGATGTGTGCGACCAACTGAGATCATGTCGCTTTTGCCGTTCATCACGTTCGAAGGCTCGGAAGGCTGTGGGAAGTCGACCCAGGTGCGACTTCTCACCGGCCGGCTTGAAAAAGCGGGCGTGCGATTTCTCATTACCCGCGAACCCGGGGGCACCGCGATCGGGGAATCGATCCGCGAACTTTTACAATTTGCGCCCCAAAGCGCGAGCATGACCCCGGAGACGGAGGTGCTTCTTTTCGAGGCCAGCCGCGCTCAACTGGTCCGGGAAATAATCAGGCCGGCGTTGGAAAACGAGAACTGCGTTATAGCAGATCGGTTCTTCGATTCGACTACCGTCTATCAGGGAGTCGCGCGCAAACTTGACGTGAAAATGATCAGGGACCTGAACGCGTTTGCCGTCGGTGATTGCATGCCAGACATCACTTTTTTTCTCGATATCGATTTAAAGACCGCCCGTGCCCGGATGAAAGGTCCGCGCCGCCCGGACCGGATGGAGATGCAACCCGACGATTTTTACGAACGGGTGATCGAAGGTTATCGCGAACTTGCGAAAAACGAACCGAAGCGGTTTGTCCGAATCGAGGGCTCACAATCTCCGGACGAGATCGAGAGAGAGATTTGGAAAATGCTCGCCTCGCGTTTTCCCGCCGTTGCCGGCAATCGGCAATCGGCAATTGGCAATCGGCAATCCTAAGCATGGCCTTTTCGAAGAAGACAGCGATCGGATTTTTGCGGCGCGCCCACGAGAATAATCGACTGGGGCACGCCTATCTCATTTCCGGACCGGTGGGCAGCGGCAAACGCGAAGTTGCGGCGAATCTTGCCAGCGTCGTGAACGGAACCGATGCCGCGGCGGTGTTTTCCTCCAAAGCGCGCGAAATTTTCGTGGCCGAGCCGGAATCGAAGTCCCGGAGAATTTTGATCGAGCAGATCCGCGAGTTGGAGCACGGATTACAGATGCGCAGTGGCGAAGGTCGCCGAAAAGTCGCCATCATTGCCGAGGCCGACCGGTTGCAACCGCAAGCCGCAAACGCCTTTCTGAAAACGCTGGAAGAGCCGCCTGGTAATTCATTGCTTCTTTTGTTGAGCGCGCTCCCGGAAGCTTTGCCGGACACGATCGTGTCCCGTTGCATTTCCATACCGTTGGCGTCGAATGGGCAGGAGACGGAAATTCCGGAGCGACGGGAGCTGGTTGATTTGCTCCGCAGCGCCGCCCGCGAGAAGACGTGGGGAATTCAACAAGCCTATCGGCTACAACAGGGGTTGCAGGCCTTGCTCGGTAAGATTCGGCAGCAGATCAAGAGCGACAACGAGGAAGCATGGGAAAGCGAGGAAGCGAGATATCGGAACGCGACCGACGGCGCCTGGTTGGAAGACCGCGAGGAATACTACAAGGCACTCACCGAAAGTCTCTACATCCAGCGTCGCGCGATGTTGATCGAAGTGTTGCTAGAGTTTTGGTCGGACGTTCTTCGCGCCGGCACGAATGTGGAGCGGCGTAATCTGTCGGTCGCGAAAAAAGAAACGGCGGCGTTGGCGGAACGTTTCAATGCGCCCGATGTGTTGCGGCGAATTCAACGTTTAGAGGAGTTGCGTGACAATCTTGGCCGGAACATTCAGGAAGCACTCGCTTTCGAAGTCGCGTTTCTGGAAGTTTTCGGTCACTGAAGGCAAGATCAAGCATTCCAGTAGTTCCGGGAGCCACATTGCCATGGCTGCCTCAGGCTCGATCTCTCTCCAAGATTTAACGGCGGGAGGATCAGGTTTTTTCTGACTGTGCCAATTTGAACACCTTTTGCGCTGACAAGTCAGAACTATAGCTCGAACGATTAACGACGAGTGCCGCAAAACGCGGCTGAGAAAGAAGAAAAAACAACAGGAAGGGACATTACTATGAAAGGGAAAACACTTTTAGCTTTAACATTAGCGGCTGGACTGGCAGTGCCATTGGTCGGGTTTGCGCAGAGCCGGACTGAAACCGGAACCGGCGGCGGTGTGAATGACAACCAAACCTCGACTCGGGCGGCAAGTGCTACCGATGCTGACACCGGCACATCGACTAAAACAAAAAAGAAAACCGCGACGGTCCGCGAATCTCACAAAAATCGCGCTCAAAAAAGCGGGACCGAGCCCGTTAACGCGACAAATCAGGCCGACACAACGCAAAATGCAACCGGAGCCGGTGGCAGCTTTCCTACGACTCGGGAGCCAGGATACCGTAAGTCAATGAGTTCGTTAGGTAAAAGAGACAGCCTGCTGGATGCTCAAAAAGACACGACTGAAAATTCTGGCAACGGCCGGTAATCCATTTGTCGTTGCCTAGATTGGGTTCTCTGCGGCAGTCCGAATGACCGGGCTGCCGCATTCGACCTCTGACATCACGCCTTGCCACGGAAACCGGCGTTGTTGGTTCCCACTTGCACAATCGCAGCTCATCGCGTGCAATAGTGCGCAATGCGATTTGAAAACCAAAACGCGGTTGTTACCGGAGCAGGACGCGGAATTGGACATGCCATCGCGGTGCGCCTGGCCACCGAGGGCGCGCGGGTCGCTTGCGTCAGCCGGAGTGAAGAGAATGCGAAACGCACTGCTGACGAAATAAACATTCTGCGGGCCGATTCGGCAAAACATTACGCGGTCGACGTCGCTGATCACACTGCCGTCCAAACAACCGGCGCTCAAATTCTTCAAGATTTCACAAAGCTGGATATTTTGGTGAACAACGCCGGCGTTACCCGCGACGGCCTCGCCATGCGGATGTCCGTTGAAGATTGGGATACTGTCATCAACACGAACCTGCGGGGCGCGTTCAATTTCACCCAATCGATTATTCGCGCGATGATCAAGCAACGGAGTGGACGCATCATTAACATCACGTCGGTGATTGGTTTGATCGGCAACGCCGGACAAACGAATTACGCCGCGAGCAAGGCCGGTTTGATCGGCTTTACAAAATCTCTGGCGCGCGAGCTGGCCAGTCGCAGTATTACCGTCAACGCAGTCGCCCCCGGATTTATCACCACCGATATGACCGCCGGGTTGTCCGACGAAATCAAAAAGACAATTCAGTCACAGATTCCACTCGGAAAAACGGGAACATCCGAAGACATTGCAAGCGCGGTCGCATTCCTTGCCTCCTCCGAAGCCGGCTACATTACGGGTCAAGTCCTGTGCGTGGATGGCGGTATGGTGATGTAAGTGATGCTTGGCACGCGGTAGCCTTAGCGAAGGCGGCTGGGTCGATGGATGGAATGGTCATGTAACGTTGTAGGGCAGGCGCGTCGCCTGCCACCTGCCAAAGGCAAGCGAAGCGATTGCCCTACAAATATTGCTCGTTGAGCGCCGCTACAGTTCGGGTTCGGTCTTCATCCGTGCGACCAGCGAATCAAAGCGCGGATCGCCGCGCAATGAGTCCCAATCCGGATGCAGCTTCAGCAGGCCATAACTCAGGTTGCTTGGAATCCGGGCGATCTTGGCCAGTTGTTCGATTGCACGATCCTTTTCTCCGGCCCAGGCGTAGGTCCGCGCGAGATTGACCATCAATTCCGCGCCGTCGACCACATCCTGTTTCAAGGGCCTTAGCTGGCAGGCGCGTTCACCTTCGACGATCGCCTCGTCTTTCCGGCCAAGCGCCGCGTCGATTAATCCGAGAACGCTGAGACTGCCCGCGTAATCCGGCTGCTGGGCCACGATTTTTTCCTGTTCGATTCGTGCCCGATTGAAGGCAGATTCTGCTCGCGCTTTGTCTCCGAAACACCGTGCAACAAGGCCTTCGGTAAATCCCGGCGGGGTCGCGAAGAAAAAAATTAATTCGTCAGGTGTGATTGCCATGATGGCCCGTTCAGCGGCCCCGCGGTCGCGGTCGCATAGCGCCTGATCGAGAAGCCCTGCCGGGAATTCGTCGGCTGCTTTGGCATCCTGCTTCAACAGTCGGGCAATCGTTTCGCGCAGACTCCGGCTATCGGCGGTTTCATCGAGGTCGATCCGGGCGCGCGATACTGGAACACTTTTGTCCTCCGGAGCGACCACCATGGCACGATCATAGAGCGCTCGTTCTTCCGAATAACGTCGCAACACGTGGTAGCTCGCCGCCAACTGTTGCAAATGAAAGAGATTGCTCGGGTCGAGGTCCACTGCGCGTTGAAGTTCTACGGTTGATGGTTGCCATCGGCCCTGGCGGCGGTCGATCGATCCGGCAAGACTGAAAATGTTCGCGTCGTTGGGCAAACTACGCTGAGCGAGTTGGAGCTCCCTGCGAGCACGATCATAGTCGCGAAGTCCCTGGAATAAATAAAGGCCGCGCGCGAAATGGACGTCATCGGAATCCGGCTGAATCAGCTCAGCTTTTTGAATTGCAGCATCGGCCAGCGCCAGACGCTCTGGGGTGTGATCGATCTCCAACCAATAAAGGACGACGTGGGCTTGGCTGGCCCGGCAGTAGGCGAGAACGAAATTCGGATCCAGGGCGGTTGCTTTTTCGAGCAATTCTAAAGCTTCCGTTAATTTTTCTTTCGCATGGCTGTAGTCGGCCACGACTTCGGCGACGAGTTTATTGCCGCGAAGGTAAAGATCGTGCGCCGCAAAATTCTGAGTGGGTGCGCGGCTGATAGCAGCTTTCTCGGCCGGGGAAAGTCTAACCCTGAGTTGATCGGCGATGGCCTGGGCGATCTGAGTTTGAATTCCAAAAACATCGCTCAGTTCACCGTCAAAATGCTCGGCCCACAAATGAGTGTCACGACGAGCATCAATTAACTGCGCAGTAACCCGAACCTTGCTTCCGGCCCGTTGCACGCTGCCTTCGAGGATGTGAGCGACACCCAGGGCTTTCGCAATCTCGCCAATGTTTCGATTCGCGGCAGCGCGATATTGCTGCACGCTGGTCCGGCTGATCACCTTGAGATCGGCGATCTTCGCCAGGTCCGTCAGAATTTCATCCTGCATTCCGTCGGCGAAAAACGCGTTCTCCTCTTCCTTGCTTAAATTCGCGAATGGAAGCACTGCGATACTTTTTTCGGGCGCTTTTGCATTCTCACCGGAAGGGACGACCCGCCCCGCGGGATGATAAAAAATAAGAAATCCCAGGGCGACGGCGATCGCCGGAAGAAGAGCGATCGCGGCGAGAACAAACCGTCGCCGTTGGGATGCGCTGACCGGGCCCCCGGCTACCAGCGAGCGTTCCTGTTTCCATCCGACAAGCAGCGCGACCACAAAACCAAGAAATATCGCGGCGATGATCGCTTTCATTATCCAGCGGGGCGCGTCCAAAGCGGAAAGAACGAGCGACGCCACTTGTAAGGTGAGCCAGGCCGCAACGCCGTATCCGACAGCAGTTCGGTACATGCGCCGGTCTTTGAATTCCTTGAGCGAAAGCTGCATCCGGAAGTCTCAGCGGACGTTTAATTCCTACTCTCAACCGGCGCAAGCTTCATTGCGCAGCCAAGGCCATCGAGGTTTTGGTCCGGTATGCAAACCGACGGTCGAATGTCAGGCTGCCGCTTCTGCGCGCTCCGTCGGCCGGCTGATTCCAGAGGGCGCAAAACCGAATCGCTGGCAGTAATCCGCAAAGCCGTTCGCGCCCTTCAATTGAAAATAGGCGGCGTTGTAACGATGCACCCCGTTGCTCCGCGAATTTTGTTCGGTCAAAGTCGCCCGCATTCCGTTTTCGACTTGAGGTTGAAGTTTCCAACCGAAATGTTCGTAAACACGCTGGGTGGCAGCAATCGGATCGCGTCGAACCTCGTCGTAGGACAAATCGCATACCCGCTCCGCCGGTAACTGATCGCGCACTTGCAGGAAAATCTTCAAGGCGTCCGACCAGTAAATCATCGCATCTTGTCCAACCTGGATCGGATCGACCGAATCGCTGAAGACGCGCCGCAGGATTGTGACCAAACTTGAAACTGAGGCCACCGCGTCGATTGGGTCCCGGTGCAATTGTATGAATTTTGCGTCGGGATAAACCGACAGCAGCGCCGGAGCGAAAAACATGTGGGCGGGGGCTTTTAAAATCCAGCGCTCGGCCGATCGACGGAATTGGAGATGTTGCAGGAAACGGCGATGGAATTGGTAGGCTGGCCGAAGGTCCTGTTGAAAAAACCAACCCCGATACGACGGAATGTTGTACATCGTATCGAACTGATCGCTCATGAACGTCGGGCTGATCAGGGAAACACATTCCTGCGGCAGCTCGGCGCCGGTCGCATGAACACTTTCGAAAGTTGGCGCCAGCCAGCGCAACATGGCCAGATCGTGGTTTGCGCTGCGAATACGCGCTTCCCGATCTGATGGGTCCGGCGGCGAGGGCGACATGATCTCCCAGGTCAGCGGAACCCGATGGGCCGGATTCGCTGCCAGCAAGGTGTGGAGAAGCGTCGTGCCGCTGCGGGGAAGCCCGACGATGAAAATCGGCTCCCGGATTTCTTGTTTCGCGATCTCTGGATAACGCTGCCGGTCGCGCATGAGGAGAAGCCGATTGCAGAGAATTCGGACAACATCGTTTTTGAGCGCGAGTTTTCCGATTACGTTCAGCCGCGCTTCGCGGTGGCAGGATTCCAACAACCGCGAGAGAGGTTCAAAAAAATCCGGTTCGCCAAAGTCCTCTAATTGAGAGCGGCACTTCGCTTTTTCAATCAGTCTGGCTGCAGTCACAAGTTTTGATCGGAGACCTGTCCTTTCGATTGCTGATCCGCAGCTGTTCAATAGCCGGATCACCAGCGGCGCGCTGGTCTCATCAATGGTCATCGGAGAAGCCATCCTCCGGACATGTTGTTTGCCCCGGCGGCAAAGGCAAGTGCAAGTATGGTTGCGCCTCGTGCGCAGCCATTCGATCTTTCCGTATGAAGACCGAGAAAGCGATGTTTGGCGCGGGCTGCTTTTGGGGCGTGGAAGAGACGTTTCGTCAGCTAAAAGGTGTGACTTCGACCGCGGTCGGTTATGCCGGAGGGACCAAGGACACTCCCAGTTACGAAGATGTTTGCAGCGACGAAACGGGCCACGCCGAGGTCGTGGAGCTCGAATTTGATCCTTCTCAGATCAGCTACGATCAGCTCCTCGATGTCTTCTGGGCGAACCACAACCCGACAACGATGAACCGGCAGGGCCCGGACGTGGGAACGCAATATCGGTCCGTGATTTTTTATCATTCGCCGGAGCAAAAGGCCGCGGCGGAAACTTCAAAGCAAAAACTTTCCGGCAGCGGGAAGTTTAATCGGCCGATTGTGACGCAGATCGAGCCGGCCCCGAAATTCTGGCGGGCTGAAGAATATCATCAACGATACCTGGAAAAGCGCGGCCAATCTCACTGCGCGATTTGAAAACGTGATCAGTGATCACTTTGGAGTAAGGCGCGTCCTCGCGCCGCTTTTGTTGGCCTTGCCCAGGGCGAAATCGGTGCGAGGACACACCGCACTCCAAAGGGCATGAAGACTGTTCCACAGACTATCAGGACCAGGAATTTTGCCGGCGACGCCGCCAGGTTCATCGTTGGTCTTGCTCACACCGCGCTCGCTGAACGAAACGAGTTTCGGATCGCGCTTTCGGGCGGAAATACGCCGCGGCCGGTTTATTCCGAAGTTGCCCGAATGGGTGCCGGCCTCCCATGGGATCGAATTCTTAT
>JAICWQ010000188.1 GCA_025934755.1 Chthoniobacterales bacterium | reverse complement strand
CCGCGTTTCAGTTTCCGTTCTCCGCTCAACGCCTCAACTGCTCAACATCTCAACTTCTTGGCCTTCTCCGCGTTTCAGTTTTCGTTCTCCGCTCAACCCTCAACTGCTCAACAACTCAACTTCTTGGCCTTCTCCGCGTTTCAGTTTTCCGTTCCGCTCAACGCCTCAACTGCTCAACATCTCAACTTCTTCACGATACTGCTTCGGCGCCGTGCTCGTCCGTCCGAATTCGAATCGCTTCCTGCACTTCCGTGACAAAAACTTTGCCGTCGCCGATCTTTCCGGTCCTGGCCGATTGCATGATCGCCTCGACCACTCGTTGGGCGACGTCGTCCTGGACGACGATTTCAAATTTCACTTTCGGCAAAAAATCAACGGTGTATTCGCTTCCCCGGTAAATTTCGCTGTGCCCTTTTTGCCGGCCGAACCCGCGCACTTCGCTCAAGGTCATTCCTTCAATCCCCACGGCAGCGAGCGCGTCTTTGACCGCTTCGGTCTTGAACGGCTTGATGATCGCCTCGATTTTTTTCACCGGGCCACATTAGAACCCGCGTCGCGCAAAGCGCAAGCAAATGGGCCGGACTCGCGAATGCGGCGTGACCCGCGATTGTGTAGGTAGCGGCGGTTCACCGAACCGCCATCCGGGCGATTGAGGCCAATCGCCCCTCCCCCGGCACCGATCTGGATAAACAGGCGCTTGGCACAAGCGCGTCTACAATCGAGATTGGCCCCCGTGAGTTTGCAAACTACCAGCGTCGCCTTGTCGGAATCGCCTGCCCACGCGTCTGCCATCCCGATTTCGAATCGCGCCCCCACTCTGCGAATCCGCCCGACCACCGGATGGGCCGCCCTGAATCTCGGCGAACTTTGGAGTTATCGCGATCTGCTCTGGATCCTGGTCGAACGAAATATCAAGGTCATCTATAAACAGACCGCGCTCGGCATGAGCTGGGTCGCGCTTCAGCCATTGATCGCCGCGATTACCCTTGCCCTTGTTTTTGGAAAATTGGCCAAACTTCCGAGCGACGGTGTCCCTTACTTCCTGTTTGTCTTTTGTGGACTGGTCTTCTGGCATTATTTCTCCCAGACCGCCCAACGGAGCAGCAGCAGTTTGGTGAACAACGCTCAGCTGGTCTCAAAAGTTTATTTTCCGCGAATGTTGATTCCGCTTTCGCACACCTTTTCCACCCTGGTCGATTTTGTCGTGATGCTGATCATGGTTTTCATTTTCATGGCGGTGTATCGGGTGGCGCCGACGTTTCGATTACTGGCCATCCCAGGTTTCCTGTTTCTCACCGCCATGACTGCGACCGGCGTCGCTTTTTGGTTTTCGGCATTGAGCGTGAAGTATCGCGATTGTAACTACGCGTTGCCGTTGTTTCTCCAAATCTGGATGTGGGCGAGTCCCATCATTTATCCAACGAGCAGCATCCACTCGCCGCGATGGCAGGCATTCTTCGCGGTCAATCCAGTGGTCGGCTTCGTCGAAGGATTTCGCTGGTGCGTCCTCGGGAAGAGCGCGCTCAACCCCACTATTTTTTGGATTACGGTTGCGATGTCGGTTCTGGTCCTGCTCAGCGGCGCGTTTTTCTTTCGACGGACCGAACGCAAGTTCGCCGATATCATCTAGATTTCGCGTTCACCAAAATGTCGAACCTGGCCCTTTCGATCGCGAACCTGAGCAAGTCGTTCAATATCGACCACCAGCGCAACGGCGCCGGCACCTATCAAACGTTACATGACGCTTTGATGAATTGGCCGCGCCGATTGGTCGCGCGCCTAAACCGAAGTCATCGGCCAACTTCAGAGACGTTCTGGGCTTTGAAAAATGTCTCCTTTGATGTGGGAAAAGGTGAAGTGGTCGGGATCATCGGCGCCAATGGGGCGGGCAAAAGCACATTGCTGAAGATTTTGAATCGCATCACCGAGCCGACCAGCGGCGGAGCGGACATTTACGGCCGGGTCGGCGCGCTCCTCGAAGTGGGAACCGGTTTTCATCCGGAACTCACCGGCCGGGAAAATGTTTTTCTCAACGGCGCCATCCTCGGAATGACCCGATCGGAAATTAAGAAAAAGTTCGACGAGATTGTCGCCTTCGCTGAGATCGAGAAATTTCTGGATACGCCGGTGAAACGTTATTCCAGTGGAATGTATGTCCGGCTTGCTTTTGCGGTCGCGGCCCATCTCGAGCCGGAGATTCTCTTGATTGATGAAGTGCTTGCGGTGGGCGACATACAATTTCAAAAGAAATCCCTTCAGAAAATGGAAGAGGTCGCCGCGAACGACGGACGCACTGTCATCTTCGTCAGTCATTCAATGCCGACGGTGGCACGGCTGTGTCCTAGAACCATCTGGCTGCGGGGCGGAGAAGTCGCCGCCGATGGACGGTCGGAGGAAGTCATCCAAAAATATTCCAATGTTGTTTCGGTCGATCAGGACCGGATCAATTGGCCGGAGGGATTTTCCAATGCCGGCGTTCACGAACTCAAATTCACTTCGGTTGGATTGGTGGACAAAAACGGGCGGGCGACCACCCACTTTGATTATTCCGAGCCATTAAATTTCGAGCTTGGCTACACGATTCACCAGTCGTTGTCTTTTTGCCGAATCGGTTTCCTCGTTCACGCATTGGATGGGACTGCGGTTTTTGAGGTTTACGACGTGGATGAAGACGTGAAAGACGGCCGCCGCGAGCCTGGCTCTTATATAATCCGGTGCGAAGTCCCAGCCGAATTATTAAAACCGGGGCGCTATGGTCTTTCCTTGAACGCAGGAATCCCGGGGATCAAAAATCTCGCCCGGTTGGATGGAGTCCTGCAATTTTCGGTCGATGACCCGTCTTTGCCGGGAGCAGCGATGAACTTGCCTCGCGTTGGGGTCATTCGCCCAAAGACAAAATGGTTTCGCAAAACTTTGTGAATCGCCGCAGCATTCGCTAGAAATACCGCCTTCCCGCGTCTCGGTGTTCGCGAGGCGATAGTTTTGCGGCCAGATTTACCAATCGAAGATGAGCGTGACCAAAGTATCCATTTCGGACCGAAAACCGGTCTTCACCACGCCGTGGTTTGAATTGATCGGAAAGAAGATTGAAAACGATCCTGCCCCTCATTATTCCATCAGCACCCTGGATTACGTTTCGGTCTTTGCCGTAACGAAAGACGGAACGTTCCCATTAGTCCGCCAATTCCGTCCGGCGGTTGAAGAGGTCACGCTCGAATTGCCCTGCGGTCATGTCGATGAAGGCGAAACGCCGGAGCAAGCGGCGGGACGAGAGTTGCGAGAGGAAACTGGTTTTGTTGCCAGCGAGCTGATTCTCATTGGCAATCTGTCCCCCGACACCGGCCGGCTGAGCAACAGACTTTGGTGTTTCTTCGCGCCCGGAGTTACCCGAGACAAAAGCGACTTCACCCCGCATCCTGGCGTCGAACCGATGATTTACGATAAGTCTCTGCGCAATCTGATTTCCAACGAGCCCGCTTTTTCCAGCGCATTGAACCGGGCAACCGTCCTGATGGCGATCGCCCAGGGTCATATTGAAATGTGAGCATGAAAGAGGATCCGAGCGACAATTACGATGTTTGTGTCGTCGGCGGCGCCGGGCGCGTCGGATTGCCGCTGGCCCTGGTCCTGGCGGACAGCGGGTTCAAGACGCTGATTCTCGATATTAACAAGAGTTCGTTGGAAAAAATCGCCGCGGGCACGATGCCGTTTCGCGAAGAAGGCGGCGACGCCCTTTTGAAAAAAGTGCACGCCAGCGATCGACTGAAACTTTCAACCGAAGCGAGAAGCGCCGCTGGAGCTGCGCTTATTGTTTTAACCATCGGCACACCGGTGGATGAATTTCACAATCCGAATTTCTCCGTCCTGACCCGTTGTCTCGATGAATTGCTCCCGCATCTTCGCGACGATCAGACGATTATTCTTCGCTCCACCGTCGCGCCGGGCACGACCAATTACATCGAGGGTTACCTTCGCAGCCGCGGAAAGAAGACCGGCCTGGCCTTCTGTCCGGAGCGCGTCGTTCAAGGGCGAGGCATCGAAGAAATTCGCACTTTACCGCAATTGATCAGCGGAACTTCGCCGGAAGCATTAGCGGCCGCGAAAAAACTCTTTTGCAAGATCGCGCCCGAAGTTGTGGAAATGACTCCCCTCGAAGCGGAGTTCGCCAAACTCGTCTGCAACGCTTTCCGTTACATGCAATTTGCCGCGACCAACCAGCTTTACATGGTGGTCGAAAGCGCCGGATTGGATTACGCCGAGCTCTTATCAAAGATGAAGCGGGGTTATCCAAGAATGGACAGCATCCCCGGACCGGGTTTTGCGGCCGGCCCATGTTTGATGAAAGACACGATGCAATTGTTTGCTTTTCAAAAACACAACTTCGTCCTCGGCCAGATGGCGACGACGGTCAACGAAGGCCTTCCCAATTTTATCGTCGAACAGTTGGCCCGCCGATTTGATCTGCGCAAAAAGCGCATCGGCATTCTCGGAATGACGTTCAAGGCTGAGAGCGACGACATTCGGGACTCCCTTTCTTACAAACTGGGCAAACTACTTCGTTTCCATGGCGCAAACGTTTCGTATTCCGACGAGTACGCGAAAGACCCGACGTTTATCACCAAGGAAGACCTCGTCGCCTCCAATGAGGTTGTGATCGTCGGCGCAGCCCATAACGCTTACCGCCAATTGCGCATTCCGGCCAAAACCGAAGTCGTCGATCTCTGGAACGTTCTTCCCGCCTGACCCTAACCAATGAGCGATCGAACCCGGATTGAAGAATATTGGGAGCATCCCGATACCATCTCGCTGCTCGACAGGAATTTGCGCAAACTGG
>JAICWQ010000230.1 GCA_025934755.1 Chthoniobacterales bacterium | reverse complement strand
GGATCGGAAGCGAGGCTGCGGCGCCAAAATTGATTCGAAATCAACACGCGGCTCGGCGCGTTTCGAACCGCGTCGCTGGGCAAGAAGCTACGCCCGAGAATCGGCTTCACGCCGAGCATGCTGAAAAGTCCGGGCGAGACCTCGAGTGAAACGATGGTTTCCGAACCGCTGTTGCTCTCGAACCGGTGGGTTTCTCCAATGGAAAAAGGATTATAGGCTTCAATCTCTTCCAAACTCTGCGTCGTTTGCTGCAGACCTTCCCAGGTATCGATTTGGTGAGTGAGGCTAGATCGATCGCCGGTCGTCCGTCCCCGTGAGTCGTTTGAGATCA
The DNA here is from genome assembly GCA_025934755.1 of Chthoniobacterales bacterium. Taxonomy (GTDB): domain Bacteria; phylum Verrucomicrobiota; class Verrucomicrobiia; order Chthoniobacterales; family UBA10450; genus AV40. The sequence goes on along the minus strand of JAICWQ010000230.1, from coordinate 2,504 downwards.
CGACCAAGCGATCGGGTTGATCGAAAGGCGGCGGTCGGAGCAGGACTGTGTTAACCAAACTGAAGACCGTCGTGTTGAGCCCGATGCCAATCGCGATGATCAGCAGCGCGATGATCGTGAATCCGCGTTCCTTCATGAATCCGCGACACGCATAGCAAAAATCTCTGGAGAAATTTTCGAGCCAAGGAATCCCGCGCGTTTCTCGGTGCAGTTCATGCAACTGGGTCAGTCCGCCGAGTTTAATCCGCGCCTCACGCCGCGCCTCGTCGGGCGTCAGACCCCGCGCGATAAATTCATTGGTTAACTCGTCGAGATGATGAGCGAGTTCTTCATCGAGATCGGAATCGAGGCCGGACGGTTTAAGGACGGCTTTGATGCGCGCCGGAATCCGATGAAGCGAGAGTTTCATGGCGCGGAATTTTTGCTCGCGCTGAGAATACGTTGGACCACGTGCGAGACGCGCACCCAGTTCTCGGTTTCTTTTTCCAACTGGCGGCGACCGCGCGTCGTGATCTGATAATATTTCGCTTTGCGATTATTGTCGGACGCGCCCCACTCCGCCTCGATCCATTTCCCCTGCTGCAATCGAACCAGCGCGGCGTAGATCGTGCCTTGATTGAGCAGCAATTCATTGTCCGCCACCTGCTCGATGCGGCGAGCGATCCCATACCCATGCATCGCCCCCATCGTGGCCAGAGTCTGCAACACCAGCAGATCAAGCGTCCCCTGAAGCAGCTCGAGTTTGTCTTTATTTGAATCGCTCATGTGGATAAGCCACAGGAAAACCCTTTCCTGTGGGATGTCGACAGGAAAAGCCAGATTTTCTGGAATATTTTCAACTAAACGGCGGCCGAGTGCGCGCTTCGCGCGGATTACCGCGGGCGGACAGGAGGCGCCCATCGGATGGCTACGGCTTCGGTGAAAGGATATCGAATCAGGTCGTGGCGATCGGCTTGGCAACGGCGGTGATGCGGACATCCCAAATCTCCTTCAACCGAGCAAACCACGATCCACCCGCAACCGCGGTTCGCCCCAGATTTGGCGCGGTTTACCCCAGACTATTTGTGCGACTTACCTCCGGTTGTCTGGGTGATGCTTCGCTCTCCCAAAACTAAATAACTCCACACCACACGTGGGTGTCAGAAGGAAATTTTTCTACCTCGAATCCTATGTTTAAATTGAGAATGCTGGCAGCGGTTGCGTGTTCTTTAACGCTCCTGGTGGGAAGCATGATGGGCGCAGATAATCAGGCTGCCTCGAATGCCGCACCGATGAAGATCAAGGTGGGCTATATCGGCATCACGTGCGAAGCCCCGCTTTTCGTCGCGGTTGAAAAAGGTTTTTTCAAAGAGGAGAACTTGGATGTCTCGTTGGTGAAATGCGATTGGTCCGCCTACAAGGACGCGCTCGCGCTCGGTGGAATCGATATCACTCACCATCTGATCATGATGTTTCTCAAACCCATCGAACAGGGGATGAATGTGAAAATTCTCGCCGGTGTTCACAAGGGATGCCTGCGAGTGCAAACGTCCACTTCGGGTAATATTCACACCATGGAAGATTTGCGCGGCAAGCGCATCGGCGTGCCGGGCATGGGCACACCTCCCTTTATTTTTGCCAATCGCGCTCTGGCTATTCACGGGCTCGACCCCGCTAAAGACGTGAGCTGGTTGGTTTTTCCGGCGGGCGAGTTGGGGCTGGCGTTAGAGAAGGGACAGGTGGATGCGGTGGCGACTGCCGAGCCGATCGGCACTCTGCTCACGTCCACCGGCAAAGTCCGGAATGTCGCCGATCAAGCGACGGATGAACCTTTCGCGAACGAGTATTGCTGCGGAGTGGTGGCGAACGGGAAATTTGTCGCCAATAACCCGAAGGCCGCAGCGGCCGCGACGCGCGCGATTTTGAAAGCCGCCAAGTGGGTCGAGCTGAATCCCAAAGCCGCCGCTATCCTCGCCGTTGAAAAAAAGTATCTTGCTTCGAAACCAGAGATCAATGCGCTAGCTATTTCGCACCTGCGCTACGCACCCAGTGTAGCCGGCGGCGAGGCCTCCGTGAAATCGGCGGCGACCGCAATGAAGAATGTGAAAATGCTCAACGCCTCAACTGATATCGACGATCTGACGCGGCGCGCCTTCGTCCATTTGGACGGAGTTTCCGATGATTGGATAAAGTCGCTCCAAGTCGAAAAGGTCGCGGGCGGGCAATTGCCGATCCAACTCGATGCGAAATTTCTAGCGGAAGCCACTCACGATGCGGGCACCGTAAAATCCTGCTGTGGTCTAGCGAAGAATTGACGCCAACAACGCAAGTCATCCGCACGCCCCCGGCAGCGAGCGCGACGCTGCCCACTCCTAAATTGGGCGCGCCCACTTTGCTCGCCGTGCCGGCGGCGATCGTCGCAGCCATGGTGGTACACGCCGTCGTGTCTCGGGAAGAGCCTGCGCCGGATACCCATGCTTATTGGGTTCTCCTGTGCGCGGCGCTGGGAGCATTTATTGCTTTGT
>JAICWQ010000194.1 GCA_025934755.1 Chthoniobacterales bacterium | reverse complement strand
CTACGTGGTGTATTTCATCTTCAGTGGCCGAGTCGATCCGGTCACCGGAATGCTGATCAACATCAGCGAAATCAAGCAGCGGGCTGGGAAGATTGTCGACGACCGCTTTGATCACAGGTTCCTCAACGAAGATAATCTCGCGTTTCGTCAGGTTGTGCCAACCGCCGAAAACATCGCGGGCGAGCTTTTCACCGATGTTTCCCCGCTCTTCGGCGATGTCGATGCAACCCTGGTTGGCGTCCATTTGATCGAAACGCCCGACCGCAGCGCGACATTTTTCGCGGACGGGACGTGCGAAGCGAATTATTGGTTCGAATTCTCAGCCGCGCGGCAAACCATGTCGCCGCGACTGACGGCCGCGGAAAACGCCCAAGTTTTCGGCGCGGCCTCTTCCATCCACGGGCACAATTACCGCGCGCGGCTGACTTTTCGAAAAGAAACGGGCGATGGCCCGCTCGTTCCACAAAGCGAGGTTGATCTTTGTCTCAAATCGTTCCGGGACGAATTCGATCATCATTTTCTAAATGAATTGTCTGCCTTGAAAGATCGTCCGATCACGACCGAGAGTCTCGCCGCCTATATTCGCGAACGAGCCGCCGCGTCGCTGCCGATTCATCGCGTGCGCTTGCACGAGCGCGCAGATTTTTTCGCGGAAGCCTGGCCCGATCGAAATATCTTCCTGGGATTGCAAGCGCGGTTCAGCGCCGCGCATCGGCTGCACGTGCCATCATTTTCGGACGCGAAGAACCAGGACCTTTTCGGTAAATGCGACAATCCCCGCGGCCACGGTCACCTTTATCTCGCGGAGGCGACGATCGGCGGGACATACGACGAACGGACCGGGACGCTTTACGATTTCGTTGCTTTCCAAAAGGCGCTGCATGATTCGATTCAGCCGTGGCAGGATCGACATCTGGATTTGGAAACAAAAGACTTTCAAGAGATTTCGTCCACCGGGGAAAATATTGTCCGCGCGCTCTGGCCGAAGATCGACAGTCGCGTCAACCAACAACTGGTTCGGTTGCGATTGTGGGAAACGAAGAATAATCGATTTACGTTAAGAAGGACTTAGCGCATTGGTAGGGAATCGCGCTGCGATGTCCGCGGACGGCGCAACGCGCCGTCCCTACCTGAGATGAAACGGATTTTAATCACCGGTGCCAGTCGGGGGATTGGTCGGGCAATCGCCCGGAAACTCGCGAGCCCTGAAGTGACTTTGCTTTTGCACGGGCGCGACACCGTTGCCCTCGCCGAAACATGCAAGGCTGTAGAACCGCACTGCGCCACAGTCGTGAAGTTGATTCATGATCTGGCCACAGAGAGAGGGGTCGCAAATTTAATCGCACAAGTCGGGAACGATCCGCTCGACGTCCTGGTGAACAACGCGGGCATCGCAGTGGTAAAGCCGTTTCGCGAAATCACCCTGGAAGAATGGAAGCAAACGATCGGCGTAAATGTGACTGCGCCGTTTCTTTTGATGCAACACTTCGCCGGGCAAATGCCGCCCGGGTCAAGCGTGGTGAATATTCTTTCGGTCGCGGCCAAAACCGCGTTCGCCAACTGGAGCGCGTATTGCATGAGCAAATTCGCGCTCGAGGGGTTGTCTCAATCGGTTCGGGCCGAATTGCGCGAGCATTGCATTCGAGTGATCAACATTTATCCGGCCGCGACCAACACTGAAATTTGGGACGACGTGGCCGGAGACTGGCCTCGCGACAAAATGATCTCGCCCGAACAAGTGGCGGAGGCCGTCGCCTACGCCTTAGCCCGGCCCTCAGACGTAGCGGTCGAAAATATCACGCTCTCCAACGCGGCTGGAAATCTCTAGGTCGGACCGCACGGTTGTCGAATAGCCCGCCATTAGTTTGGGTCGAGCGCTGACTAAACCGTTGCAAGCGCGGTTAGGCGCGACACGTTTATAGACGTGGACCACTAACAACTGCGAGCTCCGTCGGAACGGCATGGCAAGCGCCACTTCAAAGGCGAAAGGGTCTGATTTGGAGTGCGGGGCGTCTCCGCATCCCTCCGAGACTGCGCTCTCTGACCGAAGCGGCGCGAGGAGGCGCCGCACTCCAAAGCCTACTCCCGCGATGCGGAGAGCGCGGCCTGGTATTCCGGCTTTTTATGGTAATCGACCAACCGGAAGCCCCAGCTGATTAGCGTCGTCAGATCTTTGGTCCGGGCTTTCCTGTCGTTCAGAAACTTCTCGATCTTTACTTTCAATTGCGGTTGTTCCTCGGTCATGTCGAGGATCTCAAAGATTTCCATCGACAACAGCCAATCCTCCGGGTGCTCAGCTTGCTGCGTCTCCCAAATCTCGCCCAAACGCTCGTAACCTTTCTTCGTTTCGCGAATCTTGCGGACCTGCGCGTAGAGATTCTCCAACTTTTTGCGTTTCACGTCCGACGGCACTTTGATAGTCCGGTCTTTCGGAACGAGCGCGACCTGATTGTAAGCGTCCTTGTCCGCCGCGCCGTTGAATACGGAGCTGATTCGATCGCCCACGGCCATGTCGTAGTTTCCCCAGTCCGGATCGAACAGAACGCGGTCCCCGTATTTTGCCGTGCAATCGCAGAACGTGATCACTAAAAGTCTGCCATCGCGCTCGAGCAACTTCTCGACCTTGCCCTCCACCGCGATGCCGCTTTCGAATTCGAGCTTGGTCTTTTTGCCCGGCTTGATTTCAGTTGGTTTCCAGGTGCCGATTGGTGAACTGAAACCGTCCTTGTGATAATCCCGACCGTGCCCCGGCAGCTCCTTGCCCTGGTAAGCAAGGGCGCACGGACCTTTGGCGTGGAGATAGATCGGCGCTTGGTTTCGATCAACAATCACTTCGTCGAAGATTCCGGTGACTTGTATTCCGGACGAATACTGACAGGTCGCGACGTTCGCGCATTCGATCGCTTTGTTGATTCCTTCCCGTCCGCCGGCCGAATACGCCATCCTGCCCGCGAACTCTTCCAGAACATCCGTCAGATGTTCGAAATCGCGGCAGACAAACAGCTGCGGTTGCTTGGTCGTGATGTCGAACGGCTGATTCATCGCGTCGATGGAGTAGGGGATTTTCTTCACCTGCGACTCGAGACAGGAAACCGATTCACCAATCGATGAAAGAAGGCCGGCGCCATAAATCTTCGGATTGTCCAGCGAGCCGATGAGACCATACTCGACGGTCCACCAGTGCAACCGTGAGAGCAGCGCCATCTCGGACGGTTCGCCCAGGTTGGCGAAACGGCGTTCCACTTCCCGCGTCGCCTCGGCCACTTCATTTTCGTTGCTGTTCGGCTGCTCCTTCAAGATCGACAGGTGACGGATTGCTTGATAGAGCTCAAAATCCTTTTTCGACGACATGGCTCTTGCGCCGACTTCGCCGAAACGCTGCAGATAGTTCGAGTATTCGCGATCAACGATAATCGGGGCGTGACCGGCGGCTTCGTGAACGATATCCGGCGCCGGAGTGTATTCGATGTGATGGATCTGGCGCATGTCGCAGGCGATGACCAACACTTTGTAGGCTTGAAATTCCATGAACGCGGCCGGGGGAATGAATCCGTCCACCGCCACCGCGCCCCAGCCGATCTTGCCGAGAATCTCGTTCATTTCCTCGATCCGCGGGATGCGTTCGAACGAAATGCCGGTATCGAGCAGGCCTTGGAAATAAACTTTGTGAGCGTACTCGCGCAGGAAAAAAATGTTTTGCCGCATGATGAAACGCCAGACGGCATGATCGACCGGCGTGTAATCGTCGTAACGCTGATCGACTGCGAATTGCAGTAAATGCTTCGGACAACTCGCGACTGCAGGGTTGCTGTAACTAATCCCGCTCTCGGATTTCATCGACATCCTCCTGAAGTAAAATACGACTCGGTTGATTTGTGGGCAAGAGATTAGGTAGGGGCCGTTGCCCCCAACGGTCCGCGGGCGATTGAGGGCAATCGCCCCTACCTGCGCCTATTCGTCGCACGATCTGGATTAGCAACGCGTGAGGAGAAAGCGTTCCACCTATCTGCGGATTCGTCGCACGTTTACTGGCTGCGGCTATTGGCTTGCAGCCACGATCTGGAAAAGCACCGTCGGGAAGTTAGCGATGAGGCTGTGGAACCGATGAAGATTTTTGGCTCAATCCTCCGAAAATCGGACCCTTAAAATTTCTGAGCTTTCGAATTCGTTTCGGATTTCGGATTTGTCAGAAAATGATCACTGTATTGCCGACGCTTACGGCGTCCTTAACCCGAATGGCGTCCCAGTTCGCAAGACGAATGCAACCGTGACTGGCAGCGCGACCGATGGTCTCCGGATTGTTTGTGCCATGGATGCCGATTCCCGGT
>JAICWQ010000106.1 GCA_025934755.1 Chthoniobacterales bacterium | reverse complement strand
ATATGGTCCCCTTCGCAACCAAATGGGTCTACGAACGAAAAAATTGAGGTCTAACCATGCGCTGGAGCCACCCGCGGGACCGGCGAAGCGCCCAGATTTTTCATCACATGAATGCCATCCGTAATTCGCGCGGTGGCTCAGCTTGGTCTCGTTAGATGACTAGTGCGCGATCAGCTGTTGCGATTTTGGCTCTCGTGCTGCCGGTCGTCTGCTACGCGAGAGAGGAAGTTGAGCTGACTGGCCGTGAAGCCGAGGCGATCTCGCTCGCCACGAAAGTCTTCAAAAGTAAGCAAGGCTCCAAAGACCAAGAAGGTCATCCGGTTTATGGGGATTTGAAGCACTACGAGGTCGACGTCGAGCGCCACGGCCGAAAGTTAGAAGTAATCTTCGTCCCGAAGTGGTCGCCGGCCGAGAAGCCCCATCCGGGCGGAAGCACAGATTACGGATGGGAGGTTCACTACATCATCTCATTGGATCAGATGAAGATTCTCGAAGAACACTATGCGAGATAGCGGAGCCAAGTCATCTAACCATGCGCTGGAGCTAACGGCGACCGTCGTGTAAACTCGTTCTCCATGACTAAACCCTCCAGATCGCATTTTCTGTTCGGCTCCAGTCGCCGCAGCTCAGCTTGGTCTCGTTAGGCCTATGAACCGTATCATGCTGCTCACGTTTTTCGGATTCGCAGCAACAGCACTTGCCACGCCGCCGCAGGATTTCTCCGCGACGGCAGCAGAAGCTGCTAAAAAAGCCAAGACCGACGCTGGCGACCGGTATGGAACCAAGTTCGTTGAGGAAAGATCGCCGGATTTTATCCTCGATGCCATGCGGAGCTGCGAGCATGGTGATTTCGCGGTCGGGTCGACATGTGACTTCATCCTGATCATCTCGGCTTCGGGACGAGTAGAGCGCCTTCTCCACGGGCCCAGTAGTCCTTTTGCACGGTGTATCACGTCTCATCTTCAGCTGCCGCGGACAGTCGCTAAGGCGCCGCGTGACCACTGGCCGTTGCATATCCGCATATACCACGGCCCGCCACCAGACCGACCAGATCCGCTGATAATGTTTTTCGCTACCAATGCAAAAGCAAAGCGATAGGCCTAACCATGCGATGGAGCGAACCGCTGGCCGTTGTACTAAGAAAGTTGAGGGTTGAGAGATGATAGTTGAGAGTTTATCAGAGCTCGCTGCCGCCAGCGGTGGCTCAGCTCCGTCTCGTTAGGCCCCATGAAATCATTGCTCCTCGCGATCTCTCTGTTCGCTGCAACCCCGTCGCCGTCTCCACCGCAGATTCAGCCACAGTTTCTAGTCGGCGAATGGCACGTGGAGGAAGACGGCCGCTATCATTTCCGGGCGAACGGCACCTATTATTGGCACGCCGCCGACATGGGCGAGGAAGGTCGCTGGAGATTACGTGACGGTCACACGCTTGAGTTAGCCTCTCCCGGCATGAATGGCAAAGGGAGTCGCGAAATCATTGTGATTGACCGTGTGGTTCACGAGACACTTTACGTCCGCACCAGATATCAAAGAGAAGTTTGGCTCAAACAATATGGGCCCTAACCAATCGATGAAGCCAACGGCCCAATTGCGAGATACTTCAGCGTGTTTGCCACGACACCCTGCCGTGGCTTATCTTTTTCTCGTTAGGTCTATGCGGGCTTCCGCAGTCACCGTTCTCGTTCTCGCCGTTGCGCAGCTCGGCCAGGCGGCTGAGACAAAGTTCGCGGATATTTTCTCGAATCCAGCGGGTTTTAATCACAAGCGAGTGACGATCACAGGGCTCGCGGACATCGGCGGAGATGCGTTTTGGGTTTGGCGCGATGCCAAGGCCTGGCGACACGCCGACGACGAGGGAGCTATCTTTGTCGCGTACGACATTCCCGCCAAGGCCACGGTGTCACCTTACGACTATGCCAACGCGCGCTTTGTTCGAGTTACCGGCACGATCGATACCAGCATTCACGGCCATTTAGGCATGGATCCGTTTTCTCTCGTCCTCGAGCACGTCGAGGTTCTTCCTGGCCCGCGGCAAAGGGAGTTTCTGCCGATCTTGGGGTATTTCCAGAACGACACTCGCGATAAACTGCACATTAAGATCACCGATGGAGAGGGGTACACCGTTTCTGACATCCCGGCCGGTAACCATAGTGTATTCGCCATCAAGAAAGGCGCGGTTGCGCTTACCACTCCTTGCGGCAGAATCGTCGCTCAATCCCGTCTTCTGCCGCCGTCGCGATTTTATGACTCACAAAAGAAGATTTATTATTTTCGCATCTCAGGCAGCGGGATTACCTCTGTGATGCCTCAGGATGCAAAGAGATGGAAACTAAGCTCCACCGGAGATCGAGATTAGTTCCAGACCTAACCAAGCGCTGCAGCCAACCACCGTCCGCTCCGAAATTTAGCTTTCCGATGACTTCAATCCTCAGCTCCGCAGCAAAGCTCGCTCTCGCCGGTGGTGGCTGCGCTCTGTCTCGTTAGGCCCATGAGAAAGCTCTCCGTCTTTACTGCTCTGGCGTTGTGCGTTCCGTTGCTCGCCGCGTCGCCCGAACCGCAAGGGCAGCCGGATTACGTTCGCGGGGCGGAAGGTTGGTTTTACGCCTGTTGGATTTATCCGAATTCGCGCGCAGTTCACGGAAGACTCCGCCGCAAAGATAAGGAGATTATCGGCAAACGAGCCGGAGAAATGGTTAAGACCAGCTTTGGAACACTTGTGTGGCGCGGAAACTATTCTCCGCAGAAGAAAGCCGAGAAAAGCACCGGATGGCTCTTTGTTGACTCGTTCTCGGGACCATCATCCATTCGTGATTCGTACGATCCAAAGACGAACACTTTTAGACATTGAACCATGATGGGCCTAACCAAGCGCTGGAGCCAACGCCTGACCGGCTGGGAAAAGAAGTTGAGACGTTGAGTCGTTTAGCTCATGAGATGAAATTTGTGCGTTCGGCTGCGGTCGTCGGCTTGTTTTGTTAGACGCCAAGCGGCGCGAGGACACCTTTCCAGTCAGCCCAACCCCACCAAGATCAAGGATAGTAAACATTAAACGAGAACAGATCGAATTATGAAGGATGTAGCGAAATCAAAGCTTGCTTTCGTCAGCGGTCGTTCGATTTCCAATCTCGCCTCCCTGGTTGCCTACTTGCGCTCGGTTTGCTCGACATTTCCCCACCTTAAAGTTGGCATCCGCCAATGCCTCAGCTTATTTTCGTTAGACCTATGACCCCGCTACGTTTTGCCATGATAGTATTCCTCGCTGCGTCTGTTCAGGCGCAGCCCGCCGATGCACCACCGAGCCCCGCGGTGCTGCGCGAGTGGATCGATCACGGGTGCGTCAGCTCCGGAAAGCAGATCGGCATTGACTACCGGGCTGCGGTTGAGCGGGCGATTCGCGGAGAGCCCACTGGGCTCGCAGACTTATTTCGCTACACACTGATCGGCGGAATGGACGGCGCAGCAGGCGAAGCGCACTCGTCCATTCTTTTCGGTTTTTTGCAGCGATGGGGCGACAGACGATTCGCTCACGTGCTACGTGAGCAGAAGCTCAGTGTTCGCAAGGCCGTAATGGATACTATCGCGGCGCCAGATGGAAGCCGACTCAAGTTTCCACTTACTTATGCTTCAGTACCCCGTTAGGGAGAAGGATGAAGGATGAAGGATGAAGGATGAAGGATGAAGGAGTCGTTTCGCTGACCTCTAGTGGCGGCCGTGTTGGCCGCGTTTCTTAATTTCGCGGGCGACACGCCTGCCGCTACAACACTAACGTTGCTTAAATTATAGCTTGTGCGGACCCGAAGTTAGTTGACCTTAATTCAACGCGAGATAGGCCGCCAGTCCGTGGATTCCGCCTTCGCGACCGAACCCACTCTCTTTGTAACCGCCAAACGGAGAAGTCGGATCAAACTTATTGTAAGTGTTCGCCCAAACCACGCCGGCGCGAAGCTTGTTCACGATCTTGAAAATTTTGCTGCCTTTATCGGTCCAGACCCCGGCGCTTAATCCATAAGGCGTATTGTTCGCGCGCTCGATCGCTTCCTCGGGCGTGCGAAAGGTCATGACGCTGAGGACCGGGCCGAAAATTTCTTCCTGCGCAATGCGATGCGAGGCGGTGACGCCGGTGAAAAAGCTCGGCGGATAAAAATAACCTTTGGCCGGTAAACGGGCGGGCGATTGCACCAGCTTGGCCCCTTGCTGGACTCCGCTGTCGACCAGCTCGCAGATTTTCTCGAGCTGCATCCGGGAATTGATCGCGCCGATGTCGGTGTTCTTATCGAGCGGGTTGCCGACCCGCAAGGTCGAGATGCGATCGCGTAATTTGCGAATGACGGGCGCGAACACGCCTTCCTGAACCAGCAAACGGGATCCGGCGCAGCAGACGTGGCCTTGATTGAAATAGATTCCTGAAATGATTCCTTCCACCGCCTGGTCGATGGGCGCGTCTTCGAAAATGATGTTCGCGGCCTTGCCTCCGAGCTCGAGGGTCAGTTTCTTTTTCGTCCCGGCCACGGCGTGCAAGATTCTTTTTCCAACGTCAGTCGATCCGGTGAACGCGATTTTGTCGACGTTCGGATGTTCGACGAGGGCGCGTCCGGTTTCGCCGGCGCCGGTGACGATGTTGACTACGCCTTCCGGCAACTCCGCTTCCTGGAAAATCTCGGCGAGATGCATCGCCGTGATTGAAGTGGTCTCAGCAGGCTTGAGCACGATCGTGTTTCCGCAGGCGAGCGCGGGCGCAAGTTTCCACGCCGCCATCAGCAACGGAAAATTCCACGGAATGATCTGACCGGCGACTCCAAGCGGGGCCGGGTTACGGGCGGGAAAAGCGTACTGCAGTTTATCGGCCCAACCGGCGTGGTAAAAAAAGTGGGCCGCCACCAGCGGCAGATCGACGTCTCGCGATTCCTTGATTGTTTTGCCGCCGTCCATCGTTTCGAGGACGGCCAGCTCGCGCGATCTCTCCTGAATCAAGCGCGCGATGCGGTAAAGATATTTTCCGCGCTCGCGCCCGGACATCTTGCTCCAAACTTTGTCGTAAGCGCGCCGGGCTGATTTCACGGCAAAATCGACATCGCGCGCGTCGGCTTCCGCGATCTCAGCAAGCTTCTCTTCGGTAGCGGGATTGATCGACTCGAAATATTTCCGGCTTTTTGGCCTAACGAATCTTCCATTGATGAACAGCTCGTAGCGCGGCTTGAGCTTGATGTAACTGTGGGCCTCGGGGGCGGGGGCGTAGTCCCAGCGGTCGCCGAAACTCAATCGCCGCTTATTTGGCGGAAGGGCAATGCGGTAGTCGATCGGCAGATGGCGACTGAGGTCAGTCGCCGCTACCTGGGCGTGCGGGTGATTGAGGGCAACGGCGCCTACCTGCCGCGAATTGCGTATTTTACGCGAGGCGACTTTTCGCTTTGCGTTTTTCCTGACCATCGTCCGCGGAGCGGCCGGTCCACCTCGTTTCGAGCGTCGCTTCTTCATGGCAGGGAGAAATAATCCGGCCCCTGGTAGTTTCCGTCCACCGTTTTCACGATTTGCATGAGAACATCGTTCACCAAAGTGCTGGCGCCAAAGCGGAAAAGATCAGGCGTCAGCCAATCGTCGCCGAGCGTTTCCTTCAGCATCACCAGATAAGCGAGGGCCTGTTTCGCGGTGCGAATGCCGCCGGCCGGTTTCATTCCGATCCGCAAACCGGTTTCGTAAAAATAATCGCGAATGGCTTCCAGCATCACCAGCGTCACCGGCATGGTCGCGGCCGGTGAAATTTTTCCGGTGGAAGTCTTGATGAAATCAGCCCCGGCCCGCATCGCGATCTCACTCGCGATTCGCACATTGTCGTAGGTTTGCAGCTCGCCCGTCTCCAAAATCACTTTCAGATGCGCGTCGCCGCACGCTTCCTTCACCGCAACGATTTCGTCAAACACGCGTTGATGATCTCCGGCGAGAAACGCGCCGCGATCGATCACCATATCGATCTCGTCCGCGCCATCGCCGGCGGCGCTGCGAACTTCCTGGAGCTTCAACCGCAACGGCATGAGTCCGGTGGGAAAAGCAGTCGCGACCGAAGCGACTTTGACGCTGGAATTTCCCAGAAACTTTTTCGCGAACCGGACCATGTTTGGATAAACACAAACTGCGGCGCACGACGGCACTTCGTAACGCGGTTCGAGCGGCTGCATCGCTTTGCGGCAGAGAAAGGCGATCTTTCCCGGCGTATCTTTTCCTTCGAGAGTGGTCAAATCCATCATGGAGATGGCGAGCTTCAGGCCGGAAAGTTTCGCCGAAGTTTTGATGCTTCGTTTGGCGAACGCGGCCGCTCGCTCTTCGGCCATGACCTGATCCACCACTGCCGTGGGCCGCGTCGCATTTCGCCCGCGCCGGATGTTTTCGGGCCGCGCAATCGTCTTCATCTCGGAACACAGGCGTCTCGCCTGTCTCGGACGATAAGCTTCCAGCTCGTTGAGGAATAAACAGCCGGGGCGGCTATTGGCAGAGTCAGGCTGGAAGCCCGAGTTCCATTCGCGATGGCTTTCATCGTCGTTGTCAAAATTTTCTTCGCGAAAAATTATTACGGGCGACCGGTTGTCGGCCGCTATCCGATTCATACTCTAAAGCTGGCAGCTAACGCAACGATGCAGACGCCCTTTATTTATTTGATTCCTGGATTTTGGGAGCCTTCGCCCGGCAGCCTGATTCTGATTGGAATGCTGTCGTTGATCAGTGTGTCGGTTTTCCTGCGAATCAAACTTGGCTAAGTCTCTTTTCGCGCCCAGAGTCGATATCACTCTGTCGTCGGCTGTTTCGAATTAGTCTCGCGTTATGACCGTTAAAACCTTGCCTGGCAAACCATACCCTCTTGGCGCGACCTGGCTCGGGGACGGAGTCAATTTCGCAATCTTCGGCGAACACGCGACCAAAGTTGAACTTTGTTTGTTCGACAATATCGAAGCCCCCAGGGAAAGCGCCCGCATCGAATTATCCGATCAAACCGAATACGTCTGGCACGGATTCCTGCCCGATGCGCGGCCGGGGCAACTTTATGGTTTTCGTGTCTACGGTCCGTACGAGCCCGAACGCGGTCTGCGGTTTAACGATTCCAAGTTGTTGCTGGATCCGTACGCGAAATCGATTGCCGGACAGATCAAGTGGGCGGACGAAATGTTTAGTTACGTTTCAGGGGACGGAGGCGAAGATCTCACCCGTGATTCGCGCGACAACGCGTGGGCGATGCCGAAATCGGTGGTGATCGACGGAGAATTCGATTGGGGCGACGACAAACGACCGGAAACGCCGCTATCGGAAACGGTGATTTATGAAATGCACGTCAAAGGGTTCACCCAACTTTGGCGGGACATTCCTGAAAAATTGCGCGGGACTTATGCCGGGGTTGGGAATGAGAAAGCGGTTCGCTATTTAAAAAATCTGGGTGTGACTGCGGTTGAGTTATTGCCGGCGCATACCCATCTGAACGACCGGGCGCTGATCGATCGCGGGCTGACGAATTACTGGGGATACAACACGATCGGGTTTTTTGCGCCGCACACGGCTTACTCGAGCGATCGCGAGCCGGGAGGCGACGTGCTCGAATTCAAAGGGATGGTCCGCAATCTTCACGCGGCTGGAATCGAAGTGATTTTGGATGTGGTTTACAATCACACCGGCGAAGGAAATCATCTCGGGCCGACGGTCTGCTTCCGCGGAATCGACAACCCGGTGTATTACCGGCTGCTCGCCGACAACCCGCGCTTTTATCTCGATTACACCGGCACTGGCAACACCATCGACACCGTGCACCCGCGCACGTTGCAAATGGTGATGGACAGTTTGCGTTACTGGGTGACGGAGATGCGGATCGACGGATTTCGTTTCGATCTCGCGTCGGCCCTGGCTCGTGACGCTGGCGGCGTGGACAAGTTCCATGTGTTTTTCAAAGTCATCGAGCAGGATCCCGTTCTCTCCCAGGTGAAATTAATCGCCGAGCCGTGGGACGTCGGCGACGGTGGCTACCAGGTCGGCAATTTTCCGGCGCCGTTTTCGGAATGGAACGGAAAATTTCGCGACGCGATGCGCGGTTTTTGGCGGGGAGACGAAGGGCTGATCGGCGAAATTGCTTATCGACTGACGGCGAGCCCGGATCTCTATCAGCATGATGGGCGCCGTCCTTACGCCAGCGTGAATTTCATCACTTCGCACGACGGATTCACCCTCAATGATCTCGTCAGTTACAACGACAAGCACAACGAAGCCAATGGCGAAGAAAATCGCGACGGCGACTCGAATAATCGTTCCTGGAATTGCGGCGCCGAAGGTCCGACCGACGATCCAAACATTCAAGCTTTTCGTCGCCGGCAGCAGCGCAACTTTCTGACAACCCTGTTGCTGTCACAGGGGGTGCCGATGCTTTTGGGCGGCGACGAATTCGGCCGAACTCAAAAGGGAAACAACAACGCCTACTGCCAGGACAATGAGATCAGCTGGTTTAATTGGCAGCGGGACGAACACGAAAAGGGTTTGTTGGAGTTCACCCGGAAACTGATTCGGCTTCGGCGCGAGCACCCGGTTTTTCGGCGTGGAAAATTTTTCGAGGGGAAACCGGTGCCGGGTGGCGAGATCAAGGACGTGATGTGGTTCAACCCGGGCGGAAATGAAATGACCGTGGAAGAATGGCAGTCGCCCTTTGTCCGTTGTTTAGGGATGCTGATCAGCGGTGACGCAGTTGATCTGCTCGATGAGCGGGGCGAACCGGCGCATGACGATACCTTCCTGCTTCTGATCAACGCGCATTACGAAGCAATTCCATTCGTATTGCCGGGCGAGGAGGATCTCGAGTGGGGGCAAATTCTCGATACCGTCGATGAAGACGGTTTTCTCAAGACGCGAAAAAAGTTTTCGTCAGGCGATGAAGTCGACCTTGGTGCGCGTTCGGCCTCTTTGTTCATCCTGACTCAAGGTGAGCCGTTGCGCGCGCGGGTGGAATCATGGAAGAAGCGCGCGGTCGCGGCTTTCGCCGCGATCACCGGCGAGGAAGAGCGCGCGGGGAAGAAACTGTAGCGGCGCTCTACTTATCACGCCATAGCTCAGCGAAGGCGGATGAGTGCCGGATGAATTAATGCGACGGTGACAGACCTCCGCCACAAAATCTCTTGGACGCGACGTTGCAACGTCCCGCGATTCTATTATAGAGAAATTGAATGAGCGAACGCTCGACGCTCTGCGTCTGCAAGGAGTTATGATTCCGATCTCGATTATCATCACAGCAGATCGCGGCAGCTTGAAAGCCTACCAGGTCAACGAAACACCGACCCGCGGTCCGAGTTTGCAATTGATCCAGGCGTTCGATATCACCGACGCGCACGGCAGATTCATCGACAAAGTCTCCGATCTCGCCGGGCGGTTTTCGGTTACTGAAATGGCCGGACCTCATCGCGGCCAGGCCTCCATTGCAGAAAGCAAACTCGGAAACGAAACCGACCGGCGGATCCATAAAGAACTGGCGGATGAAATTGCCAAGGTTATCAACGGCAGCGGCAAGGAAGGCTGGGCGTTTGCCGCTCCGTCCGAGATTCACTCCGCGATTGTCGATCTTCTGCCGGGAAGCATTCGCGATCGAATCGTCGAGCATGTGAAATCTGATTTGGTGAAAGTCGAACCGGCGAAGTTGCCGGCACATTTTCGTTCCCTTCGTCCGGTTTAAGTTCGATAGTTCGTTATGCAATTGCCCGTCAATATCACCTATCGTGGCTTGGAAAAATCGGATGAGCTCCATAACCTGGTAATGACTTACGCGGCGCGGCTCGATAAATTTTGCGATCACATCAACCGGTGCGACGTGGCGATCGAGCAGAAAAATCATACCCATCAAAAAGGGAATCCTTTTCGGTGCCGGATCGACGTAACGGTTCGACCACGGCATGAATTGGTGAGCGACGAGGAGCAGATGGATAACGGTTCCCACGAGCCGCTGAATAAAGTCATCCACGATGCGTTCAAAACGATGGAGCGGCAGCTGCGTCACCTGGTGGAGAAGCAAAGGCGCGAGTAGCTTGAGAAAGCCGTTGAAACGGCCTTGATTTTTTCATCGCCGTTATTTTCACCGCTCTGAAGAGCGGTGTTAACGCGCGCAAGATCGACATGAGCCGTTTCAACGGCTTAATTAGGTAGGGGCGATTGCCCCCAATCGCCCGTCCCCCCATGAAGGAAGATTCCGCATCAACGCGGCCAGTTCGCAAACAACTCGACCATTCCATTCATTTTCACGGGCGATTTGGCGCGACGTATTTCATTACGATTTGCTGTCAGCAGCGCGGTGTGAATCAGCTTTGCAAGCCGGAGAACGCGAAAGAGCTCTTCAACGCAGCAGGCCAATATCACGCGCCCAAACAATGGCATCTCGATTTACTTTTACTGATGCCTGATCACTTACACATGCTGGTTGGCACTTCGGGGGCTTCGGATTTGTCCAAAATGATTCGTGATTTCAAACGAATCCTTGCGCGTAAAGCCGGAATTGAGTGGCAGCGAAATTTTTTCGATCACCGATTACGTCATGACGAAAGCGAAGCAGAAAAGTACGAATACATTCTTCAAAATCCGGTTCGTGCCGGATTGGTT
>JAICWQ010000105.1 GCA_025934755.1 Chthoniobacterales bacterium | reverse complement strand
CTGAAGATCACCGTCGATGTCAAAGGCGATATCCTCGATCTGAAAAACACCCTCAACACCTTGGTGGATCCTCTCTGCTCTTTCGCTTCGGAAGTAACGCGCGTCGCTCTTGAAGTGGGTTCGGAAGGAATTCTGGGCGGTCAGGCGGAAGTGAAAGGTGTTTCCGGAACGTGGAAAGATTTGACCGATTCAGTGAACTTCATGGCCGGCAACCTTACCGGTCAGGTCCGCAATATTGCTGACGTTACTACTGCGGTAGCCCGCGGTGATCTCTCCAAAAAAATCACCGTTGATGTCCGCGGCGAAATTTCGGAACTGAAAATCACCATCAATACGATGGTGGATCAGCTCAGCTCTTTCGCGGCCGAAGTGACGCGCGTCGCCCGCGAAGTCGGCACCGAAGGAAAACTGGGCGGCCAGGCTGACGTGCGGGGCGTTGCCGGAACCTGGAAAGATTTGACCGACAGCGTGAATTTCATGGCCGGCAATCTTACCGGTCAGGTCCGTAACATTGCCGAAGTTACGACCGCGGTTGCCAACGGCGATCTTTCGAAAAAAATCACGGTCGACGTCAAAGGCGAAATTCTCGAACTGAAAAACACCATCAACACGATGGTGGACCAACTGAGCTCGTTCGCTTCTGAAGTAACCCGTGTCGCCCGCGAAGTGGGAACGGACGGCCGTTTGGGTGGTCAAGCCAACGTGCGTGGAGTTGCCGGTACCTGGAAGGATTTGACCGATTCAGTGAATTCAATGGCGGGCAATCTGACCGGCCAGGTGCGTAATATCGCCGAAGTTACGACCGCGGTGGCAAACGGCGACCTTTCCAAAAAGATCACGGTCGATGTGCGCGGCGAAATTTTGGAACTCAAGGCCACCATCAACACCATGGTCGACCAATTACGCTCGTTCGCTTCCGAAGTAACCCGGGTCGCGCGCGAAGTGGGATCTGACGGAGCGCTTGGCGGCCAGGCCCGAGTCGAAGGCGTGTCGGGCACTTGGAAAGATCTCACCGACTCAGTGAATTTCATGGCGAGCAACCTGACTGCGCAGGTGCGCAACATCGCCGCAGTCACCACCGCCGTCGCAAACGGCGATCTTTCGAAGAAGATCACGGTGGATGTTAAAGGCGAGATTCTCGAATTGAAGGACACCGTCAACACGATGGTGGACCAACTCAATTCCTTCGCCTCGGAAGTAACGCGGGTTGCCCGCGAAGTCGGCACCGAAGGAAAACTTGGCGGACAAGCGATTGTCCGTGGTGTCGCCGGAACGTGGAAGGATTTGACCGACTCGGTGAATTTCATGGCCAGCAACCTGACCGATCAGGTTCGTGGCATCGCCAAGGTTGTCACCGCGGTGGCGACCGGCGACCTGAAGCAAAAACTTTTCCTCGAAGCAAAAGGCGAAATCGCCGCTCTCGCCCATACCATCAACAGCATGATCGACACTCTGGCGACGTTTGCCGATCAGGTAACGACCGTTGCCCGCGAAGTGGGCGTGGAAGGAAAACTGGGTGGCCAGGCCAATGTGCCGGGCGCCGCGGGAACCTGGCGCGACTTGACCGACAACGTAAACCAACTCGCCGGTAATCTAACATCGCAGCTTCGCGCAATTGCCGATGTCGCGACGGCGGTGACGAAAGGCGATTTGACGCGCTCGATTCAGGTCGCGGCCCAGGGTGAGGTCGCGTTCGTCAAAGACAACATCAACGAGATGATTCGTAATCTGCGAGACACGACGTCGCGGAACAAAGAGCAAGACTGGCTGAAAACAAATCTGGCCAAGTTCAGCCGCATGCTCCAGGGACAACGCGATCTGCTCGCGGTCGCGCGACTGGTCCTTTCCGAACTGGCCCCGGTGGTCTCAGCTCAGCAGGGCGTCTTCTATATTATAGATAACGTCGACGGCAACGGAGCCGAGTCTGAACTGAAGTTACTCGCGAGCTACGCCTTTCGCGATCGCAACGGGGTGAACAGCCGATTCAAGCTCGGCGAAGGATTAGTCGGACAGGCCGCGCTCGAAAAAGAACGGATTCTGGTAACGAACGTACCCGAGGATTACGTCAGGATCAGTTCGGGTCTGGGCGGATCGGCGCCGAGAAATATCGTCGTGCTCCCAATTTTGTTCGAGGGACAAGTCAAAGCGGTGATGGAACTCTCCTCGGCCGAAGAATTCAACTCAACCCATCAGGCGTTTCTGGATCAACTGACTGAAAGCATCGGGATCGTTCTCAACACGATTGAGGCCAACACCCGGACGGAAGATTTGTTGAAACAATCGCAATCACTCGCGTCGGAATTGCAAAGCCGGCAGGAGGAGTTGCAGCAGACGAACCAGGAGCTCGAGGAGAAAGCGCGGCAACTGTTCGAGCAAAATGCGGAAGTTGAAAGAAAGAATCGGGAAGTGGAACAGGCGCGTCAGGCGCTGGAAGACAAGGCGCAGCAGCTTTCGATGACCTCGCGGTACAAAAGCGAATTTCTGGCCAACATGTCCCACGAATTGCGGACGCCGCTTAACAGCCTGCTGATTCTGGCCGAGCAGTTGTCGACCAATCCCGACGGCAACTTGAGCTCGAAACAAGTCGAGTTTGCCCGAACGATTCGAGATTCCGGCGTTGATCTGTTGAAGTTGATCAACGACATCCTCGACCTGTCCAAGGTCGAATCCGGCACCGTCACTGTTGACGTGGGCGAAGTGCGTTTTGCCGAATTGCAGCAAAATTTGGAGCGAACCTTTGGACACGTCGCCGAAAGCAACGGCCTCAGTTTCAACATCGTCATGGACGAAGCCCTTCCGTCGACGATTTACACCGACGCCCAGCGACTCGACCAGGTCTTGAAGAACCTTTTGTCGAACGCATTCAAGTTCACCGAACGCGGCGAAGTTAGGCTGCACATTGGGCCCGCTGCCAGCGGATGGAACGCTGATTATCCATCGCTCGATCAGGCCAAGACAGTGATTGCGTTTTCCGTTACCGATACGGGAATTGGAATCGCCGCCGACAAACAAACGACCATTTTCGAAGCATTCCAACAAGCAGACGGAAGTACTAGCCGGCGATATGGCGGAACCGGACTTGGCCTGGCGATCAGTCGCGAGCTCGCGCGGTTGCTCGGCGGAGAAATCAGACTGCAAAGTCAGGAAGGCCGCGGCAGCACCTTCACTTTGTTTTTGCCCGACTCTCACTCCGGCGCGGAAAAGCAGAAAGCTCTTCCCTCGATTCGCCCCACGCCGCCGCCGTTGAATGGACATGAAAGCAACTCGACGACTGCTCCGTTTAGCAACGTCTCTATTCCGGACGATCGGTTCAATATTTTGCCAACCGACCGAACCGTCCTGATTGTCGAACAGGACAGCGAACAGGCCCAGCGGTTACTCGATTCCGCTCATGAAGCAGGTTTCAAGGCGATCGTCACTCCCCAAGGCCGGCCGGCCGGAGGACTGGCTCGGGACCATTCTCCGATTGCTATCGTACTCGATTTGCACTTGCCAGACATCGACGGAACAAAACTTCTCCAGCGAATAAAATCCGATCTTGGTATCCGGCACATCCCGATTATTGCGTTTTCACATGCAGGAGCCGGATTGCAAAACGCGTTGAAGCACGGCGCAATGGCAGTCCTCGATGCTCCGATCAGCGAAGCTGCCATGCGCACGGTCCTGGCGCGGGCGGCGTTTATCGCATCTTCGCCAAGCAAAAGATTGCTCGTAGTCGACGACGATGCCATACAGCGGACCGCCATTGGCGAATTGATTGGGAATGGTTCCGTACAAATCGTCGAAGCGTCGACCGGCGCCGAGGCCTTGACCGCGCTACGCGAACATGAGTTCGGTTGCGTGATCCTGGACCTGATATTGCCGGATATCTCGGGCTTCAGGCTCATCGAACAGATTCGCGCCGAGCATCACCACTTGCCCGTCGTGATCTACACCGGAAAAGATTTGTCGGGTAAAGAAGAGGAACAATTAAATCGTCTCGCCCAAACCGTCATTGTTAAAGATGTTCGCAGTCCGGAACGATTGTTCGACGAAGTCGCGTTGTGGTTGCATCACGATGTTTCGAAGTTGCCGGCGGATAAACGCGATCTTTTGCGGCGGCTGCACGATCCAAATGAAATTCTGGCGCGAAAGAAAATCCTGATCGTCGATGACGACATCCGGAACATCTTCGCGATGACGAGTCTTTTGGAGCGCTATAAAATCAACGTGATCTCGGCTGAGACCGGAAAATTAGGAATCGAAGCACTTCAGAAAACGAAAGACATCGATCTGGTGTTGATGGACATCATGCTGCCGGAGATGGACGGCTACGACACGATGCGCGCGATTCGCCAGATGTACAGCTTCAACGAACTCCCGATCGTCGCTTTGACTGCAAAAGCGATGAAAGGAGACCGCGAAAAATGCATCGACGCGGGAGCGAGCGATTACATCGCCAAACCGGTCGAAACCGAGGAACTGTTGTCCCTGCTACGGAACTGGTTGGTTCGTTAATGTTGATAAACAAAGCAAACAACAAGGCCGACGCGGACGAGAAGGTCAGCATTCTGGTGGTCGACGACCGCGCGGACAAGCTCCTGACCTACGAAGTAATGCTGGCAGAATTGAATCAGAAGCTTGTGTGCGCCCGGTCCGGCAAAGAGGCTCTTCGCCATCTCCTGCGACAGGATTTCGCGGCGATCCTTCTGGACGTCAACATGCCCGGAATGGACGGCTTTGAGACTGCCGCGCTTATTCGCCAACGGCAACGCTCCGAAACCACACCGATCATTTTCGTCAGCGCGATCAACGATACCGTCACTCACATTTCCCGCGGTTATTCGTTAGGCGCGGTCGATTACATTCTTACCCCGGTCGTTCCGGATATTCTTCGCGCCAAGATTGCGGTCTTTGTCGATCTTTTCAAAAAGACCGAACAGATCAAACGGCAGGCGGAAGAACGGGAAAAGTTGATTCGAGAGCAGGCTGTGGCAGAACATGCGCGGGTTGAAGCAGAACGAGCGAGCGAAGCAAAGGACAAGTTTCTTGCCATGCTTAGTCACGAACTGCGCACTCCCCTCACCCCGGTCCTGGCCTCGGTCGCCACTCTCGAGCACGAAGACACCCTTCCGGAAATGATGCACGAACCGTTGCAACTCATTCGCCGGAATGTCGAGTTGGAAGCGCGATTAATCGACGATCTCCTCGATCTCACTCGAATCAGCAAAGGCAAAGTGCAGTTGAGTTTCGAAATCGTGGATGCTCATACCCTTCTGCGAAACGCGCTGGAAATCTGCCAATCCGATATCACCGACAAGAAACTCGACCTCCGAACAGAGTTGAGCGCCAGCCAGGTCCATCTCCGCGCCGACCCCGCCCGGGTTCAACAGATTTTTTGGAATTTGATCAAGAACGCCGTCAAATTTACGCCGCAGGGCGGCAAGCTCGCTATTCGGAGCGGAAATAATCGCGAGGGACAGTTTCAAATTGAAGTCGAAGATTCCGGCTGTGGGATTGACGGCGGCGCGTTGCCCAAGATCTTTCACGCCTTCGAACAGGGCGGACGCACTCAACTAGGCGGTTTGGGACTCGGACTGGCAATCAGCAAGGCGCTGGTCGAAGCCCATCAAGGATCGATCTGTGCGGAAAGCGACGGTCGCGGCCGGGGCGCAAAGTTTACTGCTGTTTTCCCGACCTGCCTTCCGGATCCAACCCACTACTCAGTTTTCCCACCCCAATCGACAGCTAAAAGGAAATCGTTGCGTCTTCTTTTGGTGGAAGACCATCAAGACACCAACCAATCGCTCACTCGGATGCTGCGGCGACGAGGTTACGAAGTGCACCCCGCTTTTGATGTCCGGTCCGGGCTCGATCTTGCCGCGAGCCAGGAGTTTGACGTCCTGGTCAGCGATATTGGGTTGCCCGACGGAAGTGGAACCGAGCTGTTCCGGACATTGCGAGCCCAACGGCAAATCTTTGGAATCGCATTGTCCGGATACGGAATGGAAGAAGACATCTGCCGAAGTCGCGACGTTGGCTTCTCCCATCATCTGGTGAAACCAGTCGATCTCAACAAACTCGATTCATTGATTCAGGAGATATCGCTCGGCCCGGGAACCGGCCCGTTTGACGTAACTCCTGTCGCGAGCTGCTGAGGGAAAAAGTTTCCGCCTTTGACGGCTGGTTAATATATTATAGAGGGAATGCTTCGCCGCGCGCTCGTTACAGTTCTTGCCATTGTTGCTTTGGCGGGACCGAGCTACGCGGTGATTTTGTTCGGGACCGCCGATCCCAGCACGAACACGACTGCGCCGACGGGCCCGCTCGCTAACAGCGGATGGCAATACGAAGGGCAGTTCGGGAGTTTCCTGGGGACAGTCATCGCGTCGAACTATTTCGTAACGGCCAAACACATCGGCGGCAACGTCGGCCAAACGTTTACCTTCAACGGAACTAGTTACCCTACGACGGCGGTTTTTCCTGACCCGTCGAGTGATCTGCAGGTTTGGCAGGTTGCGGGAACATTTCCGATTCACGCCCCGCTCTACTCCAGCGCCCCCGGAAGCGAAGTGAATTTGAATCTGGTTGTATTCGGCCGGGGGACGCAGCGTGGCAATTCGGTTTTCGTCGGGAACGATTCGCATCTTGGAGGTTGGCTTTGGGGTCCGGGCGACGAAGTGGAACGATGGGGCACCAACGTGGTCGAATCAATTTACACGGATTCAAATTTTGGAAGACTCGTCCGCGCGGCCTTCGACAAAAGTGCGGGGCCGAATGAAGCTCATCTCTCCACCGGCGATTCCGGAGGCGCTGTATTCATTTTCAATTCAACGACTAACCGCTGGGAACTCGCCGGAATAAATCTTGGTGTCGATGGATCGTTCAGCACGTCGTCGAGCGGGACAAACCCGTTCAACGCCGCAATGTTCGATACGACCGGTTTATTCGTAGACGACGGCGCGGGGAGTTGGGCGGCCGCGCCGAACCCAAGCGCGTTTTACTCAACCGAGATCGCCGCCCATCGGCGCTTCATCGAATCGGTCGTCATGCAGTTGACCAGCGTCGTGTCGCGCAAAATCCACGGGATGGCCGGCACGTTCGATGTAAATCTGCCATCGAGCGGGTCGCCGGGCATCGAATGCCGTTCCGGCGGCATGACTGACGATTACACAATTGTGTTTACGTTCGCGAACCCTGTCTCAGTGCAAAACGCGACCCTGAGTACTGGCACAGGAAGCGTGACAAACTTCGCAGTGGCCGGAAATGTTGTCACCGTCACCCTCACCGGCGTGACCAACGCGCAAACGATTACCGTCACCCTGGCCGGAGTCAGCGACGGAACGAACACCAGCGACGTCGAGACGGCGATGAGCGTGCTGGTTGGAGACACGACCGCTAACGGAAGGGTCAACTCCAGCGATATTGCGCAAACTCAATCGCAGTCCGGACAAGCAGTGACCGCAGCTAACTTCCGCGAAGATGTAACCGTAAATGGGGCCATCAACAGCTCGGACATCGGTCTTGTTCAATCGCAATCAGGGACGGCGTTACCGATGTCATCGCCGGCCCCGCCGATTCCGTCGCGAGCGAACGTCACACCGTTAAATGTTCAGAGTGGCGGGCCAAACACGACCGGGGGTGTTCCTGAGAAGAAACGGGGCAGCCAGAAATACCCTCTACGACATTTTTGAACGAAGGTCGCTCTGGACTGCCGGGGCCCTCGCCGCTATCGGTGTCGGTGGAATTTGGCTACAGCGAATTCGCCGTCGCGCGCTCGCCTAGCGAGCAAAGAGAGGTCAGAGCAAAGAGAGGTCAGAGGTCACAGGTCACAAGTCACAAGTCAGAGCTCACGGATCAGACCTCTGCGCTCCGGCAATTATCGGTCGCCGTCGGATTTGGGGGTTGAGGATTTGTCTGTTGCCGCGTTGGCAGATTGAGCCTTCTTCTGCGGGTCGTCCGAGGCGGAAGCCGATGTCGTCTTGGATTGATTCGGTGCCGCGTTCGCGTCGGCTTGGGCGAGGTTGTCCGCCAGGGTTGCGGTGGTAGACAGGTTCGAAAAGGTAGGTTGGCTTTCGACAGGCTCGGTCGAAGCCCCCGGATCTTTCTCACTCGCCGCCGACCTGTCCTCTGACCGCTGTCCGCTGTCCTCTGCCGGTTCTTTCGCCTTGGTCGCGTCTTTTTCAGTCGCCGCAGTCGATTGCTTCGGAGCGGCTGACGGCTGCGTTTCTACTTCCGTCTGGGCGTTGCGCAATTTCGTTTCGTCCAACTTCGGTTGGGCGGCCGAACCGATCCCCATATTTAGAAGGCTTCCCCCGAAGGTCGCATCATGGATCGTCTTGCTCTTCAACTCGGCCGCCTTGATTTGGGATTTTTTCTCGCCTTTGCCGTATCTCTGCGGCCCGGGGACGAGCGAATTCGCAAGGTCGCGATCATCGTTCTGGCTTTGCCCGAGGGTGGTTTTATCGAGAACGGCCTGGGCGCGGACCAGAGGCGAGGCGATTACAGTCGCGAGGAACACAAAAATAAAGATCGGTCTCATATTATTATAAGGCGCGCGCCATGGCTGAGGTAATTGTCGGAAGCGGAACGATCGCAAAATGTTCGTCGCCATTCTCACTGTAGTTCACAACCAAGGCTGTTTTCCGCGCTGAAAAGGAAATAAATCACGGTGCAGAACTTCAAATATGTGTCCGGCGGCAGTTTCGATGCGAAAGGGTTTGTTTTTTTCGATCAGGTCCTGGATTGGTTTAGCTTCCATAGGGGCGCTAACTTATACCTAATTTCTGCGTTCGATGCAAAAATTTCCGAGCACCAGCACATCCATTTGGGTGCGCAGGAAACAATCCAGCGCCTCCTCCGGGTAGCATACTACAGGTTCGTTTTCGTTGAACGAGGTGTTCAGCACGAGGGGAATCCCGGTCATTTCCCGGAAATGCTCGATCAGCCGGTGATAACGCGGATTTGTCTCTTTATGAACGGTTTGCAAACGCCCGGTGCCATCGACGTGGATCACGGCCGGGATCATTTCCCGGTATTTCGGCCGAATCTGGAATACCTGCATCATGAACGGAACGTCGTCGTCGGTCTCAAACCATTCCGCAACTTCCTCCCGCAAAATCGACGGGGCGAAGGGCCGGAATGATTCGCGCCGTTTGATCTTCGCGTTCAGTACGTCCTTGATCGACGCGTTGCGGGGATCAGCCAGGATTGAGCGGTTCCCCAATGCGCGCGGGCCCCATTCCATTCGACCCTGGAACCAGCCAACGATTTTTCCGTCGGCGATCGCCTGCGCAGTTTGTTTCAATAACTGTTCCTCGTCGCCGACGAATGAAACCGAGCAGTCCGCGTCCGCGATTTCTTTCTTCTTCCATTCAATCAGGCCGAGGGTTTCCTTTTCGGTCGCTTCGGGACCGAGGTAAGCGGAGATCAGAGCTCTGAACTCAGAACTCAGAACTGACTGATCGCTGACCGCTGATTTGTGATCGCTAACGTGCGCAAGCAGGTAAGCGGCTGCGCCGATCGCGCCGCCGGCATCGCCGGCCGCGGCGGGTAAATACATTTTCTTGAACGGAGTCCGCCGGTAAACTTTTCCGTTGGCGACTGAGTTCATGGCGCAACCGCCGGCCAGAGCGAGATTATCGCTCGGATGTTTCTTGTGGAGCGCCTGGAGCAAAGAGAAGAATGCCTTCTCGTAGGTGGCCTGGACCGAACGGGCGAGGTCCTTGTGTTTTTGCTCGATCGGTTCGTCGGGTTTGCGGGGGGAGCCGAGGAGATCGATCAACGGCCGGCGATAAAGGATGCCGACCTCCGGGGCGCAATCTTTCCAGGTGTAGGAAACGTTGCCGATGTGGTGCCGGAAAAACTTCAAGTTCAACCGAAAGGTCCCATCGGGGCGGATTCGAACGACTTCGCGCAAGGCATCGAGATAATTTGGTTCGCCATAGGGCGCGAGTCCCATCACTTTGTATTCGTCGCCGTAATTGGGGAAGCCGAGAAATTGGGTGAGCGCGGAATAAAAAATGCCTAACGAGTGCGGAAAATAGACGCGGTCGTCGATTTTCAACTCGCTCCCCTGCCCTGTTCCGAATGCGGTGCTGGCGAAATCGCCGAACCCATCGATGGAAATGCAGGCGGCTTCACTGAACCCCGAGACCAGGAAAGCGGAGGCCAGGTGCGCGAGGTGATGCTCGACGTGGTGGACTTCCGCTTTAATTTCGGTCCCGTAACTGGCCTGCAATGCTTCCTTGACCGAAGCCGCGCTCCGAATGTTTTTGATTTTTTGGGCCATCAATTTCGGATGCGGCCAATGAGTGAGAACAAAGCCAAGCCGGCGCAGATTATTTACGCCAGGTTTTCGGTTGATCGCGATATGATCGATTTCCTCGAGTCCGCGAAGTTTTCCTTCTTCGAGGCAGTAATTGATCGCCTGCGTCGGTAAGCCGGCCCAATGCTTGATCCGGCGAAACCGTTCCTCTTCCGCGGCGGCGATGAGTTTACCGTCGACGAAGAGGCAGGCGGCGGAATCGCCGTGGTATGCGTTGAGGCCGAGGATGTTCATCTCAAGAGGTCACAGGTCAGCGGTCACAGGGGAGATGGCGAAGCAACAACGATGCAGGCACCTGACATTTTTCAAT
>JAICWQ010000032.1 GCA_025934755.1 Chthoniobacterales bacterium | reverse complement strand
TGGAGTTTGTTCAGTTTCACCCGACCTGTTTGTTTCATCCCAAAGCAAAGTCGTTTTTTATTTCGGAAGCCGTGCGGGGCGAGGGCGGCATTCTTCGGAACAATCGCGGCGAAGACTTCATGCCGCGGTATCCGGCGGCTGCCGGACGCGGATCTCTGGCGCCGCGCGATATCGTTGCCCGGGCGATCGACTCTGAGATCAAGCGTTCCGGCGCCCAGTCCGTTTTGTTGGATATCACCGACAAGCCGGTGGAATTTCTCCGCGAACGGTTCCCGAATATCTACGAGACATGTCTGCGTTTCGGCATCGACATGACCAAGCAGCCCATCCCGGTCGTGCCGGCTGCGCATTATCAGTGCGGCGGAATTAAAACGGACGTGAACGGTGCCACCAGTTTGCCAGGTTTGTACGCGATTGGAGAAGTTGGGTGCACCGGTTTGCATGGCGCCAATCGCCTCGCGAGCAATTCACTTCTGGAAGGATTGGTTGTGGCGCATCGAGCAGTCGCCTCGGCGGTCGCATGTCGCTCATCGGATAACGAGCGCGCGATCTCGGTGCCGGAATGGAAATCAGGTAATGTGCAAGATGTCGACGAACTGGTGGTGATTTACCACAACTGGGACGAAATCCGGCGGTTGATGTGGGATTATGTAGGGATCGTGCGCACGGACAAACGTTTGCAACGGGCCAGCGCGCGGCTGCGCAATCTTCAGCGGGAAATTCGCGAGTTTTATTGGAATTTTAAGGTCTCGGTGGACCTGTTGGAACTGCGGAACCTGGCGACGGTGGCGGCATTAATCGTTGATTCGGCATTGAGCCGGAAGGAAAGCCGAGGATTGCACTACACTTTGGACTACCCGGACAAAAATGATCGGGAATACGGCCGAAGCACCTTGTTGAGCAGAATATAACGGTGGAACAGATAGTGCTTCTACCAATTGTAACCGCCAGTGGCACTGGTTTTTCCATAACGAAAGGCCTTGCGCAAGGCGGAAATATCGGATAGAAACAGGCCACCCTTTTGCCGATGAGACGAATCTTCGCTCTTCTTATCCTCACCGCCCCGTTCGGGATGTTGAGTGCAGAGGAGCAATCGAGCTCGCCCTACGCCACGGCAGCCGATTTTGCCAAGTACGCGATGAAGCTGCGCGAGCAGGCGTTATTGAAGGTTGAGCCGCAGGTGTTTGTGCCGACCAGTTCTCGTCCGGCGATTCAGCGTTATCCCTGGAAAACCAACATTGTTACCACGGTGTTTTGGGTCGGGGAACAGGCGGGCGGAAACAATCCAGTGCCCAATTTTCGCAGCTCATGGGACTTGAACTGGCAGGCAGATTACGGCGGGTTTGATAATCCGGAACGATCCGGTCGCCGGAACTACATTCCGGTGGCGTTCATTCCCCGCCAAAACCCATTTTATTGCGCGTTGCCTTACAACGATGTCACTCATGGTCAATTTAAGCCCGAAGCGCCATTGGTGATCCCGTGGTTTAAGCAGGCTTACATGGGGCAGGGACAATCGGTGTGTTGGCATCGATGGATCGCGATTCGAAAGGGCAACCGCACTTGTTACGCGCAGTGGGAAGATTGCGGCCCGTTTCGCACAGACCATTTTCAATACGTCTTCGGAAACGAACGACCTAAACCGAACCTGACCCACGGCGCCGGTTTGGATGTTTCACCCGCCGTCCGTGATTACCTCGGCTTGCAGCCTACTGACGTGACGGACTGGCAGTTTGTCGACGTGAAAGACGTCGCACCGGGTCCGTGGCGGAGCTATGGCGAGAACAATAATTTCGTTCTGGCCCGCCGTCAGATGGAACAGCGCCTTGTCCAGCAGGGCGGAGCCACCGGCACTAAGAAGTAAGGCTGTTCAGCCCAGCCGCGGCTTTAGTTCGGCGAATTTCGCCTGCAAATCGGCGATCCGACGCGACCACGGCTCGTAGCGAGCGCGTTGCTTTTGACAAATGTCCGCCAGGGTTTGGAAACGCTTCGCCATTTCCGCGCAAAAGGAATCGATCGCTTTCCCGAATTGCGATTCCAGCGCTTGTTTGAACTCGGTTCGCTTCGGATCCAACTCCCGTTCGTAATCGCGAAGAATTCGACGGCGGTGATTGAATGCGAGGTAGACGGTGAAAATTAACGCCGCGATTGCGATTCCTGCCGCGCCAATCGCGATCGGAATACTTCGTGGGTAGATTAAGACTGCTCCGATGACTGCGATCACAATGAGAGCGGTGACGCTCCGCATCGCGATGGACGTGCGGGCAAACGAGCGACCGAGCCTTTCCTGAAGCGACTTGCCGGTGAGAATGTCCAGAAACGCGCCTTGGATCGCTTCGTAGAGTTCGCGGCGCTGGCCGGCGAAGTCGGGAATATTCGGCCGCGCTTCTTTGCGCAAATCCGCTGACAACTGGTTATCGAGCAAATCCTGCATTTGCGGCCAGACGCTGCGCAAATCTGTTTCCAATGCGCTAACCGACTTGTCGATCGGTGGCTGAGTCAGTTCGCGCAATTTTGCTTCAACCGTGCGATGCAACTCACGCTCGCGACCCTTTCGGCCGATGATGAGGCTAAGGGCGTTCCACGAGGTGACATTTTGCTGCAAAAGCTTTGTTCTCTCGATGGAGGTCTGCTCGTAGCCGCTCTCGATATCGCGGACAAGACTTCCGATTTGCCGGCGCAACTGGTCCCGGCGGTTTTGCAGTAAACCATCCAGGCGCGATAATGCTGCCTCGTCCGCGGCAATTTTGCCAACGAGGGTTCCGACCTCGGATCCCAATTCCTCCAACACCACGCGCGCCGCCTGAAAGGTAGAGCGGAGTTTGAGCATTCGGGTGCTCGATTCAGTGACGATGAAATTGATTTGGTCTTCGAGCGGGCCGAACGCGCTTTCCTGCCAGAGCCTGTCCTTGTCCAAAGCGCTGGTTCGGGCGAGCAAGGCCTTACGCGCCGAAATTGCAAAAATCGGAGGGACGAAACCGAGCTGGCGCAGTGCCGTGTCCTGAAGATGCCGATGGATGACTTCGATCTCGGTCGGTTCGCGGAGATCAATCTGCTGAAGGACGAAAATGACGTTCTTGAGCCAGGTTTTCTGCAGAAAGTTCAGGAACTCCCAGTTGGATTGGGTCCAGGGATTCGCGACCGAAAACACAAATAGAACGACGTCCGCCCGCGGCATGAAGTCCTCCGTCATCATCTGGTGTTCTTTCACCATCGTGTTCGTTCCCGGCGTGTCGACGACGTTGAAATCGCGCAGGACCGGGATCGGCAGATAACGTTCAGTCAATCTGGGGGACACTTCGGCTGTTTTGTCCTCTGTTCCGTAGCGAAAAATGTAGACCCGATCCGTCGCCGGAAGCACATCCACTTTGGCGAATTGATTTCCGAACAAAGCATTGAGCAAGGATGACTTTCCGGATTTGACCTCACCCACCACGACGAATAACAGGGGCTTGCTGATGTCGCGAAGAACGGTCTGAAGCGTTTCCAACTGCTCGGCGGAACGCCGCATCTCCGAACCGAGCTTGATGAGTCCGGCGAGTCCGCTTTCGAGCTCGCCTTTGAGCTGCAAATATCGGTCGGCGATCATGCCCGCAACCTCAAAGGTGGGGAGTTGGCGAGGTCGAAGTCGATTTTTGCGGTGTCGCCTTTGGCGATGGGGATGCTTTTGGGGCGGGAGACGCCTTGGGTGGGATCGGCGTTTGCATCGCGATTAACTCCGACACCGTAACGAACTTGAATCCTTTTGCTTCCAGCTCCTTCAACACGCAAGGCATCGCCTCGATAGTTCCGGGATGGATGTCGTGCGAGAGCACGATCGATCCGGCGCGAGTATTCTTTACGATGCGATTACAAACAACATTTGGTCCCGGACGGCGCCAATCCAGCGGATCTACATCCCAAAGAACAATTTTATAACCAAATTCCTGGTTGATCCATTTCTTCTGTCTCGGCGTGATCGAGCCGTAGGGCGGACGAAGATAAATCGGACTCGCGCCAGTCGCGGATTTGATCGCGTCGTCGGTCCGGCGAAGCTGGCTTCGAATTCCGTCGTCGGACATTTTGGCGAAGTTTGGATGGGACCAGCTGTGGTTTGCGATTTCATGTCCTTCCTTGGCCTCGCGGGCCACGATGTCGGGATATTGGGCGGCATTTTCTCCGATCAAGAAAAACGTCACCTTGATATGGTGGGCGGCGAGCAGATCCAGCAATTTCGGCGTCAATTTCGCGCTGGGGCCGTCATCGAAAGTTAAAGCGATGTAAGGACCATCGACATGGACCCAATCGAAAGTGATTCCGGGCTCAACTTTCAGCGGGGGTTTCGGTTTTGGCTGTTCCGGGGCCGGGGTTGCGTCTTCTGCCTGCGCGAACAAACTCGCGACGGGGCCGAGCAGGCACAGAAGAAAAAAACGAAACAGACGCATGGACTTTGCAGCTTACGGAAACTTCGCAGTATTTAGCAGAGCGCAGAGCTAACGCAAGAAACCGGGTTCCCATCCAAACGACTCAATTTTGCGTAGGAAAAAGCCCGATTTCGAACCGAAACCGTTCAACCAGCATTTCATGGCAACCATCCTGCTCAAGAAATTCGTGTCGGCGCTTTATCTCTCCTGGCGCCGGCAAAGGGTTTTGGGGATTCAAACTGCCTGCGATGAAAATACTGCTTGTCGAAGATCACGCGGAAAGCCGGAGGTCTTTGCAAAAATTAATCGAAAGGCGCGGCCATGAGGTCGTGGCGGTCGGTAGCGCTGAGGAAGCTGAAGTTCAACTGGCCAGGCAGCGGTTTCCGTTTTTGATCCTTGATTGGATGTTGCCCGGAAAAAGCGGGATCGAACTTTGCCAGGAATTGCGCAGCCAGCCGCAGGGTGACGAACTTTTCATTCTGTTGGTGACCGCACGGGACGATCCCGCTGATCTCGAGTATGCGCTCGAAACCGGCGCTGACGATTATCTTACCAAGCCTCTAGATCCGGAACGATTGAACGTCCGGCTGTCGGTCGCTGAGCGGCGAATTCGCTCGCTCGGCGACCGGGTCCAGGCGCGGGCGGAGCTGCAGGAAATGGTCCGGAAAATGACGGACATCCTCGAGAAGACGAGCGACGGCTTTTTCGCCGTTGATCGCGACTGGAAGTTTACTTTCGTGAATCGGCAAGCCGAGAGGTTACTTGAGCGGCGGCGCGAAGACTTAATTGGGAAAGACGTCTGGATGGAGTTTCCGCAATTCAAGCGCGATGCGTTCGAGAAAAATTACCGGCGGGCAATGTCCGAGCAGGTCGCAGTCGAATTCGAAGCGAGCGATTCAAATGGGCAAGTCTGGTTCGAATTGCTGGCTTATCCGAGCGGCGGCGGCGTGTCGGTATTTTTAAGAGACGTGACCGATCGAAAGCGCGGCGAAGAAGAGCGGCTGACCACGAGCAAATTGGAGTCCCTTGGCACTCTCGCCGGAGGGATTGCCCACGATTTGAACAACATTCTCACCGTCATTTCAGGCAACATTGGACTCGCTCAAATTGAAGCACCGCCGAATTCAACAAACCTGCTCTCATCCTTGTCCAAAGCGGCCCGGGCCGCCCAACACGCAGCTCAGCTGTCAAATCAGTTGCTGACCTTTTCCAAAGGCGGGGCGCCGTTGAAACGGGTCGTTTCGATCCCCGATCTGGTCGAGCAAGCGGTTGAATTTTCGTTGCATGGCTCAAATTTATGGGCCGAGTTGGACGTCCCATCGGACCTTTGGAAAGCAGCGGTGGATCCGGCCCAAATCGAGCAAGTCATCAACGCTCTCATAATTAATGCGCGAGATGCGATGCCAAACGGAGGAACAATCAACATTTCGGCGCGGAACGTCGATATCGGGGCCGAATTGAATGTTGGCCTGGCGCCCGGTCGATACGTCAAAGTAGCGCTCACTGATCAAGGCAGCGGCATTGACTCGCGATCGGTCGCCAGGATTTTCGATCCCTATTTCACGACCAAGCCGGCTGCGAGCGGGCTCGGGTTATCGATCGGCTACTCGGTGATCAAAAAGCATGGCGGAATCCTGCTTTTGGAAAGTACCTCGTCAACCGGGTCGACGTTCGCGTTTTACCTGCCCGCAACGGATGCCGAGCTATCGGTTCCCGAGCTGACCCTCGAGAACGAGATTTTCAAATTCAATCACCAGCGGATTCTCATTATGGACGATGAGGCCGCGATTCGGGACCTCACCTCCGAGTTGCTTTCGACCCTTGGATATGATGTGATCGCGGTGCCGGACGGCGCGGAAGCGCTCAGGACCTATCAGCAAGCGATGCGGCGCGGGGAGAATTTCCACGCCGTAATTTTGGACGCGACAATTCGTGGCGGGATGGGCGGGTTGGCAACGATCGAACGACTTCGAAATCTTGACCCGAACGTTACTGCCATCATTTGTAGCGGCTACTCTGACGAAGCGGCCCTGGCGGAGTTTTTGGCTTACGGTTTTCAGGCTTCGCTGGCAAAACCCTTCACCCGTCACGAGCTGGCCAACGTTCTTCAGCGCGCTCTCGGGACCAAGGGGGAGTACTAGGCCAGGCCGGGCGCGGCTTAACCCTTTCGGACTTTGTCCAGCTCGGCGAGAAAGGCTGCGATTCCGCCGGAATAGTAACCTTCGAAACGCCAGACAGTTTTGCCCTCCCCGTTCACGACAACCAAAGTGGGAAAGCCTTCAACCCCATAGCGTTCAGCAAGCTCCTGGTTTTGTTTGCGGGTCTGGGCGCTTTGGGCCTTGCGGCGAGGGAAATCGATTTCGAGCAGAACAAGATTCTTACTCGCGTAGTCTTTGAATTGCGGCTGGGAAAGGATTGCGCGGTCGAGCTGAATGCAATAGCCGCACCAGTCCGAACCGGTGAAATCCATCAGCACCAGCTTGTGGTTCGCTTTAGCTTCTTCCTGAGCTTTGTTATAATCGTTGCCCCAGGGCGAGTCAGCGTAAGCCGGCGCAACGCAGATTGATCCGAGGACAACCAAAACCGCGATCGTCAGATTTTTCACGCCAAAATGTCTGCCAACCGGCATCGCTGTGCAAGTAGCCACAACGAACCGTCTTCCTGGCCCCAATCGGGGTGTGCGACTTCTCTCCCGGCGCCAAAGCGCCAGGTAAAGTTCAACTACGAAACCGCGGCCTAACGAATATGTCCCGAGACGAGTTTGGTCATCTCGAACATGCTGACCTGGCTCTTGCCATTGAAAACCGCTCGAAGGGCGTCGTCAGCGTTGATTTGGGTTCTCTTGGTTTTGTCCTGAAGGCCGTGCTTCTTGATGTAGTTCCAAAGCTTCTTGGTGAGTTCGGAACGCGGAAGTGGCGCCGAGCCGACGATAGCGGCGAGCTTGTCATCGGGCTGGACCGGTCTCATGAAGGCGGGATTGGGCTTGCGTTTTGAAGGTGTCTTGGTTTTCGGCATACAGGCTGATTAATGCTTCGCCCCCTACAGGGCAATAATTATTTTGGCGTAACAAATTTTTTTTTGGCTTGCTAGTTCGAACGCCGGACGACAACTGCGGTAACATCGTCTGCCGCTGAATCAACGGACTCACGCGAGGTGGCTTTTAACATGAGCTCCATTAAGGCGTCTGCGCTTCCCGCAAACGGATTTATCAGCCCGGCCAATTGGGTTGGAGTCGATCGCAATCGTCCGGTCATAGCCGCTCCGAATAATCCGTCTGTGTAAAGGGTAAAGGCGTCGCCTGGATTCAATTCGAGATTTGTTCCGGTGAATTGCGATGTTTCGATCAGCCCCAACGGAGGAACGGACGACGGAATCGCTTCAGTTCCACGTCCAAACCGCGTCACCAAGAGTGGAGGGTGGCCGGCGCCAACAACCACAGCTTGGCCGCTTTGGCAATCCAGCAGCACGCACATCGCACTCATGAAGGAGTGTCCGCCGAAAATTCCACGCAAGTCGTTATTGATCGTCTCCATAATCGCAACCGGGTCATCGTGTTGTTCCTGGCCGTGATGAAACAGCAGTTTGGCCAAAGTCGTTAACAACGCCGCGGACGCGCCATGGCCGGTTGCGTCGGCAATCCAAAATAACCATCGTCCGTTATTCATCGGCAGCCAGCCGTAAATATCACCGCCGACTTCGATTACCGGGTGATAATAGGTAGCGATTTCCCAACCTGGGATCTGCGGAGGTTTTGACGGGATGAGGGACTGCTGGGTCGCGCGAGCGGCCGCCAGATCCCGCTCGTGACTTCGCCGCCACTCTTCCAGGTCCTTGTTTTGCTGTTGCAATTGAAGACGCAGGGAATGGACCCGCAATTGCGATTCGATTCGGGCCCGTAGGACTTCAATTTTAATGGGCTTGATCACAAAATCATCGGCGCCGGCCTGTAGACATTGAACTTCGCTTTCGCCATGTCCGGTCAACATGATGACCGGCAGTTGAGCGATGTCGGGACTGGGATCGGAACGGAGTTCTTTGAGCACGTCGGTTCCGTCCATGCCGGGCATTTTGAAATCGAGAAGCAGGACCTGTGGCTTTTGTTGGTGGATCAGCTTTAGCACGTCGACTGCTCTATTCGTTTCGCGGCAATTATAGCCTGCTGACGACAGCATCCGGGTTAGCAAGGCCCGGCTCGCATCATCGTCGTCGACGATCAGGATTTGCCGGGAGGATTCCATTGTTGCAACAGGATCGGAAATCGTCCGACAATTGGCTTTTGCAAATTGAGTTGCGATTGCCGGAGTACTGGCATTGAAATAGAAGCAGTGTAGACTTCGTCTAACCAGATTATGAAATTGTGGCTCTCACTCGCGCTGCTCATCGCAGTCTTTGTTTCCGCTTGCACCGAGGATCAGCCGCCGCTGCGGGAACGTAATCAGGCAGCGAGGTATCCCGCGCCTGAAACTACGACTGAGAACCCACCGACGCAGCAACCATTTAATCCCAATGCGCCTCCCCCTGAAAATCCAGACGTCAGCGCCTCTGCTCCTGCGCCCACACCGCCGGCGGCGCCGACCAAAGCCACCAAAGGAGATTATCCCTACGGCACCCCGGTTCCCGGCAAGCCCGGTTTTGTCAAAAGCCCGTACGCAGCGGACCAGGGCCTGGTCGATGTGCGCGGTTTCCCACCTGGAACGGAAGTTAAGGATCCTTTCACCAACAAAATCTTCCTCGTTCCTTAACGCTGATTTTCGGGTGCCATGGAGTTACGCGTAAAACGAGCGCCTCGAATTGAGGCTGAAATCACTGTCCCGGGCGACAAAAGTATTTCGCATCGCGCCGCCATCATTGCTGCGCTTTCCAACGGGGTATGCGTCTTGCGCGGATTTCTTCCGAGTGACGATTGCATGCGCACGGTCAATGCCTTGCGGGCTCTCGGAATTCACATCGAGCAACCCGAACCCGATATGCTCCTTGTTCACGGGAAGAAACGCGTTTTGACGCCGCCCGAGCAGGAAATCGATTGCGGCGGGTCCGCTACCACCATGCGACTTCTGGCCGGTTTGCTGTCCGGGCAAACTTTTGAAACTCGACTGGTGGGAAATGCTGCGCTGACTCAGCGACCGATGGCGCGGGTAATCGAGCCGTTGCGCAAGATGGGCGCTGATATTGTCGCCGAGGGACCGGAACAAACCCCTCCGCTGCGGATTCGGGGCGGTGCTTTGCGAGGCATTAACTATCGGTCGCCTATCGCCAGTGCTCAGGTCAAAAGCGCCATTCTTCTTGCCGGCCTTTTCGCCAAAGGCAAGACGACGGTCGACGAACCGTTCGCCAGCCGAAATCACACCGAGCTCATGCTTAATTATTTTCTGATCCGCACGGTCAAGGGCGAGGACGACACCGTGAGTGTTTTCGGCGACCAGGTTCCTGAGTCGCGCGATTTCATGATCCCTGGCGACATTTCATCCGCGGCGTTTTGGCTGGTAGCAGCTGCCGCTCAACCCGGCGGGCATCTCCTGGTTCGCAATATCGGATTAAACGATACGCGTACCGCGCTGCTTGGCGTTTTGGTTCGAATGGGCGCGCAAGTGCGCGAGGCAGTTGAAGATGTCGATCAGGTGGAGCCGCGGGGTGTCGTTGAAGTCACTGGTGGGCCGCTCAAAGGGACCGTGATTCACGGCAAGGAGATTCCCCAGTTAATTGATGAGTTGCCGGTCCTGGCTGTCGCGGGGGCGCTCGCCAGCGGAACGACAATCATTCGCCACGCTCAGGAGTTGCGGGTCAAGGAGACCGACCGCATCGCAGCCATCGCTCACAACTTGCGCGGGATGGGTGTTCAGGTCATCGAACTCAACGACGGGCTGGAGATTCACGGTCCCGCCCCCTTGCGCGGCGCCAAACTCGCGTGTTTCGGAGATCATCGCATTGCCATGGCGTTTGCGGTGGCTGGCCTTTTCGCCGATGGCGAAACCATCATTCAAGACGCCGAATGCGTCCGCGATTCGTATCCGGGATTCGAAAACGACCTGGAAGAATTCATGAGTCCGCGTCGAGTTCGAAGCAGTACGCCAGTGATTGGGACCCTCGTTCCTGCCGCGCCCGTCGAAGAATAATCGCGCGCTTGCTTCCGCGCGGGCTCCACGAAAAACTGATCGGCGAAGCGAATCGCCATGCCAGCACAAAGTCTCCCTCGTGTAATTGCAATCGACGGCCCGGCCGCTTCGGGGAAAAGCAGTGTGGCTCGCGAGCTCGCGCGCCGGCTCAATTTTGTCTATGTCAATTCCGGAGCGATGTACCGCGCGGTCACCTGGTCAGTGCTGGAGCGCGCGATTGACCCTGCCGACAAAAGCGCAATTGCAAAATTCATTTCCGGTTCGCGTTTGGATGGAAAGTTTGTCGACGGCGAATTTCATCTCCTGATCGACGACGTCGATCTCAATCAGCATCTCCACGAAGACCGCGTAAACGCGGAGGTCTCGCGGGTCAGCACCGTCCCGGAAGTGCGCAAGCTTTTGGTGCAACGAATGCAAGATTACGCAACCAAACACGATTCAGTGATCGAAGGCCGTGACATTGGCTCCGTCGTCTTTCCCGATACGCCCTACAAATTTTATATCGATGCTTCGCCGGCGGTCCGGGCCCAGCGCCGGGCCGCGCAGGGACATCGGGACGAGATTGCCCAGCGCGATCAGGCTGATTCGTCTCGAGCGGCGTCGCCCTTGGTCGTAGCGAAAGACGCGGAAGTCATCGACTCCTCGGATTTAACAGTGAGCCAGGTCGTCGATGAAATCGCAGGGCGTTTGCGCGCTAAAAATTTACTGATTTAACGATTGAGAGATTGTCGGAAGCAAAGTCGCTAAATCATTAATTCGCTAAATGAACTTTTATTACTGGCTCGGCTATCATCTCAGCCGGTTGCTCGCCCAATTGTTCTTTGGGTTTCGAATCCTTCATCGTGAGCGCGTGATTCAAACCGGCCCGGTAATTTTGGCTGTGAACCATCAGAGTTTTTTGGATCCGCCACTGGCGGGCAACGCCGCCGACCGCGCGATCTTTTTTCTGGCCAAGAAATCGCTGATGGACCAGCCGGTGCTGGGATGGCTTTTGCCCAAACTCAATGTGATTCCGGTTAATCTGGAGGGCGGCGACCGCAGCGCCCTTAAGGCGTTGATTCGAGTTTTAAGCGCAGGTGAATGTGCCCTCGTATTTCCGGAAGGGACCCGCACGCCCGATGGAAGTTTGCAGCCGGCCGAACCCGGTCTTGGGTTGGTGATCGCAAAAACGCGGGCCCCAGTTGTCCCGATGCGGATTTTCGGCGCCTTCGATGCCTGGCCGATCGGCGGAAGGATTCGTTTGTTCCGCAAGATCACCGTTGTCGTCGGCGAGCCGATTTATTTTTCGGCCGCGGACATTTCAGCGGGTGGCAGAGACGTTTACACGAAGTTGAGTCAACGAGTCATGGACGCGATCGGCTCCTTGCAATTGCCGTAATCCCAATTTGCGCCTGGAAGCGCGACATCGAATAGTTTGGTGTGAGCTCACAACCAGGTGTCTCAAAAAATGTCGGCCGTCTCATGGTCGGAATCGTCATCGGATTCGCGCTGGTCGCGCTCTACGCGAACATTCAAAAGTTGCGCCGCCAGGCGATTGAAACAGTTGTCTTTACCCCAGGCGTTGCTCAGACCGCCAAACCAACGCCGTCTCCAACGCCAATGCGTTGAATAACGGATCGAGGAAGGGGTCTAAATCATCGCCATGAAAAAGTGTCTTACGTTATCAATCCTGATCGCCGCCGTGTTAGCTTCCTGTCAGAAACAGCAAACTGACGCGGAAAAAAATGCCGAGGTTGAACGCCGGGTCCAGGAGCGTCTCGCCGCGGAGCGACAGACCCAGCAACTCGATCAGCGCCAGGCCGAGCTTGATGCGCGCGAGAAGGCGTTGGCGGAAAAAGAAAATGCTTCGCCTGCAGCCACCGCGGTTGAATCGGAACCAGATGAATCCCAATCGACTGAACCCGCTGCGGGTCCAGTTGGGCCGCGCGGAGGCGCCGTCACCACCGGCTACGCAACTTTTTACAATAAGCTCGAGCGCTACGGCGATTGGATTGAGACGGGCGATTACGGATATGTTTTCCATCCGCGCGAAGCGGAAAGTTCGCGCAGTTGGCGGCCCTACACGGATGGTCGCTGGGTTTATACCGACGCGGGCTGGACCTGGATTTCGGAAGAGCCGTTTGGTTGGGCGACTTATCATTACGGACGCTGGACACGGTTGCGCGGGATCGGTTGGGTTTGGGTCCCGGGCAATCAATGGGCGCCAGCGTGGGTTTCCTGGCGCAAGAGTAACGACTACGTCGGTTGGGCGCCGTTGCCGCCGGAGGCGCGTTTCGATCAGCGGACCGGCATTCGCAACTGGTCGGACAATTATTATGATGTTGGCCCGGACCAGTATTGTTTTGTCGCGAGCAGGGAGTTCGGCGCGCCGCGAGTGCAGCAGACGGTTCTGCCGCCAGAACGCAATGTCGCCATCATCAATCAGACAACGAATGTCACCAACATCACTTACAACAAGACAACCATCGTCAATGAAGGGCCGAGCTATGATGAATTGCGCGCAATAAGTCGCGAGCCGATCCAGCGATTTCGGCTCGAACGAAACATGAACGTCACTGGTTCGGCGGAACCGTCGCGGCCACAAATGCGCGGCGAAACTGTCGTCATTGCCGCGCCCGTAATCGCCGCGCCCGTCGCAAGCGAGCGTCCACCAACTGTAAAACAGACAATCGCGACGGCTACGGTCGATAACGGTTGGGCCGCAATCGCCAACCAAGACGAAGCCAAAAAGACTCGACAGAAAATGAAGTCGGAAGCAACGCCGCCGCCAAATGCGCCGCCGAAAAAATTTACGAAATCCGCCGCTGAAACAACGGCCAGTCCGCCGGTCCCGGCGGGCGCGAGAACATCCACCACATCAACGCCAGCGCCCTCGGGAACAATGTCGTCCGCGCCAACTGCGACACCTGCAACAACCTCAGCTCCGAAACCGTCCGTGACACCTCGTATCATCCCGACTTCGACACCGATCTCTCCGGCATTGTCGTCTCCCACGGCGTCGCAACGCCGCGGGCGGTTGCTTCTCCCGGCTGGAGCGCCGACCCCGGGTGCAACGAGAACGGCGACGACGACTCCGACACCCGCTAAACGATCCACTCCTGTGGAAGAGCCCAGTGCAATTCCATTGCCATCGGCGGCCGGAGGCGGGTCGAAACAGTCTCGGCGCAATCTCAGCCCTCAACGCAGCGTTCAGCCGGCGCCGTCCCCGGCGAGCTCACAGTCCAAATCACTTGCCACGCCGAAACCTGGATCGATTGAAAAAGGAATAAAGGTTCCGCGCGGCCCGGTGCCGTCCCCCGCGACTACATCGACAGCTTCACCGATCGCGACCGCATCTCCAGCAACTGCAGCTGCTGGAAATCCGGCAAAAGACGAGAGAAAAGAACAAAAGCGCGAGGAGAAAAAACAATTGAAGCAGGAGCGCAAACAAGGAGTCGAGAATCCGAAAGGTTCACCCTCACCTTCGCCGTAACCGTAGGGGAAGCTGCCAGCTTCCCGATTTAGAAATGCGACGCTAACGGCGTCGCCTACAGATTTTCTTGCGCGGCCAGTTCGCGCGCATAAGTCAGCGTATCAATCGCGTCGACGCTTTTGTCGCGGCGAATCGCTTTGATTCGCGGAAAGCGCAGCGCCAGACCGCTCGCGTGCCGACCGCTCGGTTGAATCGAATTGAACGCGACTTCAAGCACGATGTCCGGTTTCACTTCGCGGTATCGGCCGTGATCCACAATAGTGTTTTGTTTGAAATGTTCGGTGAGCTCGGCGATCTCGATGTCGGTGAGGCCGCTGTAAGCCTTGCCGATCGGCAAAAGATTGCCCGTCGTTTCGTCACGAACGGCAAACGTGTAATCGCTCAGGACATTGTTCCGTTTGCCGTGTCCGAATTCCGCCCCCACAACGACAACATCGAGCGTCGCGAGTTCTTTCTTCAGTTTGAACCATGACATGCCACGGGCGCCCGGAGTGTAGAGACTGGCCGGATCCTTGATCATCAGGCCTTCATTCGAACGTCGCCGCGCTTCTCGAAAACGTTGATCGATCTCGGCCGCCGAACGCGCCGGGAAAACTTGGGCGATCTGAAACTGAGAGGGCAGTTTCAAACCGCGCAGGAGCGCTCGGCGTTCCTCAAGTGAAGTCTTCAGTAACGACCGGCCATTCAGCCAGAGCAGATCAAAGGCAACGAAGGCCACCGGAACGTCGGCCGACGCAGTCGCAAATAAATCAGGACCTTCATCCTTTCGTCCGAGCCGTTTTTGTAAATCGAAGAATGTCAGTTTGCGTCCCTCTTCAAAAGCGACGATCTCGCCGTCGAGTATTAAATCCGCCTCAAATGTGCTTACCCGCCCGGCAAGTTCTGGGAATTGATCAGTGATGCGCCGGAGATCGCGGGAATAAATTTCGACGCGTTCGGGATTGCGGTGAAGCTGGGCCCGAATCCCGTCGAATTTGTCTTCGACGAGAACCACTTTGGACCCTTGTTCGACAAACCGTTCCCAAATCGCCTCTGCCGTGGGCTCAGGTGTCGCGAGCATGCATTTGATCGGCCGAAAGATCGACAACTCGGCACGATCTAACTCGTTTCGCGCAGCGAGCAATGACGTTTGCCCAATATCGCCGAGAAGCATATTCGCCTCTTTCACACGCTCGAGCGGAACTTCGAAGGCCCGGGCGATTGCTTCTTCCACGAGGCCTTCGCGCAAACCAATTCGCAGATCGCCGGTCAGAATTTTCACGATGTATTCACCTTCGCGAGCCGAAAGATTGGCAAAGCGGGTTTGCAATAACTGCGCTTTTGCGATTGGCCCTCGCGCGCGATGCAGCTCATCAAAAAGTTGCTTCGATGCGATGATGCTGAACGACTGCGGCCCAGTCCGATTCTCAAGGACTTCGAATGCAGTCTTGCCGAGATCGCCATGACTGGCGGCAATCCGATGGAAATCGCCGTCGCCAACTTTTGTTGCGCCCAGCAAAGCGCGAACAATCACCGACCATCCGACCTGCAACGTGCGCAAATCGCTTTGGGCAAACGCGCGACCGGTAAAATACGTCGAAACGATCGGCAATTGTTCCTGGTTCAGAGTTCGCAGGTATTCCGCGAGCAAACGCACTTTTTCCAGCTTCGCCGACCTCGCCCCAATCCATTCGCCGACCTTGGCGAAATCCAGAAACTCTGATGTTGTAGCTGCCGGTGTCTCACCGGCAGAACCAGGATTTCTGCCGACAGGGACGGCGGCAGCTGCAACTTTCGGCATTTTGAATTCCATTTGGTTCTCTTCGCTCAAAGCCCATGCCTCG
The DNA here is from genome assembly GCA_025934755.1 of Chthoniobacterales bacterium. Lineage (GTDB taxonomy): Bacteria > Verrucomicrobiota > Verrucomicrobiia > Chthoniobacterales > UBA10450 > AV40. The sequence goes on along the minus strand of JAICWQ010000032.1, from coordinate 6,114 downwards.
ATTCCCCGTTCGCGCAGATCGCGGGCAAACTCGGCCGCGAAGCCATGCAGAGTCAAAACCCGCTTCGGCTTCACCAAGTCGACATATCGATGCAGATCGTTGTAATCGGCGTGATCAGACAACGGAAACGCGGCATCGACCTGATAGCGATAAATTGCGCTCGGCTCGACCGCCCATCCACTGATCATCGCCACTCGGCGCCGGGGAATGTTTTCGATCATCGGCGAATGGCTGGCGCTCGGCGGACAAATAAGAACTTTGCCAGCAACGTCGTTTTTGTTGTAGCGAACATATTTGCAAAACGATTGGCCGAATTGCTCGTAGATTCGCGTCATCTGGTAGACCGACCCATGCAACATCGGGGTCAGCCCGGCGCCATCGAGCGCGCACAAGATTTCCTGGGCTTTGCCTAACGAATACCCGAGCAGCACGGGCACCGTGTCCTCTTCGAGCGCGTCGCGGCAAAAAGCGACGATCCGCTCCACGACCTTTTCCGTTGGCGGAAATTGATAACGCGGCAGCCCGAAAGTCGTTTCCATGATCAAAGTGTCGGCCGGTTTCCATTCTGCGGGCTCGGCTGATTTTCCGGGGCGCAATTTAAAATCGCCCGTGTAAAGCAAGGTTTCAGCTCCGTCGGATAGGAACAATTGGGCCGAGCCAAAAATGTGACCCGCGGCCAGCAATGTGAGATCAAGATCACGGATCCGTCGTTGTTCGCCGAACGGCAGAATGTGTTCGATGCGTGTCCCCGGCATGCGAGCTTTCATCAATCGCGCGGTGCGCTCAGAGAGGATGATTTCGGCGTGGGGCGCGATATGGTCGCTGTGGGCGTGCGAAACGAAGGCGAAGGGCTTCGGGTCCCACGCGTCCAGCCAAAGATCGTAGACGGGAACAAAAATGCCGCGCTCGTAGCGGACTTCGATCATTGCTGAAGAGTCTAGAGTTGGAAGCCAGGCAGTGCTATACGTCGCATGCGTCCGTATGCGACATTCTCTCCCAATAACCCGTGTAACGGTTTTGTTGTTCGCGCTGGCTGCGAGCGCGTTAGCGCGCACCCAACAGCAAACCCGCCTGGTTCAGAGAGCGGGCCCGTTCCCGATGGCGTTGAGCGAGGATTTTCAGTTTCGCAAAACGAAACTTTATTTGCTGACCGAGGCCGAGCCGGGCCAGGAAAAGACAAACCCGGACCAACAAAACCTTCAAAATACGGGCAAGGGCGGCAAACTCGGCAACACCGCGCCCTCAAGCAAGTCGACCACCGTGCAGGACGCCTCCATCCGGTTCGAGCGGCCCTATCGCCTTTTTGGCGCTGTGACCAAGCTCGATCAGCGCGAACGAATGGGAAATTACTTCGACTTCTTCTGGCGGGCTCGACGAATCGCGGATTTGACCGTGCGCCTCGAATACAAGCAGGAGAAATTGCACGCCCATATCCAGGCCCAGGAAGCTTTTTACCCGTCCGCCCGGGGCAGTTTCAAAACCGAGTTCAAAGTAGTGGGTGACGATTATTTCGACGATGGACGGGTGATCGCGTGGCGCTGTTTACTAATCGAAAATGGGCAGATCGTGGCGGAAACACACTCGTATTTATGGCAATGATCGCCCCGTCTCGCCCGGCACCCCTTTCGGGGGCGGTTTGACAGCGTCACTGTCGATCTTGTATTCTTAAGTACTCAGCTGTGCAGTCATCGATATTAGTCGGCGTGAACGGCCCCGCCGTTTGGGTGCGAGTAGAAGGCAAGGGCAACTTCCTCAACAGCGGGAGCCTCAAGGAATTCGCGCAAGAAATGGTCAACCGCGGTTACCGCGAGTTCGTCGTCGACCTGGGAAATTGCGCGATGATGGACTCCACCTTCATGGGAACGCTGGCCGCGGTCGCGTTGCGATTGAAAGAGATTGGCCAGGGGCACCTGCACGTCGTCCATTGCGGGGAGCGCAGCCATGAGCTTCTTTCCGGACTTGGGCTGGACCAAATCTTCGACATTCGCTCAAATGGCGCGGTGGCTCCAGAATGCGAAGAGATGGAAGAGAACAGCGTTGATGGCGCACCCGCCAGGAAAAAGGAGACGACTGAAACCATGTTGCAAGCTCATCAGGCGTTGTGCGATGCCGCACCCGAAAATCTTTCCCGATTCAAAGACGTTCTCGAATACTTAAAGCAGGATCTCCATCAAACGACTGCGGGGAAATAGCTCGGCCACGATCTCATGCGGCCAAACCTTCTCTTCTGGCTGCTGATCGCCTCGTTAGTGGCGTGGATTTTTACCCTGCTGCGTCAACGGCAAAGCATCCGTCGCCTGGAGCGCTCGCATGAAGAAATGCAAATCGAAGAAACACTGGTCTTCGATTTTCTGCACGGACTAGGCGAAGCGTTCAGCGAAACAATCCGTCCCGCCGATTTGCACCGATTGATCGTCGAGGGCGCCACCCGGGTGCTCGACGCACAAGGGGGCGCGCTTTATCTAACCGAGCGCAGCGGCCACAAACTCACTCCGACGTTCCTTTCCAAAGGTTGTCCGCCGCTGGTCGACATTCCGCCGCACATTTTGCAACAAGCCGCCGCTTCTTCGACTGCCTTGGAGAGTTTTCTGCGATTGCACACGATTGGAAACGGCGAAGGACTGCTCGGGCGGGTCTGGCAAAGCGGCGTTGCGGCGTGTATGAACGAATTTTCCGAAGCGCCGGAACTGGTCAAGTTGCGCGATAGTTCGTTCGGCGCGAGCTCGGTGATGGTCGCGCCACTTCTGTATGCCAGGCAAAACATGGGTGTACTGGCGCTGGCCAACAGCCGGGTCGGCCAGCCTTTTTCTCAAAACGACTTCGTTGTCTTCAAATCCATCGCCGAGCAATCGGCCTTCGCGCTCTATAACGCGATCGTTTATTCCGAAGCCAATGAGAAAAAACGGCTCGATCACGATCTGGAAATCGCCCGAGACATCCAGAGGATTCTTCTTCCCGCTGAATCGCCCAGCATCGGCGGATTTGAAATCAACGGAATGAACATACCGGCCCGTCAGGTCAGCGGGGATTACTTCGATTACATCAAAGTCGACGAGGAACGGTTGGGGGTCGCGATTGCGGATGTTTCCGGCAAAGGTGTTCCGGCTTCGTTGATCATGGCGATTTGCCGCAGTGTTTTGCGGAGCCAGGCCATTGGAAATCCCTCCCCGGCCGAAGTTCTCCAAAAAGTGAATCGGCAACTCTATCCCGACATCAAGGAGGACATGTTTATCAGCATGGCTTATCTGGTCCTCGATCACGTCAGAAGCGCGGTCACTCTTGCTCGCGCCGGGCACGACGCGCCTTTGCTCTACACCCAGAAAACCCAGACGATTAGTCCATTGAAAACGCCGGGCATGGTGGTTGGCATTGACAGTGGAGATGTGTTCGACAGGTTAACTAAAGACGTCGCTGTACCGCTCGAGCCGGGCGATTGCATCCTGCTTTACACGGATGGAATCACCGAAGCGCTCGACACCGAAGGGAACGAGTTTGGGTTGGAGCGAACGATTGAAGCTTATCGGGCCACCGCAAAACAAGGGCCGCAGGCGATCGTCTCGAGGTTGATCGACGATCTGCGAAATTTCGTCGACGCAACCCCGCAAAATGACGACATCACTTTGATTGCGATTAGAAAGACATGAAAAAAACCCCGGTAACGGAAGAACCTGCAGGGGACGCTGCCAGCGTCGCAGGCAAGCCAGATGCCGACGGCGAAGATCCGATCGCCAGCATGCAGGCGGACCTCGACCGGTTTCGCGATCTGGCGATGCGAAGCCAGGCCGATTTCGAGAATTACAAAAAACGCTCCGCTCGCGAAAAAGAAGAGGCGATCAAATACGCCAACAAAAGCCTTCTCGAAAAACTGGTTTCGATTGTCGATCACTTCGAGCTTGGATTGGAAGCGGCACGGGGCGAAGGGGAGAAGTCGCCGATTTATTCCGGAATGAGCCTGGTGCTGAAGCAGCTCCAGGATTTTCTCGCCGAAAATGGCCTGCAACCGATTGAAGCCGTCGGTCAGAAATTCGATCCGAATCTCCACGAAGCGATCGCGCATCAACCCAGCGCTGACGTTCCGGAAGAACATGTGATCACCCAAACCCGCCGGGGTTATCGTCTGAAGGACCGCCTGTTACGGCCATCCGCTGTCGTTGTTTCAAGCGGCCGCGTAAAAAAGTGACAAGTGTCCGAGCCGGACTGGCCTTGTGACCGGTGACGAGTAAAATCGGGCGTAACGCTTGCTGACCCTTGTCACTCGTCACCTGTCACTCATCACCCTTTTAGATGCCTACCAAGAAGCGCGATTACTACCAAGTGCTCGAAGTCGAGCGCTCGGCGTCGGCCGAAGAAGTGAAGCGGGCTTATCGCAAGCTCGCGGTCAAATTTCATCCGGATAAAAACCCGGACGACCCGCACGCCGAAGAAAAATTCAAGGAGCTCGGCGAGGCTTACGATGTCTTGATGGATAGTGACAAACGCGCCGCCTACGACCGCTTCGGTCACGCTGCGTTTGAGCAGGGCGGGGGATTTCGCGGAGGGTTCCACGATCCGTTCGATATCTTTCGCGAGGTTTTTGGCGGCGGTGGAATCGGCGGGAACATTTTCGAGACTTTTTTTGGCGGTATCGCGGGGCAGGGGGAAGATCGGCAACGGGGCGCGGATCTGCGTTACGACATGCAGATCACGCTCGAGGAAGCAGCCTTCGGCACGGAGAAGGAAATCGAAGTCCGAAAGCTCGATGTTTGCGATAAATGTAAAGGCAACGGCGCGGAAGGTGGCTCGCGCACCATCAATTGCCCGGTTTGCGGCGGTCGCGGTCAGGTCGTCAGTTCGCGCGGATTTTTTCAGGTATCACAAACGTGTCCGCGTTGTCGCGGCGTCGGTCAAATCGTCGAGAAACCATGCCGTCAGTGCGAGGGCGAAGGACGGGTCGAGCGGACAAGCCGGATCAAATTAAAAATTCCGGCCGGAATTACAGACGGATCGCGTCTTCGATCATCGCGCAACGGCGAGGCCGGAATTCGTGGTGGACCACAGGGCGACCTTTATGTCGTGGTTCACGTTCAGGAGCATCCGATCTTTCACCGGCAGGAAGACGATCTGTATTGCGAAGTTCCGATTCCATTTACCCTTGCCACTCTCGGCGGCGAAGTGCCGGTCCCAACCTTGGAAGGCAAGGCGAACTTGAAGGTGCCGGCCGGCACCCAAAGCGGTCAGACGTTCAAACTTCGCAGCAAAGGCATTATTCACGTGAATGGACGGGAACGGGGAAATTTGCTCGTTCGGGTGATGGTTGAAGTGCCGACCAAATTGAATGCCGAGCAACGCGGAAAACTTCAGGAGTTCGCCGAATTGTGCGGCGAAGAAAATACGCCATTGCGGAAAAGCTTCTTCGAACGGGCTAAAGAGTTCTTTCGAGATGTTTGAGCCGGCGATAATTGATTCGTCTGACCCATTCAATTGTATCGGCTTTGGCACGCCCTGCCGTTTACGCCGTTGAAAATGCGGGAACTTTCGCGCAGACAGGGTCCATACCTGATGCGAATCTAGGTTGTATGAAAGACGAACAACTAAAAATTGACCGGAAACGGATGATCGAGTTGCTCAATGAAGATTTGGCGCGGGAATATCAAGCTATTCTCTCCTACGTCATTTACAGCCAAACCTTGAAAGGCGCGGAGTACAATCATATCGCGCAGGAGTTGGAGAAGCACGCTGCCGAGGAATTGCAGCACGCTTTGAAGATTGCCAAGCAGATCGATTACTTTAACGGCGAGCCGACGAACAAGCCAAAGGAGGTGAGAATGTCGGACAAACCTCGCGACATGCTGAAATTCGACCTCGAAAACGAGCGCCAGACCATCATCAATTATCGCCAGCGGATCCGCCAGGCGGACGCGATGGACGAATATGCACTGGGCGAAGTGTTGCGCGAGATCATCGCTCAGGAACAGGAACACCTGCAAGACCTGGCCGATGCCCTGGGGATCGATACGCCGAAGATAGAATAATGTAGAAGCTGGTCCACAGATTACGCAGATTTTTTTGAGTGATTTATTTAATTTGCGCAAATCTGCGTAATCTGTGGATCGCTGATGCACCGTTTCTACATCT
>JAICWQ010000078.1 GCA_025934755.1 Chthoniobacterales bacterium | reverse complement strand
CTGCTTCTCGGTGGCGGATTGCTGACCGCGGTTCGCAGATTTCGTCGCAGACACATCTAATTTTTGGAACTCTCTCAAAACCCCGCTGCTCGAAAGGCGGCGGGGTTTTTGTTTTGATTCCGGGGCGGTGATTTTCCGGCCAAAGCTCCGTTAGGAGCGCCATGATCAGGAAAAATGCCGCTCCCGCCGGAGCTCTTTTTCTTGGGTAAACGATCCTCTATAAACAGGCCGCGCCTACGGCGCTTCTTGTCACAGACCCACTAGCCGCCAGTCCGGCTCGGACCGATCGCGCTCCCGCGGTCGCGAACTTTTGACGACAACAGGGCGCAAATCAGGCTTCGGTGAGGCGCCGAAAATCCGAGCCGGACTGGCATTTGCACGCGAGCAGCCTTCGCTGAAGCTACGGCTCGCCAAAGGGCGCGTGCGCTCCCCAGATCAGGATCTGGCTTGCTTCTTTTCCCGATTTTTACGATCTTTGCAGAAGGAAATTCAGCCGTGTTTATGATCAGGAAAAACAGGGGCGCCTTTACGCTTATCGAACTTCTCGTTGTCATCGCCATCATCGCCACCATCGCCGCGTTCGCGGTGCCGGCGTTAACCAGCGCGCTGACGAAGGGGCAAATGACGGGAACGATGAACAACGCGCGCCAGTTGTACCTGGCCGGATATCAGATGGCGCTGGATGGATCGGCCAATGCGGACCCGGCCCTCGGTTGGCCGGGAGACTACGCCAGCGGCGTGACCAAGCTTCAGGATTATTGCCAAAAGCTGGTGCAAAACGATTATCTCAAGGCGAGTGATCTCGCGAAAATTCTGAGCGCGCCTGGCGCGACCTGCACCGCAACGTCGAGCGGCTCCGGTTCAGCGACGACGGTCACGCTAAGCGGCACGAGCGGCCTCAAGGTTTATCCGGTCACTGCGGCCGATGCGTCCAACGTTATTTTTGCTGTCACTTCGAATTACACTTACGACACCGATTTTACCGCAACGCCGCCAAATCCGTATGGCGACAAAGGTTTTGTGGTGGTGCGAAAGGGTGGGGACGCCGCGGTTCTGCGCAGAAACAATGCAAAGGCGACCAGCGGACAGGAAGCCTCGTTCGAATCGCTCGTCGGCAAGAAACCCGGCGAAGTGCAGGGCACGGTATCGGCTGGCGATCCCGCGAATGTGCTGAAGCAGCCGTAGGTTGTAGAGGCGTTTGTCTCAAACGCCTGTTTATTAGTTCGGCGCTTGAGACAAGCGCCGCTACAACAACAACACAATCTAGATTGTTTCGATCTCGCCCTGCCAGGGCCACGCCTCAGCTTTGTTAATCAGCCCGGCTCGAACCGGATTTTGGCAAACGTACTCCCATTTTTGGCCGTAGCTCTCGCTGTGACGAATCAAATGATCAAAAAATCCGGTCTGCCAATGAGGCGCCAACGCCGCAATAGCGGTCGATAAAGTTCTCTTCAGAGCCCGTATCCATTGGCTCAGGACGAAATCGTCGCTGCCGCAAACGAAAAGATGAATGTGATCCGGCATGATCACATACCGGCCGATTGCAATGCCGCGCGGCAGACCAGCGTGTGCGAATTCTACAAATCGATCGTGGACGCGTTGATTCGCGAGCAAATTGCGCCGATGCCAGGTATTGAAGGTGATGAAGTACACAGGCGGATCGTACTTTTGAAATGGCTCCAGTCGTGGGGGCCGATTGGGCATCGCGAAACATTCTGCATTGTAGAGGCGCTTGTCTCAAGCGCCTGTTTTGTTTGGTTCGGTGCTTGAGACAAGCACCGCTACAACCGCGCTCCCGCTTGAACGCGGACGAGTTGTAGAAACTCTTGTCTCAAGCGCCGGTCCTTTTAATTCGGTGCTTGAGACAAGCACCGCTACAACAACAAGCGCTACGACACCTCTGACTCGAACTCGCCGTCGCTCACCCGGGTTTTGATTTTCATTTTCTGGCGTACGCTCGTCACTGACTGGATCAGTTTCCCTCGCTCATCGGTCGTGATGCTGTAACCGCGCCGCAAAGTCGCGTCCGGACCGAGCACACGCAGGATTCCCTCGATCTTTTGAAATCGGTGACGCGCATTTTCCAAAACGCGGGCCGGCGAGTCGCGAAGCCGGCGTTGCAAATCGGTAAACCGATTTCGTCGCAGCATCAGTTCCCGCGCGGGGCTGCGGGCCTGCAACGTCGCCAGGGCATGGGTGAGACTGCGGCGATAATTCTCGATTTTGTGCCCGAGACAGCGCCGCAGCGTTTCGCGGGAATGATCGAGCCGTTGCTGGGCGTCGCGCATTCGATTGAGCAACTCGCGTCCGATTCCGCGCGCAGAAGCGTCGAGATGCCGGCGAAGATCGATAATGTCGGGGACGATCAACTCCGCGGCCGCGCTTGGAGTGGGGGCCCGAAGATCAGCCACAAAATCCGCAATCGTGAAATCGATCTCGTGACCGATCGCGGAAACGATCGGCACATTCACGCTGGCGATGGTGCGGGCGACGATTTCCTCGTTGAACTCCCACAAATCTTCGATGCTTCCGCCGCCGCGCGCGACGACGATGATGTCGAGCGCTGGCTGATCAAGTAGCGACGGCTTCCCAGACGTCGTTTCAACAGACGACGGTCTGGAGACCGTCATTCCTTGGAGTTGCGCGAGTGTCATCGTCGCCAATTCGCGGATCGCGACTGCAATCTCCTGCGCGGCGCCGGTTCCCTGGACCCGCACCGGGCTGATCAGGATCGACAACCAGGGCGCGCGGCGGCGGAGCACATTCAAGATATCGCGGATCGCGGCGCCGCTGGGTGAAGTCACGATCCCGACTCGTCGCGGAAATTTTGGCAGGGCGCGTTTTCGGGCGGGGTCGAACAGGCCTTCGGCTTCGAGTTCGCGTTTCAGGGCCTCGAACTTCGCCTGCAACAAACCTTGACCAAATGGCTGAACGATCTGGACGCTGATTTGATATTGGCCACGGGCTTCGAACACTGAAACGGTCCCAAAGATCTGGACCTTCGCCCCGTCGCTAAGTGCTGGTCGCCGGCCTTCGGACCGTGAAGGCGCCATCGTGTCGCGCCAAATCACGCAGGCGATTTGGGCGCGAGCGTCTTTGAGGGTGAAATATTGATGGCCGTTCGGGTGCAGTTTGTAATTGGAGACTTCGCCCTGCACCCAAACCGCGCCGAACTTGGTTTCGAGCGTGCCGCGAATGCTCCGGGTCAGCTCCGAGACCGTCAGGACTCTTGAGGTCTGTTGAAAGAAGTCGGCCGTTTGTTGCATCAACTTATTACCCGCGAATCATGCTTATAAACAGCAAGCTTGAAGAGTTGGATAGAAAATGAGGTCCTCTTTGCTCTTTCGTTCTGTGAATTCTTGATTCGCGTCTATCAGTGGGATTGGCCTGCCTCTTACAATAATTCGCCGCTATGACTTGCATGGCTGAGATCAGGGATGAAAGCCAATTTGCTTTTTTGCCGCTGAAGAGGGCGCGATCAATTGTTTAATCGCAGCGAAGACGACCGCAAATTTCTCGTCATATTTTTTTTCCAACGCTTCAATTTTGCGGGCAATATCACGGTTGGTATCCATCAGACGACGCAATTGGACGAAAGTTCGCATAATCGCAATATTGACTTCAACAGCTCGCGGACTGCGGAGCACGCTTGAAAGCATCGCGACGCCTTGTTCGGTAAATGCGTAAGGCCGATATGCTCGGCCGCGATGTTTGCGCGAACTCATCACAGTTTGTGATGACTTCAGCTTTTTGCCCGCGGCTGAGGTCACAAACTGTGATCTCAAGACATTATATTCCTTATGCGAGACCCGAAACATGAAGTCGGTTGGAAAACGCCTGCGATTTCTCGCAACAGCTTGATTAAGAGCCCGCGCCTCAACCCCGTAAAGCATTGCCAAGTCAGCATCAAGCATGACTTTTTCGCCGCGAATAAAGAACACAAGTTCCGCGATGTTCTCCGATTTCAGAGCGAGGGGACCAGCCATTTCTCGTTGCGATCGATAACTAGAGCAATTCCTGCTGCATGCCGGCCGGCGGTTTAAGGCCAAGTTTTTTGTAAGCGTTGGCGGTCGCGACGCGGCCTTGTGCAGTGCGCTTGATGTAGCCCTCCATGATCAAATACGGCTCGTTCACTTCTTCGAGGGTGCCGGCTTCTTCGCCAATTGCCACGGCGAGGGAGCTCAACCCGACCGGACCGCCATTGAATTTGTGGATCAACGTTTCGATGATCCGCTTGTCCCATTGATCGAACCCATCGCGATCGATCTCCAACATGGCCAACGCGGCGTCAGCAACATCGCGGTCGATATTTCCCTGGGCCCTGACCTGGGCGTAATCGCGGACCCAGCGCAGCAAATTATTCGCGGTCCGCGGCGTGCCACGGGCACGGGCGGCAATTTCGGTAGCGCCGGGCGGATCGATCTCAACTCCGAGCAAACGCGCGCTGCGCACGATGATTTTCTGCATTTCCTCGGCGCTGTAATAATCAAGACGCGCGGTCATTCCAAACCGCGAACGCAACGGCGCGCTCACCATTCCCGCGCGAGTGGTCGCGCCGACGAGGGTGAACTTCGGCAATTGCAAACGCAGACTCCGCGCCTGCGGACCTTGATCGATGATGATGTCGAGCCGGTAATCTTCCATCGCGGGGTAGAGATATTCCTCGATTGTTGGTTGAAGCCGGTGGATCTCGTCGATGAAAAGGACGTCGCCTTTTTCCAAACTGGTGAGCAAACCGGCGAGCTCGCCCGCTTTCTCGATCACCGGCCCGCTGGTGTTCTTCACATTCACGCCCATGGCATTGGCAATGATGTAGGCGAGGGTGGTTTTGCCGAGGCCGGACGGTCCGCTTAATAGAACGTGTTCGAGAACGTCCCCGCGTTTTCGGGCCGCTTCCACCATCAATTCCAAACGTTCCCGCACTTTCACCTGACCGGTGAATTCGCTGAACATCGGCGGCCGGAGCGACATCTCGAACGCGGCGTCCGGTTCCGGCGGTTTCATCTTGGTCGCTGGCATTATCGGCAAAATAATTGTCCGCCAAATTCGCCAAAGGACGCGAAATTTAAAGGCAGATCGGTTGATCGAGCCGAAATTTTTAGCGTCGTTTCGAGGGTTTGGCGGTTCATTCCAAATTCTTGGTGAGCACGAGCTCGGTCCCGCGCGCCTTGTAAAGATAATCGACTTTATCGAAAGCGTGACGCATCAAGGTAATTCCGCGCCCGCCGGGTCTCGGACGATTCGATCCGAGCTGATTCAACGCTTTGTAGATTGGTTCGCCATAATCGCGCAATCGCATCCGGACACAGCCCCGCAAGACTTCGATCGTTAACCGGATTGTCTGATCGTCTCGCATTTCGTAGGCATGCCGAATGACGTTGGTGCAGGCTTCGTCGACCCCGAGGACCATGAGTGAGCGTTGCTTTTCCGAGAACGGAAAATCCGTTAAAAATCTCCGCACGAAATCTCGCATCAACGCGAGGTTGGCGGTGTGGCTGGTGAACTCGAGCTTGCCTTTCTTCATTGCACATAGCAACGCTGAGCACGCTTCAGCTCTCATTCAAGTGAGAACGCATGGTTTAAGGGCGCCGATGGGCGCGACAGGATTATAGTGTCAGCAAGAGGTAACCCAAGCTCTGTAGGAGCGACAGGGAACGTTCACCGGCTGCGGGATGCCGCTCCTAACGGAGCTTTTGATGGATAAAAATGAATTTTGCTACAAACATGTCGCGCCTGCCGGCGCTTTCGCCATCCTCCAAGATCGGCACCATCGCCTACGATCACGATCTTGCCGGCGTCTTCGGCATTCAAAGCGTTGATCGACGCTCGGACCGCCGCTCATCTTTGGGCTCCAACGGGTGAAACCTAAGTGGACAGCGGCGCAAACCGGTTGTTCAGTCTGGCCCATGTGGAAAACATTGGTTGCGCTGCTGATTTCGGCAGCGCCGGCCCTGGCCCAGGAACAATTCACCGCTTATGACGCCCTCCGTGTCGTCGGAGTTCATATGAATCGCGACGCCGTCAATCACGTCGTTTCGGTGACCGGCACCCGAGGCTCTCCTCAACCGCATACCTGGAGGATCGTGATCGCCGATCGCGGCGGTTTCCGTGAAATCCAGGTCCGCAACGGAGAAGTCGTTTCCGATCGCCCGAGCTCGGTCGTCGGCTCGGCGGAAGGGGCGACCATCAATACCGCGCGATTGAACCTGGACTCAAGCGGCGCTTTTCAAGTGGCCAGCCATATTGCGGACAAATCCAGTCTGCGGTTCGATTCCGCGAGTTATGCCCTCCGCACGGATCAACATGGTGATCCGACTTGGATTGTGACGTTGCACGCGGTGAACGGTCAGCCGGTCGGCACCATTCACATCGGCGCGAATCGCGGCAACGTGACCCGGACCGAGGGAATGTTTGCCGGCGCGACGATGAACGATGTTGCCACCGAGCAACGGGTTTACCGCGAAGAGCGTCATCACGATGAGAATGGACCGGAAGTGGCCGATGACGAGCATCGACAACAGGGTGATGACGACGAACACGGTCCGCTTTATGGCGTGCGGCAGCGGATGCGCGGATATTTCGAACGGGCGCAGGATGAGGCGAGCGACATGTTTGGCCGGGTGCGCCGCTCGTTTTCCGATTATATTAATCGGTGAAGAGCGTGAATCGAGAATCGAGAATCGTGAATCACTTCAACGCTTTAACGCTTTAACGCTTCAACGCTTCAACGGTTTAACGGTTCAACGATGTAACGATATAACAATGCCAGCACCCGACGTTTGGCCGGAATTAAATTACCCGGATTGGAAAGAGACCTGCGCCACCTTGCATATGTGGACGCAAATTGTCGGCAAGATCCGGCTTACTCTCTCCCCGTGGACGAATCATTCCTGGCACGTCACCCTCTACGTGACCGCGCGCGGGCTCACCACCTCGCCGATCCCGCACGGGACCGATACGTTCGAGATGCGTTTCGATTTCATCGATCACAATTTGCGCATTTTGAAAAGCGACGGCGGCCAGACAAGGATTGAGCTCAAGCCGCGAACGGTGGCGGATTTTTACCACGCGATAATGACTGCGCTGGAGGAATTGAAATTGCCGGTCAAGATCGACACCCTGCCGAACGAAATTGTCAATCCGATTGCGTTCGAGAAGGACGAAGCCCATCGAGCCTATGACGCGGAATATGCGAACCGGTTTTGGCGCGTTTTGGTGCAGACCGACCGCGTGTTCAAAGAATTTCGATCGCGTTTCTGCGGCAAATGCAGCCCGGTCCACTTCTTTTGGGGCAGCTTCGATTTTGCAGTGACTCGGTTTTCGGGACGGCAAGCACCGCCGCATCCCGGAGGCGTTCCGCATTTGCCGGATTCAATTACCCGCGAAGCCTATTCGCAGGAAGTGAGCAGCCTCGGGTTTTGGCCCGGGGCGGATGTGATGCCGCAGGGGCTGTTTTATTCCTACGCCTATCCGGAGCCCGCCGGATTTGCCGAGGCGAAGATTAAACCCGAGGCCGCTTCTTATAATAAGCAACTCCGAGAATTCACCCTGGCCTACGACGTCGTCCGGACGTCGAAATCGCCGGACGAAATGTTGCTCGATTTTGCCCAGAGCACCTACGACGCCGCCTCGACCCTTGGGAAATGGGACCGGGTGGCTCTGGAGGAAAAGAAACCAATCTTGCATTCGGCCCGCTAACGTTCGTAATTTGTGGCGATGAGTTTTCAATGCGCGGCCGAACAGGCTGCCTGGCGCGAGGTGAAGGAGGGTTGGCGGCCACTGTATGGCGACGTCGATTCCATGGGCGTGGCCGTGGAGTGGCACGATTTTCAGATGGCCCGCTCGTTTAACTGGGGCCGGACGTTTCATCCCCACAGCCTTGAATTCTGTTTGAATCTCGACGGTCGCGGCGAAGTCGGCTGCTCCACCAAAGTCAATTACACGTCCGCGTCCGCCGGTTACTACGCGGTCGGCGACGAACCGATTCCTGCGTCGCGTCGCGCCAACGATCGTCATCAGTTCGCGACCCTCGAGTTTTCGCGAGATCATTTGCAAAAACAGTTCGTCGAAAATGAGGGCGATCTCGAACCGCAAATCCGGCGGGTGATTTTCGGCGACAAAAACGCCACCGTTCTTGGGCCGGCCCGGCCGATGTCGATCGAACAACGCGCTGTCGTGACAAATTTGGCGACTCCGCCGGTTCCAAAAGCGGCCCAAATCCTTTGGTACCAAAGCAAGGCCCTCGAATTGATGGCGCATTTTTTCTTCGAGCCGAAGGCGCCTGAATTTTTCTGTCAGCGACAAAAGCGGGTTGCGCGGGAACGAGTGGACCGCGCGAAAGAATTGCTCGCCCGCGACCTGGTGAATCCTCTGACCCTGGAATCGCTCGGCCAGGAAGTTGGGTGCAGCCCGTTTTATCTGAGCCGGATGTTTTCGCGCGAAGTCGGCCTGACCATTCCGCAGTATCTTCGCAAATTGCGGATGGAACGCGCCGCCGAACTGCTCCGAACCGGCCGGTTCAACGTCACCGAAGCCGCCACCGAAGTGGGTTATTCCAGTCTCAGCCATTTCAGCAAAGCGTTTTGTGAAACGATCGGCTGCTGTCCGGTATTGTATCCGGTGGCCAGGAACGTGATCCTGGATCGTTAAAGCGATTAAGCGTTGAAGGGTTAAAGCGGTGGTGAATTGTTACGCTTCAACGCTTCATCCATTCAACGCTTCAACGAATTCATGAAAATTGCCCGCGCTCTCATTTCCGTTTCTGACAAGGCCGGGGTGGCCAAGTTTGCCCGCGAGCTTGAGCGCCAGGGCGTTGACATTATTTCCACCGGCGGAACGGCGGACCTTTTGCGAAAAGAAAAAATTCCGGTGCGCGACATTTCGAGTTTCACCGCTTTTCCGGAAGTTTTGGAAGGGCGGGTGAAAACTCTGCATCCGCGGGTGCACGGCGGGCTGCTTTACAAACGCGGGAATCCCAAACACGAAGCCGAAGCCAGGGAATGCGGCTTCGAGCCGATCGACATGGTGGTCGTGAATTTGTATCCGTTCGAGAAAACGATCCAAAAACCCGACGTCACTCTGGCCGAGGCCATCGAGAATATCGACATCGGCGGGCCTTCCATGATCCGGAGCGCGGCGAAAAATTACGAATCGGTGACGGTGGTGGTCGATCCGGCGGATTACGACACGATTTTGGAGAACATGCGGGAGAACAACGGCGAGACGACCTTGAAACTGCGCGAACATCTCGCGATCAAGGCGTTCATCAAGACGTCGGATTACGACCGCACCATCGGCAATTATCTGAACCGCGAGCAAATCACCGAAGCTTCATTTTCCTTGTCGTTGCCATTGGTGACAAAGCTGCGTTACGGCGAAAATCCTCATCAAAACGCCGCCCTCTACGGCGATTTCGATCGCCATTTCGAAAAACTGCACGGCAAAGAGCTTTCGTTTAACAACATTCTCGACATCAGCGCGGCCACCAACCTGATCGCAGAATTTTCGCAGCCGGCGGTGGCGATTCTGAAGCATACCAATCCGTGTGGAGTCGGGGCGGACAACGATCTTCGCAAAGCCTGGGAGAAAGCGTTCGCAACCGACAAGCAGGCCCCGTTCGGAGGAATCATCGTTTGCAATCGCGAGATCACCGAACCGCTCGCGAAGACCATCAGCGAGATTTTTTCCGAAGTGATTATCGCCCCGGACTTCGACACCAAGGCCCGCGCCCTTTTACAGAAGAAAAAGAATTTGCGGCTGATCCGGCTGGCCACCTCCGCGGCGGAAGCGAGACCAACGGTCGATCTTCGTTCGGTTTGCGCCGGAGTTCTCGTTCAGGATTCGGACATCGGCGCAGAAAATCCGGAACAAGTTGTGACTCAACGTATGCCGACCAAGAAGGAGATGGAGGCGATGTTGTTCGGCTGGCGCGTGGTCAAGCATGTGAAGTCGAACGCGATTGTTTACGCCGCCGCCGATCGGACCCTCGGGATCGGCGCGGGACAAATGTCGCGGGTGGACGCGTCGCGCATTGCGATTTGGAAAGCGAACGAGGCCGGCCTTTCTCTGAAGGGCAGCGCAGTGGCCAGTGATGCGTTCTTCCCGTTCCCTGACGGGTTAATCGCGGCCGCCGACGCCGGCGCCACCTGCGCAATTCAACCGGGCGGATCGGTCCGCGACAAAGAAGTCATCGCCGCCGCAGACGAACACAAAATGGCGATGATCTTTACCGGCACCCGGCACTTTCGTCACTAAACCGCCGCTTTGCGGCGGAAATCCCAAGTTCCAAACCCCAAATCCCAAACCCCAAATCCCAAACCCCAAATCCCAAACCCCAAATCCCACACCCCAAATCCCAGGGAGTCTTCAAAAACCAAACCTCAAACAACTGGCAGTTTATTTGATTATTGAAGTTGCCTTGGGATCTGGTGCCTGGGACTTGGGTGTTCCGTTTTCAACTAGGGTTGAAACGTTATTGGGACGAGCACCGTCCACTCCCCCGAGCCCGGTTCGGCGCGCCATTGGCGCAGGCCGTCGATCGCAGCCTGGTCCAGAATCGGTTGCCCGGTTGATTCCACCGTTTGGACGTTTCTCACCAAACCGTTGGTGCCAAAAGTGACGCGATATTTGCCGTTGCCGCGCCTCGGTCCGATCCGGATCGAACGCGCTTCGAACGGGTATTTCGGCGCGGGATTGAAGAGAACCCGGCGCGCAACTCGCGGAGTAGGCGTCGGAGATGGTGATTCCTGGGGCGCGCCCGCCCATCGTCCAGTCATTGCCGATTTGATTGGCGCGAGCAACGGTTCGATTTGTCCAGACGGTTGGATTTCATTCTTGCCCCCCGCCGTCACTACTCCAACCACGTCTCCGTTCGCATCGAGGACCGGCGCGCCGGTTGCATCGTTTGGAATCGTCCCGCCGATTTGAAACGTATCTTTCTTGGGATCCTGGCCCCGCGACGCGATTTGCCCGCCGGCGATTGGCTGTTCCTTGTGTTCGAGTGAATTACTAACCACGACGCCCCAGGCGTTCACTGCAATTGATTCCGCGGTCTTTTGAAGCGGAAGATATGGAACGCCGACCTTCGTTTCGGCGCGAAGAATGGCCAGCCCGCTCGTTTTCGAAAAATCAATAACGCCGGTTACGTTGCGAATTTTTCCGTCCGAAGACTTCGCAACACCATAGGCCGCATCAGCAACCAGATCGTGGCTCGTCGCGAGCAAACCGTCACGCGACACGTAGAATGCGTTTCCGCTGCGCAATAGTTTTCCGGTTGCGTCGAAAAGAGTGAGCTCGACGATGGCCGGCGCCGCTTTCTGGGCGACTTTCTGGAATTCCGGCGGCACCGCCTGCGCGGACGCGGTTGGGGTTGGCGTCGGCGACGGGGTGACGGCTGCGGACGCGCTCGGCGCCGCCGTTGGGCTTGCTGCTGCTGCTACCGTCGGAGTTATGGTCGAGGTCGACGGCCGGGGAGTGGGTGTTACCGACAGAATGCCAAGTTGTCCCGGCGGGTTTCGGCCACACCACGAGTAAGCGAGAATGATGCAAAGCGCCGCTCCACAGATGACGGCAAGGGTCGATTGTCTCATTGTCGAACCGTCACCATGATTTGTTCGTCCGGGTTGCTAAAAAATCCTATCGTGCCGCGGAAGACAGCCGCCACATCCAAAGGCAAAGGAGACCGCCGACGATGAGCCCCGCCCAGCTCAATCCCATCGGAATGACATGACTTCCAACCGTCACCGCAGTGTGTCTAAACAGACGGATGACGTGGAAGATGGCGACAAGCGCGAAAATTAACGAAGCTATCCGCAAACCCATTTGTTGTGAGGTCATGTTTCGATTTTCTCACGTGAATCTTCGCTTTGTCAGCAACAAATGAATGGCGACGCCGGGACGCGAGAGTGAGGGAAACCAGCCTTCGCAAAGCTACCCTCGGCCAAGGCAGCCCGTCCGATTAGTTATCCGATCGCTCTTCGCCTGAAGGCCGACCCCTGGACGATGATTCCGATCACAGTCAACCCGACGAACAGGATGGTCGCGCCAGTCGATGGCAAAACGATGGTGTGCCCGATCAAATATGCGCCCACCACGGCTGACATCACGATCAACGCCCAATCAAACAGCGACAAGAGCAGAATCATGCCGATGATCCCGCCGATGATGAAGGTAATCCCCGGATAATTCGCGCCGTTGGCAAAAAATGCAGCGGCCAGGGCCATGGCCAGTTTCCCGCCCGCGAGAAATCCAGCGATTGCGATGGCGATTTTTTGTAAAAACATGGCGAGCAACGCGCCGATGAATCCGAACACGACCGCGACGCTGAGTTGCAGAATTGGCGTTGGCTCGTGCATCAGGTGCGGGGCAAGTTCCATTCCGGCGGCGAAGCCGACCGCCGCCACGCAAAGCCAAAACAGTTTTCTTCCGAAAAACAAAACGATCGCGCCAATCAGGACGCTCAGAATGGGAATCGGTAAATTCATTTCAAAAGAGTTGTAGCGGTGCTTGTCTCAAGCACCGAACTAAAAGGATAGGCGCTTGAGACAAGCGCCTCTACACCTATTTCCGTCCGTACCAACGAGATAAATCTTGCCCCAGCATCTGCTCCAGTTCCTTGATGTCGGAATAAAATGTCTCGATCAGCCGCGAACGCAGCTGATTATCGATCTG
>JAICWQ010000233.1 GCA_025934755.1 Chthoniobacterales bacterium | reverse complement strand
ATGCCGGCGACCCGGATTTCGAAAAACTCGTCCAGGTTCGAGCTGAAGATTGAAAGAAACTTGATGCGCTCGATCAACGGCTGGGCGGTGTCCTGCGCTTCTTCAAGGACGCGACGATTGAATTCAAGCCAGCTGAGCTCGCGATTGATGAAATTTTTCGGGTCACCAAACCGCTCATGCGCGGCGCGCTCATCTTTGATTGGAATGATCGCCGGGCTTTGTTCCGTCTCGATCCTGGACTGCGCCTGCGGCATCTTTCAAAGATCGGCAATCAGCCGGGCATGACAAGCGGGCGGTGGTATCAGATCGTCGAATCTTTGTTCTCGGTCTATAGCGACTTCAACGGATCTTTCCGTTGACGCTCACGGAAAAGAAATCGCCTAGGTTTGCTTTGTCAGCGACATCAATGATTTCCGGGAAACATTTCACGAATTTCCAAGCCTGAGTCCAAAACTCCAACTCAATCCAGCGGTCTTTCAAAAAGAAGACAGTGTGACCAGCACTTCTCCATGCCTGAACTTCGTGCGGGTTTTGCCGGATTTGCAGATCGCCCGAGATTATGACCCAGCTCTCTTCTCGAGCTAAGGTGGTCATCCATGTTTCATCGGGCGTGTTCGCGGCAAAGCGATCTTTCAGATGCACAACCTGATGCTCGGGCTCAATCAAGACATGCAGGGTTTTCGCCAGCTTGGGTGCGAGGTTGTTGTCAAAAAAAATCTCACGCCGCCTTCGCGAGTGATTTCTCAAATTCAATCGCATCACGGATTTCATCCGTTTGCACTTCGTACCACCTCGCGACCAGTTCCTGCGAAGAATTTGCTTTGGCGGTGCGGGCTAAGACTTTCGACGGAACACCAGAACGTGCGGCGGTTGGTTGCCCAAAGTTCCGACGCGGATCGACAATTATCTGGCGCTCACGCCCGAGAGGCCACCAGACAATATCGCTGCCTGAGAACTCGAGTTCTTTCCGAAAAGGTTCGACGATGCGAGAAAACTCGCGTTGATCCGTCGCGAGATTGACGAGTGCTTGATCCGAGTCCTCTTCGGCCTGTCGGAGCAGGATATTTCTGCCGTCGGTGAAAATCCTGTTGGAACAAAACGGGTGCGTCGTGTTCAGCCCACTCTGGGCTTTTGCATGTGCCCTACGCATTGTCCGCCAGCTCACGCCGGCACGAATGAACGCGTCAACGAACCGCAGTTCGAGGAGATCGCGAAAGCTGAGCGCCAGTTTGTTATCGAGAGGCGGAATCTCGCCTTGCCAAACTGCGCCGGAATGGCGAATCGCTTTGCCGCTTTTGAAATGATATCCCTTAAGCCAACGACGGACTTTTCCGACAGAAACGTGCGTGAGCCGCGCTGCTTCTGGCACAGTGTATAGTCCGGCGTTAAGCAGGTTGGGTTCCGAGTCACGCACGCTTGCCAATGAAGCGGTTAGTGTGCCTGAGTGCAAGCCTAGCTAAATCCGCTTAGTTCAACCGAATTAATGGTTTCGCTCGAAGAAGTTGGGCTCATCGATCTCAGCACGCGCGAACGATCCAGACCGAATCCAAACTCAAGTAATAAATCTGGGTTTCCTTACTCTGCTTCGGGCTAACCCACCCGCGCGGATTTTCTCCGCCATATCTCGTTCCCCCGCTAAATCTACTTTGGTTCGCTCGCGACCGCGGGTTTGACTCCCGCCTTCTCGTTCAGGAATTGGGTAAACTCCTGCAGACTGGAAACGATTTGGGGCGCTTTGTTCAGAACGGCGGTGGCCAATTTTTCGGCGTAATCCGGACGGCGCTGGGACATTTCGGAAAGGGCCATCATGACCGCGAGCGCGTTGTTAATGCCATGTTTGATCTCGCTGAATTTCTTCTGCAGCTCGGCCAGTTCCTCGGGAGAGAGCGGGCGATTTGGTTCGTTCATAAATCGGGAATTTCGCTGGAGAAAACGCTCGGCTGTGCTTGACTAAAAGGTTCGAGATTTGTCGTTCCGATGCCTGCGCAAGTTATCAAGATCAGTGGTGCGCGCCAGCACAATTTGAAGAACCTCCACGTCGAATTGCCGCGGGAGAAGCTCGTGGTGATCACCGGCCTGAGCGGTTCCGGCAAATCGTCCCTCGCCTTCGACACTCTCTATGCGGAAGGACAACGCCGCTACGTGGAAAGCCTGTCCGCCTACGCCCGGCAGTTCCTCGACCAAATGGAAAAGCCGGAGGTCGATTTCATTGAAGGTCTTTCCCCCGCCATCGCCATCGAGCAACGCAGCGCCGGCGCAAATCCGAGGTCGACCATCGCCACCACCACCGAGATTTATGATTATCTCCGGGTTCTCTTTTCGGCCGTCGGTCAGCCGCACGATCCAAAAACCGGAAAACCGATCCATCGCCAAACCCCGCAACAAATCGTCGATCAAATTCTCGCTTACGAGCCGGGCAGCAAAATCATCGTGGTCGCGCCCCTGGTCCAAAACCAGGCCGGCGAATTTCGTGATGTGATTGAACGCTTGAAACGGGAAGGCTTCGTCCGGGCGCGGATCGATGGCGAAATCGTGGAGCTGGATCGCCCGGAGCCGATCCGGCTGAAGAAGGACAAGCGGCACACCATTGAAGCCGTGGTCGACCGACTGGTTGTTCGAGAAGGAATTCGGGTCCGGCTAACGGACTCGATAGAGACGGCGCTTAAATGGGGCGACCATAAATTGTCGATCTTAAGAGAAAAGAAAGCCCCCAACCCGCGTTCGCAAAACGACGGCGCGGCGGGCATTCAATCCGAAGAATGGGAAGAGTTTCGT
>JAICWQ010000192.1 GCA_025934755.1 Chthoniobacterales bacterium | reverse complement strand
GAGGACGGCACCGTGCGCATTTGGGACACAGACACGGAACGTCTTTTGCGCACCCTCTCGGGGCACCGCGACCTCGTCTCTTCGGTGGCGTTTTCACCGGACGGAAGCACTCTCGCCACGGCAAGCTATGATCATACCGCTAAACTGTGGCGAATCAGCAGCGGGGAAGAGATTGCGACCTTCAAAGGGCACGCCGACAAGTTAGAATCGGTGGCATTTTCGCCAGACGGCCGGATGCTGGCTACTGGTGGGTGGGACCGGACCGCGAAGCTATGGGAGGTTAACGGAGCTCAAGAAATTGCGACACTCAAAGGCCATTCCTGGTACGTGCTCAGCACTGCATTTGCTCCGGACGGAAAAACACTCGCAACAACTGGAAGTGACGGCGAAATCAAATTGTGGGATACCCGGACGGGTCAGGAGGCTAGAACTATTCATGGCGATGGCACGACCCAACAGACCGTGCGCTTCTCTCCGGACGGAAAAATGCTCGCAGTATCACGCGAGGATGACACGATAAAACTGTACGAAGTTGCCTCGGGCCGTCTTACCGACACGTTGCGCGGCCATAATGGGTTCGTGTATGGCGTTGCATTTTCGGCAGATGGAAAATCGCTCGCATCCAGCAGTGTTGATCACACGATCAGGATTTGGGACATCGGAAGGGCATCTCCGGCTTTGGCGTTGGAAGGACACCGGGACTGGGTTTCGAGCATTTGCTTTTCTCCGGACGGACAGCGTCTGGCCAGCGCCAGCAAAGATGGAACGGCGAAATTGTGGGACACGAATACCGGCCAAGAGCTCTTCACTCTGAAACATTCGGTTTGGGTTAACGACGTCGCCTTTTCTCCTGACGGAAAAAAGTTGGCGACCGCGAGCGACGACGGCCGTATTCGTTTGTGGGACGCTGCGACCGGGAGCGATCCGTCGGATCTCGGAGACGATGCCGTGGTCGCCGAGAGCGTTGCCTTTTCTCCGGATGGCAAAATACTCGCCTCGGGCGACAAGGCCGGAAAGATCAAGCTTTGGAATCCGGCGTCGGGCGCGCGCATCGCCACGTTTCCGGCATCTGAACAGACTCTGATTTGGTCAATAGCATTTTCCCCCAATGGCAAATATCTCGCGGCCGCCGAAGGAGGTTTGGAAGCGCTGCATCTGACCGCAGGCCACTTGGTGAAAATCTGGGACGTGGCATCGGCAACGCTCAAGGCAACTTTGACAACTCACCTGAGTGACGTGCATGCAGTCGCCTTTTCCCCTGACGGCCGTCTCCTCGCGTCGGGAAGCTATGACAATACAATCAAATTATGGGCAACTGACAATTGGCGCGAGGTCGCAACGTTGAAAACCCAAAAGATTTACTCGCTGAAGTTTTCGGCGGACGGTCGAAGATTAGTCAGTTCGGGGCGCGACAAAACAATCAAGATTTGGGATCTCGCTACCCTCCAGGAGTTATGTTCCCTCAGTGTTCCGAGCGCCGCCAATTCTGTTGCGCTTTCTCCCGATGATCGGGTTCTCGCGACGGGATCCAATGACAACAAAGTCCGCTTGTGGTTCGCTGCGCCCCGAATTGACGCGCCAACCAAGTAACGTCATTTCTCCAGGGATGAGTTCTCGCTTGCTGAGAGGCACCGATGGTCACTGAGTTGCGAAAGGGAGTGGGCCCCAATCGACGACCAGACTTGGACAGTCCGATAACAACGTTTGCAAGGAACCTCGTTCTCGGTCCCGCGTTGATCTTTGCGCGATCAAGTGGCCTAATACTCTTCAGTGCAAGACGACCTTGAGCGGGTGTTGTTTCACGAGACGACAATTCTGAGTCGCCTTGACGAAATCGCCGCCCAAATCTCGAAGGATTATTCGCGCAAAGAACTGACGGTGATCGCGGTCTTAAACGGCAGCCTGATGTTCATGGCGGATTTGCTTCGGCGAATTCCGCTCCCGTTGAACCTCGATTGCTTGAGCGTCGCCAGTTATCATGGCAAAGCCCAAACCAGCGGCGAAGTGATTTTCAAACAAATCGCGCTTCCCGATGTCCAGGACCGGCACATCCTGATCCTCGACGATATCCTCGACAGCGGAAACACTCTGGCCGCAATCAGGGAGAAACTGGAGACTGCACGTCCGCGCACGATCAAAGTCTGCGTTCTCTTGAGCAAAAAGAAGCAGCGCGCCCGAAAGGTGGACGCCGATTATATCGGTTTTGAAATCGAGGACGAATTCGTGGTCGGCTACGGACTCGACTACGATGAACGGTATCGCAATCTTCCTTACATTGGAGTTTTGCGGCATGAGCTAATTAAGGGCTGACACCAATTACCCAAATCTTCACGAATGGTGCAGGGATTAATGTTAATTCGTGTCTCGTCTGAAAATGAAAGTTCACGCCAAATTTTACGCGCAACTCCGCGACGCCGCCGGTTGCTCACGAGTTGATATCGACCTTGATGAAGGCGCGACGATTTCCGATTTACTGGATAAAATGTATGTGAAATTCCCGGGGTTGCGCGTTCACGACAAAAGCATTCTTGTCGGCGCAGGTCTGGAATTCGTCGACCGTAATTACCAGCTGCAGCCGGGCGAGGAGATTTCCGTCATGCCGCCGGTGCAAGGCGGCTAAGCCAGAAGTCAGAGAGTACCGGTCAGAAGTTAGAAGGGCGCAGATCTATCGCTAACTTCCTGCAAAGCTGAGAAATTATTGGTGTCGATTCGTGTTAATTCGTGTCGCCGCTCACTCTCTGAAATTCTTAAAATTTGTCGCCACCCCGAAATCACGCCCCCGAACAAACTGAATCACGGTTTGTAGTTCATCCCTTTTCTTTCCGGTCACGCGAATTTGTTGGTCTTGCAACTGACATTGAACCTTAAAGCTCTGCGATTTGATGGCGTGGATAATCTCCTTGGCCTTCTCGCCTTCGAGGCCTTGCTGGATTTTCAGTTCCTGGCGGGTGTGACCCACCGAAGAAACCGCAGGTTCTTCCTGTTTCACATTTCGAAGGTCGACCCCGCGCTTGGAAAGTTTGCCGATCACAATCTCGCGCAGGCCTCGCAAGTGATTCGCATCGTCCGCCGTGAGAATAATCTTGTCGCTGTCGTGAACGATCTCGGTCCTGGCGTCTTTAAGATCGAACCGGGTTGCGAGTTCTTTGCGCGCCTGATTGAGCGCGTTGTCGATCTCCTGGTTATCGACTTCAGAAACGATATCGAACGAAGGCATAGTGGGAAGCGAACCTACGGATTGTGTTCGGCGATTCTAATATTGCCGTCACGATTTTCGATCTCAATTTTCGGCCTCTCGGCGCCGCCCACTAACATGTCGACGTGGTTCGTCCCTTCGGCGTGGCGTTGCTCCTTCGCTTCGAAGTCGTTGGCAATCCGGCCGGTCACGGTGCTGGCCACGATGTGGAATGCAGCTTCCTCCGGCAGATACGCGAATGCGTTGCCGTCGTCGACCGTGGCGTGAATTGAAAAATCGTGTTCTTCCCACCAATCATACACCAAACCGACGTTTCCAGTTTGAACGTGGATGTCCAGGCTCCCAAAACAATTGTGCGCGAACAACCGGCCGCTTCCAAGTTGGGCGTGCGCTTCCGGGCCCCGCATCTCTTCGATCAGCACTTCGCCCTTCGCTAACTCCAGCTTCGAGATCGTTGCCGCTTGCGGAACAACGATCACATACTCGACGGTGCCGGAACGGTCCGAAAATGCACCGCCGGAATCAGCCGGGTAAATTGTATTGATAGAAACCGCGTTCTTCTCAGCCGAGACCTGAACGGAAATCGCTTTCAACCGCTCCGGGGTATAGGCTTGTGTCACCGCTTGCACTCGGACTTCACGCACATCGCCGCCCGCTCCGTAAATACTAATAGATCCGTCGCGATTGCTCACGCTGATCGACAACCCGTCTGGGTCAACCGGGTAACGGCGGTCCAATACTTCTTCAAGAACGGCGTCTCCGGAAGGTTGACAACCGGTGGTCCAGAAAAGCCCGGCCGATAATGCCAGGACGGGCAGGAATTTTACGAAAAACGCTTTGAATCGATACATCTTTTCCGCCCGAGATTAGCTCAAGCGGGAGGAAGATGCAGGAAGTGAATGATCGCAATCGCGCCTTCGATCAGGGCCCCGGCCAGAATTGCCGCCAGGACCAGAAAGAACGCGACTTCGGCGACAAAATTACGGCGCGCTTCGCGCTGGAAATAATCGCGACTGATATTGAGGAACGACGGCGGTGAGCTCCCGGTCGAACCGCCGGAAAAGCGGTCGAGCGAAAAGGTTTGGTAATTCGATTCGATCAGCGGGAAGCGGCCACAACGTTGTCGGCGCGATGAACAATCTCCGCCTCCTCGGCGATCAACCCACTGAGCGATCGGTTTCATGTTCTTCCAAATAGACGTCGCCAACCTCGCCTTCGGATTCAACTTCCCACAAAATCCGCTCAAATCCACAAACCGGGGTCGTACCTGCGCATTCAACATTTTGCCGCCAACCAGGCTGCCGCGACAGCCCAGGGAAAGCATTCGCTCAGATCCACAACGTCCGGTCGAACGTGCGATACTGGATCGCTTCGCTCACGTGTTCCGGGAGGATGTCGACGTTGCCGTTCAAGTCGGCAATCGTTCGCGAAACCTTGAGGATCCGATCGTAAGCGCGCGCGCTCAGGTTGAG
>JAICWQ010000208.1 GCA_025934755.1 Chthoniobacterales bacterium | reverse complement strand
TCGCCTCCGGCCGAATGACCGAGCCGCCCCAGGTCAAACCCTTGCCAGTCATCACCCCGGTGAACTCGTTCTTGAGTTTCTTGTACATTCCAAACAGGAACCCGATCTCGCGGGCGCCGACGCCGATGTCGCCCGCAGGCACGTCGGTATCGGGACCAATATGCCGCCAGAGTTCGCACATGAACGCCTGACAGAACCGCATCACTTCGGAATCGGTCTTGCCGTGCGGATCGAAATCGCAACCGCCCTTGCCGCCGCCCATCGGCAGCGTGGTCAGCGCGTTCTTAAATACCTGTTCGAAGGCGAGAAACTTCAGGATTCCCAAATTCACGCTCGGATGAAATCGCAACCCGCCTTTGTAGGGCCCGATCGCGCTGTTCATCTGGATCCGGAACCCGCGTTGCACGTGGAGCTCTCCTTTGTCGTCCTGCCAGGCGACCCGAAACATGATCACCCGCTCCGGCTCGATGATTCGCTCGAGAATTTTCGCTTTACGAAACCGCGGCTCGCGATCCAGCACCAAGGTCAGCGATTCGGCGACTTCCTGGACTGCCTGATGAAACTCCGATTCACCCGGGTTCTTGGCTTTGACCCCGGCCATCAAGTCCGACACGTATTTTTCCACAGGTGGCGAAAACACTTGCAGAAAATGCGCCTCTCAGCAAATACGGAAGGCCTGACACGAATTACACGAATCGACACGAAAGGTAGGGGCGGTTGCCCTCAACCGCCCGCTCTGCAACTCTCCAACTAAAGCGAAGCGTTTCTCTCAACAATCAACTTCTTTCCGGCCGCAGAGATCACGGAGTTCGCAGGGACAAGAAAAACGACAGGACTACCAGGATTATCCTGATAGGCGGACCTGAAAATTCAATCCTGTGAATCTTGTAAATCCTGTCTAGTCGAGTCATTCGACGCCGATTCCCATCAGCAGCCCTTCCTTCGCGACGGACGGATTGATCGTCAGAAACAGAACCACCCCGTTAACCGGCGAAACAATTTTCTCAAGCAGATCGCCAAAAAGGTCTCCGACGTGGCCGATCGCTTCTCCGTCTTTGACCACATCACCCGCCGCGACTTTCGGATACCACATCCCCGCGTGTTTGGTGTAAACCCACTCAAACTTCGTTAAAACTTTCGGCGTTGTAGAGGCGCTTGTGCCAAGCGCCTGTCCTTCTGGACCCAGCATCTTCAGATGCTGCATTACTCGTTTCACTCCATTCACCAACAACTCCACCGCGGCCGAATCCATTTGCCCGACCCCACCGGCCTCGGCGAGAATCGCCGGAATCCCTTTCTCCGCCGCGCCGGCATAACTTGAATAGCCTTTTGACGGCTGGACCGGTTTGGTGATCGTCAGCACGTAAGGCAAACCAAACGCCATCGCGATTTCTTTGGACTTCTTCGCGACACCATCTTCGCCCGCGCGACAAAGCACAAACGGCACCAATGCTTCGGGAATATCGCCGCCATGAAGATCGATATACGCGTCGGCATGGATCACGAATTCTGTGATCAAAGCGTGCGTCATTTGCTCGGAATAACTTCCGCTGGGATTGCCCGGAAACACGCGGTTGGGATTCACGTTATCGATGGGGCAAACAAACGGCGTCCGTCTCCGAAACGCCGGCAAATTCAAACACGGCATCAAAATCACCCTGCCGGAAATCTTTTCCGGATCGAGCGCTTTACTCAACCGAATCACCGCTTCGATCGCCGGATACTCGCCGCCGTGCACCCCGGCATTCACGAACAGCACCGGCCCCGGCTTCGCACCGGTGACTGAAATCACCGGCCGCGGCTCATCCTTGGCCAACGCCGCCCCCGGCAATTTGATCATGTGCCGCTGCGTCGTGCCCGGCTTCAGTTCCCCCAGAATTTTCATTCAACCACCAATGGACACAAATTTACACGAATGCAGACCAAGAATTCTCAACCGAAGATAACAAAGTAATCGAAGGTCGTGGCGGGATCTGAATCTTTCCTGTCTTCGTTTCCTTCTGTAACTGTCGTTCCGATTCGTGTTTATTCGTGTCAATTCGTGTTTAAACCGCTGGGAAGTCTTGGCGAGGCTAAGAGCTTCCCGAATTCATTCCACTTTTTCTCGGCATCGTTCCCAGCGCGTTTCTCGATGTACTTCCGCACCATGTCTTCGCCGAAATTGTAGTTGATCACGTAACTCCGATACCGCTGGATGAATTTGACCCGCTTCTCGGCCCGGGGCGGTTCCATCACCGCGTACTTTTCCAGCCATTCTGTCGCCGCCTTCTCGTCGATCTCATGGTTGATCAATCTGCGCGCGGCCTCGTTTACCGCATAATCGAGACCCTTCATCAAATCCTGCACCGCATAATATTCGTCCGCGCGCGAGGCATCGATCCCCGCCGCGGGAAACAATACTTCTTTCTCGAACTTCATCCGCTCGGGCTTGGTCGGAAACGCGACGTCCCGCCCGAAATTCGCTGTCCCTTCCGCGATCAGCGATTGCGGCGAGAAGAGGGCGTAAACCGAAAATTCCATCCAGCCGCGATCCCGGACCAGGTTCTTTTCCAGGAGTGAATTGTAAACGTGATGGCCGGGATAACCTTCGTGGGCCGCGAGATCGACTGCCCGATCGATGTAGATCGGCAGATCAGTGTTCACCTGGATCACGCTGTGGAAATTGCCTTTGTACCAGTTGTAACCACCCCACGGTTTATTGGTCACGTACTCGACCGTAAAACTCTCGTTAGGCGGCAGCTGGATGTGCGCCAGAGTCCGCGCCCGACATTCCTTGATCGCCGCCTGAAACACCGCATCCAGTTTTTCCTTTGGAATCACGAAAGGCTTCCGCCATTCCTCATACCTTTGCCACAACGGGCCCTTGCCCGGGATTTTCTTGTCGATTTGGGAGATGATCTCATCGAAGTGCGAGTCCGGATAGGTCGGAGCCACCGCGTCGTAAAGCGCGCGCGACTCTTGATCGAAGTTTAATTTGTCGCCCTTCAACATTCGGACCCGTTCCGACAGCGCGGAAACTTGTTTTCGCAAGTATTCGCGCCGCAATTTTATCAGCACGCTGTCCGGCGTTCCCGGCGGACAACAATCCGTTGCGTCGCCCCCGGCCTTTTCGGTCTTCGAATTATCAACTAAAGGCGCAGTCGTTCTATCAACCATCACCTTCTTCGTGTTCGGACCGTTAGCCGACGGGCTCCCGCTGGTGCGGGCGCGCGTTATATCAAGCATCAACTTCGCGAATAGTCCGCCCGCCCCGGTCGCGATCGCGTCCAGCGATTTCTTTTCTTTCTCGGCTTGCGTCTTCCACTCCGCCGGCCCGTAAAACGCATCCACGTAATCCGGATCATGTTGCCCAAGTGCGAGGACCAGTCGGGCATACCGCTCGGCGATCGCGTTCATGTCGTCGTCTTTGGCAGGCGCGGAGATAACGAGCGGCGCGAAGCCGCCAAAGACAAAGAACGCGATTAAGATCGAAAGCTTTTTCATGAACCACGAATTAACACCAATCGACCCGATATGGGTAGGGGCGATTGCCCTCAATCGCCCGTTCACCAACTCTCAACTAAAGGCGCAGCGGTTCTATCAACCATCACCTCCTGCAAATGTTGAATGTGTAGGTACGACCCCATTTTTCCTCAAAAAGGCAAAACAGCCGGAGCCTTTCGACTCCGGCTG
>JAICWQ010000130.1 GCA_025934755.1 Chthoniobacterales bacterium | reverse complement strand
GCGACATATAAACCGGTAAATATTTCCATGCCGCTCCTACGGAGCTTGGCTGATGATATGCCGATGCTATTCACATGTCGCGCCTAGCGGCGCTTCTGCGGGGTGAACATTTACCATCGCGCGGAATATCCAGTCTGGCGTCTGTCCTTCAGGAAGCGGAGGAATCAACGCCCGGAATATCCGGTCTGGCTGTCTGTCCCTGAGGAAGCATCGCGCTGAAACAACCAGCGCCGTAGGCGCGAAATGTTTATAGAAAAGTCAATTTCACTCACCCGCAAGCTCCTTTAGGAGCGACATATAAACCGGTAAATATTTTTCCATGCCGCTCCTACGGAGCTAGGTTGATGATGATGATGCCGATCCTATTGACATGTCGCGCCTAGCGGCGCTTCTGCGGGGCGAACATTCACCGTCGGGCGGTGAACGCTCGATTCCGCAAGCGCGCTAGTCCCTCGCCATCGCGCGGTGAACAGGCGCCCTAGTCCCTACGGTATTGATGCTTTAAAATCGAAAACTTCTCCGACGTTTGGCGTTTGGTGGTTGGTTCTTTAGGTCCGCTCAAACTGGACAGCGGTTGTTGAATGGCTTACGAGTCCGACCAAGACCCAGCATGGACGGGACCAGCATTTACTTTCTGATCTTTGGCGCGCTGACAATCGTTGGCGGCATCATCGGCTATGTAAAAGCCGGCAGCCTGCCGTCGATCATTGCCGGCGCGATCACTGGGATATTACTACTGGTCGCCGGTTGGATTTTGCCGACGAACCGCACGGTGGGGCTGGCGATGGCGCTGATCGTTTCGCTTTTGCTCGCGGCACAATTCGTTCCGAAAGTTATCCGCACCGGGAAAATGATGCCGGCCGGCCTGATGTCGATTCTGAGTGTAATCGGGATCGTGGTGGCGATCGTTGCCTGGTTGAAGAAGTAATCGGTGGCAAAACTTCCACTACGCGCGTTGCGAAGGCTGGTCCTGGTGATTGCGGCGATTCTGGTCGCCCTGATTTTGTATCGATGGGTTTCGCAGGAACGATTGCAGTACTTCGCGCCGCGCGAGGAGCTGACGGCCACTCCGACTCCGGAGCCGTCACCGACGAGGCCGCCACCGATTGGCGGCAAGCTCGATACCGGGCGCTTGTTCAGCGGCATTACCCTTCATTCCAGTGTCGAACCCACTCCGGGAGCAGACGCGACGACGGAGCGCCTCGATCCGGAAAGTTACGTTCTCGAGTTGAAGTTAAAGCCGCGGGTCCCAACCCCGAATCGAACGATTGAGGAGCTGGCGAAAGTGAATCCGAAGTTGCCGGAACTGCTGCCAGCCCTGTCGACGATGCTTCCCACCGAGCCGGTCTCACCATTGTTCGCTCAGCTTTACGAGACCAAGATCAGAATGCTGCGCGAAAATTTGAATCGTCTCGATGTTTTGCTTTCACGTCACAACTTTTTCGATTGTCAGACGATTTTGCAGCTGCAGCATCCGCAAACGCATCGCAAAGCCCTGCTCCTTCAGGCCGATATGGATGTCGACGCCGACGGCTCCGATGGCGACCGGATGCCGGCAGGGGCGGGAGCGCCGACAAATTTCAAACCGTTTACCAGTTATCGTTGGATGAAGAAAACGGCGCAGCCAAATCCCTATCTGGCCGGGACCGAAGATAAACTGAAAAAGGCGGAGGATGAATTTGCAGCGAAAACGACGACGGCTGATCGCAAGCGCGATTTGCGGAACGCGATCACCCAATTGCGCGCCGAAGTGAACACTCTGAAGAAGTTCAGTTTCCTCATTGGCACGACCGATCCCTACATCGTGATTCCGGGAGCGTTTGCCCACGAACACGATGGAGCCAGAACCGGCGACTACGCCCTCGTCATTTTAGGGGATACGATTTACCCGGCGATCGTCGGCGACATCGGGCCTAACGACAAGGTGGGTGAAGCCTCGTTTCGGATCGCGAAAGAAATCAATCCCCAATCCACGCCCTACAATCGGCCGGTGAGCGAACTAAAAGCCACCTACCTGATTTTTCCGGGAACGGCCGATACCCCGTTCGGTCCGCCCGATCTGGAGAAACTTCAGGCGCGCTGCCAGAAACTGGTGGATGAAATCGGCGGCGCGAGCGTGCCGCTGCATCATTGGGAAAATATTATTCCTCCTCCACCAAGTCCGACCCCGACTGCGTCGCCGAGTCCGTCGGCCACATCGACTTCGTCCGCTTCGCCGGCCGCGAGTTCAACATCGCCAACGCCTTCCGTGTCGGCGACGTTTGCTTTTCCGATCCCGAGTCCAACGCCGGGCAAATAAAGGCGACTGAATTGCCAGCGAAGTGCGTTCTGTATGGAAGGGCGCTGCGCTGGTCACCAGCGGGTTGGCGTCTTTCGTTGCGAAGGCAATGCATGCGCCGCGTCACCAAGGGAAATCAAAGGGACTAAAATCGCTCGCCGGGCGGTGGTGGTTTTGGTTGATCGTCGTTATCGCGGCGGTGTTCGTGGTGGTGCACACCTATCTCGCCATTTGGGTGCGCGACTACGTGAATCGCAAACTGTCGGAGATTCCCGGTTATCGAGCGCATGTCCAGTCGGTGACCCTGCATCTTTGGCGCGGCGCTTATCAGATTCACAACATCGAGATCAAGAAAACGAGCGGCGATGTGCCGGTGCCGTTCTATTCCTGCCCGCTTGTCGATTTGAGTATTGAATGGACAGCTCTGTGGGACCGTTCCGTGGTCGGCAAGATCGACATGTACCGGCCGAAACTGAATCTGGTGAACGGAAACACCAAGGCGGAGGAGCAGGCCCCGGTCAACGAACCATGGACCGAAAAGATCAAGCAACTGTATCCGATCAAAATCAATCGCTTTGCCGTGCACAACGGCGAATTGCATTACCGCGATTTCAGCAAGGAGCCGAAAGTCGACGTTCCCATTGACGATGTGCAAATGGTCGCGACCAACCTGACCAACAGCAAAAAGCTTTCCAAGACGTTGATGGCCGAAATTGAGATGACCGGCCGTCCGTTACGAAGCGGCAACATGCGGACGCGACTCGATCTCGATCCTTACGCGACGAAGCCGACGTTCGCGGTGAAATTGGAAATTGAGCAGGTTCCGCTGACCAAACTGAACGATTTTGCGAAAGCCTACGGCGGATTCACTTTTGAAAGCGGCACCTTTCGGATGGCCACCGAATGCAGTGCGAAGAACGGCGCGTTCAGCGGCTACGTCGAGCCGGTGTTCGATCACATGGGCATTTTCAATCCGGAGCATGATTCGAAGAACCCAATCAGCTTTGTTTGGCAGGCGATCCTTGGAGGAGTGACCGAAATCGTGCGCAACCACTCACAGGACCGCTTCGGCACGCGCGTGCCCTACTCCGGCACGTTCGATAATCCGAGGCAGGACCTGATGACGACGGTTTTCAATGTTTTTCGGAACGCGTTCGTGAAAGCGTTCACTGGCAAACTCCAGAACGAAAAAATGGATTTACCGGCAAAAATCGATCCGGACAAGAAGCAGTAGCCGGGTAAACACGACCACAACAGCAATAAGCCAAAGCGATGGACGATTGCCGGTCTCAACGTCGAACATGAAGGACGATCTTGAGAATAATCCGTACCGAAAATGAGCAGAGGCAAAATGGTACGTCGTCCTTGGTTCGCACGGCACTCACTGACTATCGTGGCGTGCGCGCTCCTGCTTTTATGGCTTATGGGCTATATTTGGCTCGATTCGAAATCACACCTTGGCGCTTTTTGTGGAAATGCCATCGCTGACTGGAGCGGTTCGCTCGTCATTATCCTCGGCACGAAATTCCTCTACGAAATTGGCTCGGCCGAGAGCAAACCTGTGCGTGGGCGAAAACGGAACCGTTTGCTCGAATTATTGCACGAACATTCGCTCTTGATCTTTATTGCCGTGACCGGAATCGGCTGGGCTACGTTGTTCGCAACGATGAATCCGCAAAGCAAATGGGGACAGGTCGTGGGCAACATCGTTTCCGAATGGGTGCAAATGGCGGGCCTGGTCTTTCTCACCAAGCGTCTGGTTGAGATTGGCTCAAAGGAGTAAGAGCCGCATTGATTCACGACACGAACGTGATCTGCTTGGGTGGGCGCGTGATTGGTGACGCGCTTGCCTGGGATTTGAGCGAGCCTTCCTGGCGGGCCGTTCGATAATGCAGAACGTCACCAACGCCGGGTGAAGAAGGTGGCGGTCCTGGAAAATTAAGTGATGCGAAAGAAACATGCATTCAGAGTTGGAGACCATGTCGAGTGGAATTCCGAAGCCGGCCGCGTCCGGGGAACGATCAAAAACAAGCTTACCTCGGCCACCAAGTTCAAGACCTATACAGTGCGCGCCTCGAAAGAGGAGCCGCAATATTTGATCAAGAGCGACAAGACAGATCATATGGCCGTGCACAAAGGCGCGGCTCTCAAAAAGATCAGTAAAAGCGCTGGTCCGTCGAAAGAACGGTCACCGAAGAAGAAATGATGCTGGTCTTGGCAAGGGAGAAGGAGGCAAGAACTCTCCAAGAATGCGAGGATACCTTTTGTGGGGGATCAATCCGCATCCTGGTTCCTATGGACGCGGGGTGCCCTTCCAACAACCAAATATTTTGGCCTACTCAACCGGGCCGGGCATTCGGAGCCACTTTTCAATTCGATTAGTCCCGTGCAATCATGATTTTCAATTTCCTCCTGCTGCTGGTTCCGCTTTCGCTCGCGCTGGCGTATGTTGCTCACGCGTCGCCGGTTTGGGTTTTCGCGAGCTCGGTGCTGGCGATCGTGCCGCTGGCGGAATGGATTCGGCGCGCGACCGCCCAAGTGGCCGATCGTGCCGGCGCAGCGATTGGCGGGCTCTTGAACGTCACGTTCGGAAACATGGCGGAATTGATCCTCGCCCTTTTTGTGTTGGCGGCCGGACAATCCGCAGTCGTCAAAGGACAAATCACCGGTTCGATTATTGGAAACAGCCTCCTCGGATTAGGACTGGCGATCATCGTGGGAAGTTATGGGCGCGACCGACAAACGTTCAAACGCGAACGGGCGAGCTCGCTTTCCAGTCTGCTGGTTCTGGCGATGATCGCGCTCCTGCTGCCGGCTCTGTTCGATTATACCGAACGCGGTTTGCATGCGGCCAATACGCCTCAAATTGAGGAGCGGCTGAGTCTCGGCGTGTCGGTCGTGCTGATCATCGTTTATTGCGCGAACCTCGTTTACACTCTGATCACGCGGCGAGACATTTTCGCCTTTGAACGGTCCGAAGCACCGGAAACGGCGGACCCACCGTGGCCAGTTTGGAAGTCGTTAGGCATTTTGCTCGCCGCAACAGCGGCGACGGCGTGGGAAGCGGAACTTGTTGCCGATGCCCTCGGCAAAACCGCCGGTTATCTTGGCGTCTCCACCTTTTTTCTCGGCGTCATCGTTCTGGCCGTGGTAGGCAACGCGGCCGAGTATGTCACTGCGATTTATTTCGCGCGGCGCGGCCGGATGGGCTTGGTCATGACAATCACCGTTGGCTCGAGCATTCAGGTCGCACTGTTTGTTGCCCCCGTGCTGGTGCTTGTTTCCTGGTTCATGAGCAAACCGATGAATCTCGTGTTCGCCAATCCGTTGGAGTTAATCGCCATTGCCGGCGTATCGTTCGCCGTAAACGCGATCGCCTCTGATGGCGAGACGAACTGGTTCGAAGGACTGCTGTTGCTTGGCGTCTACGTCGTGCTCGGGATAGCGTTTTTCTACGTGGCGACCTAGCCTATCGGCCCGAGTGCACGGTCGAGCGATTCCTCCCTTCTCGCTGGCCGTGCGTCGATTAGACAGGATTGGTCGTGGGTCAGTCTAAGTAATTTTGAGCGGCGCAGGCGCGTCTGTTTTTAGCTTGGGCGGTGATTTTCCGGTTGAAGCTCCTTTAGGAGCAAGAAAGGTGTCGCTCCTGCCGGAGCTCTTCTTCTTGGGTAAACGATGTTCTATAAACAGGCCGCGCCTACGGCGCTTCCACTCTAACCGACCCACTTATACCACAGATAAACACGCCGCGCCTGCGGTGCTTCCATTCTGACTGACCCACTTACACCAAAGATAAACAGGCCGCGCCTGTGGCGCTTCCATTCTGACTGGTCCACTTACGCCAAAGATAAACACCCCGCGCCTACGGCGCTTCCATTTGTAAGTGACCCGCTACCCAGAATTTGGATTGGCTGCCCCGCATGGACTCGAACCATGAATAACGCCTCCAAAGGGCGCTGTGTTACCATTACACCACAGGGCAAGTGAATCACCTAGCTTGTCCGTTTTGCGTTAAAGCGCAACGGCTCGAACTGAGAATCGTTCGAAAACCCTGACGGCGATTTGCCGTTTAATGAACTTTTTCCGGGCGCATCAACGGCGCCAGCGGAGCGATGATCGGTTGGAGCTGCGAAAATCCGATCATGGGGATCACGCCAATGTTCGGCGAGGTGAGCGAAACGATTTCGTGTTCAGACGCGACGTCGACCAGAAGCTGCGATCCGAAAGCCATGGGTCTGGCGATTTCCACCATTTCATCCAGTTGCCGATCGTTGTGGGACGGGTCGTGATGAAAAAATAACAGTCGTCTCGCCCCGGCTTCAATTGCGAGATCAACGCTATCGGGCAAACATCCGTGGCCCCATCCAATCCGGTTGGCGTATTCTCTGGCGGTGTATTGGGTGTCGAGTATCAACAAATCGACGCCGCGAAGAAATTCGATCAATTCACGTTGAGCGGACTCCGGGTTTCGATCGCTTGGCCGGCCGTGGATTCGATAAGGCTCATGATCCGGCAAATAGGCAAGGTGTCCGGCGGCACTTTCGATTCGGAACCCGGTGCATCCGCCTGGATGGTTTAGCCGGACGGTTCGAACCAACAGGTTGCCGAGCTTGGTTGTTTCGCGAGACAGTTCTCTGACCGGCTGAAGAGCGCGCATTTGTTGCAACCGAACCGGGAAGTGTTCCGGGGCCATTTGGGCGTCGAGGGCGCGCTGAAGTTGTTCGGCCCGCCCGCATTCTCCGAAGATGGTGATCCGATTGTCAGTCGAATAACCCGGAGCAAAGAAAGGCAGCCCTTGAATGTGGTCCCAGTGGCTGTGCGAGAGAAGCAGAGTCGCTTCAATAGGATTTCCCTGCGCGTTCTGAAGCAACTCATCGCCGAGAACGCGGATTCCGCTTCCAGCATCGAGGATCAACAATTGATCGGCGTAACGAATTTCCACGCAGGACGTATTCCCGCCGTAACGCATGTTTTCCGGAGCGGAAGCTGGTATCGAACCGCGAACGCCGCGGAACTGGACGGTGATCTTGCCGGCTTCGTTCACGAAACTTTTCCTTCCGGGGAAATCGGCAGGAGAATGCGGAAGGTCGTTCCAGCGGTACTGCTGTCGACAGTAATGGTTCCCCCATGCGCGTCGACCACGGTCTTGGCGATGGCCAGGCCTAAGCCGGTGCCATGG
The DNA here is from genome assembly GCA_025934755.1 of Chthoniobacterales bacterium. GTDB lineage: Bacteria > Verrucomicrobiota > Verrucomicrobiia > Chthoniobacterales > UBA10450 > AV40. The sequence goes on along the minus strand of JAICWQ010000130.1, from coordinate 1,399 downwards.
CTTTTTCCTTCGGTAACAAACGGCTCGAAGATTTTTGGCAGCAATGCCGAAGGGATCCCGTGTCCGGTGTCGCTCAGCTCGAATTGAACTTCCGATCCAATCTCGCGGACGGAGAAGGCCAGTACGTTTTGTTCGCCGGCCGTCATGGCTTCGCGAGCATTCTTAATCAGGTTGCCAAAAACCCGAAGCATTCGATGCCGATCGATTCGGACCGAGCCTTCGAACTCGACGCGGACTTGAACGTCGCAACCAGCACGACAACTGGAAAAGTTCGGTTCGAGTTGTCGCACGAAATTCGCAACGTTGACCGGTTCGAGTTTGAGCTGAGTCTGGCCCCGCGAATAATCGACGAGCTCGCGGGTCATCGCAGCCATTCGTTCGATGGCGTCGCGAATATGTCCCGCCAGCTGTTGAGTGCCTGCATCGGAACTGTTTGCCTGAATGATCCCGCACGCGCAAAGAATCGTGCCGATCGGGTTGTTCATGTCGTGGACGATCGAGCTGATCGTTGTCCCGATGAGGGAGAGACGTTCGCTGCGCATCATGTGCTCGATGAAGTGCTGATTGTTGTGGCGCAACCGCTGCGTGACCGAATGCGTGAAATTCGTCAGAATGCGCTGGGGCGCGAGCCGGAGCAGAAGGTCCCAGGTTTCGCGGTCAATTCGACCGAGTGTGGTGGTGCCGACGGCGGTGGCCTGGGCCGAACGGTTGCCGCTGTCGATCAGCGCCATTTCGCCAAAATAATCGTTGGCCGGCAGGTAGGTGAGCGTTTCCTGCAGACCGCCGCGGCCCCGTTTGGAAATCTTGATTGATCCGTCGGCGATCAGGTAAAGGCAATCGCCCGGTTGGTTTTCTTCAAACAAGATCTCGTCCGGAGCGAGGGTCACAATCTCGATTCGCTTGGAGATCATTTCGAAAATCTCCGGACTTAACCCTGCAAACAACGCATTTTGGATAAAGGGCGGAGCCTGGGCTTCGAGGGAAATTGTCGGGGCGAGGTCCAACGCGGGCCCCGATGAAATCAGAGTGTCGGCCACTCTTGGTTCCCAAGCAGAGCCTATGCCGTTAGGCGGCTGGCCAGCCTGACCGTCAATCTTGCCCTGAGCGAAATCGTTGCCTCGGTGGCTTGGAATTTTGATCGGCGTTCGATGGTCGCACGACCTTTGATTCAATTTAGCCGGCGGCGGTCAAGCGGTGAGTGACGGTGATTCGCCACTGACACGCGCGTATTTTACACTCTCCAGTAAAGCCTGGATCTGAGTGAGAATTTCTTCCGGGGCGAACGGCTTTCGCAGGAAACCGCATAATCCCGCCGCCAATAGCTTTTCCAATCGCTCGTTCTGAATGAAGCCGGTGCACAGCATGACCGGCACTTCGGGATTGATTTCACGAAGACGAT
>JAICWQ010000054.1 GCA_025934755.1 Chthoniobacterales bacterium | reverse complement strand
TTCATCGACCCGGTTTTCAGCAGCGGCGTTTTTATGGCGATCATGTCCGCCGAAAAAGCAGCCGACACGCTGGAAGAAGTGTTGCAGGATGAACGAAAGCGCCGCCGCTTGTTCGATAAATATTCGCGGGCGGTGAACCGGGTGATGGATATTTACCTGACTTTTGTGAACGCTTGGTATGAGCGAAGCCGGGAATTTCTGGAAGTTTTTTTGAATCCGACCGAGACCATGCAAATCGCGGCGGCCGTGAACGCAGTGCTGGCCGGAAACGAAGGCAGAAGTCTCGCGATCAAATGGAGGATGTGGCTCTTTTACTTCTTTGTTTTCGCGCAACGCTTCGTTGCGCTGTCACCCCGGTTGGCTTTGGTGCCGAAGACGGTCGAGGCGGCATGATCAGACGGGCGATTGAGGGCAATCGCCCCTACCTGTTTGTGGCTGCGTTTTTTTTGGCAGGCTGCGCGACAATTTCGACGCATCAATTCGCTCAGCCGGCAGCCGACTGGCAAGCGCGCACCGGCCAGCTTCTCTATCGCACGCCGAAGACGACAATCATTGGCGATGCGTTTGTGCGCTTTTCAAAAACCGGCGATTTCGAACTGACGTTTTCGAAAGGGCCGGTGACGCTATTGACGATTCGCGAGGACACGACATTCGCTGAAGCCAAAGGTCCCCTCGCCGGCCGGGGGTGGACGGGACCGATTGACCACGCGCCACAACAATTGCGAGGTTGGCTGACATTGCGCGAAGAAATTGTCCGCAACCAGAACCACCACGCGGTGCGGCACCTGGCGGGGCCGGAAACTTTTGTTTTCCGATTTTAACAGGTGGATCGAGTCTCCGAGCTCGATTGAACGTGTCTGTTGTAGGGCGGGCGCATCGCCTGCCGTCATTGAAACGGCAAGCGGAGCGCTTGCCCTACCATTTCATCCCTCGAAGGTTCAGTGAAAAGCCAACCGTTGTAAACGGTGGGCAGTTGCAGAACACTACCGCCTCATATGCGAATGAGCGACTTGATTGCGCGCCTTATGTCAGAACGGCGCGCGCTGGTTTGGCTCGGGGTAGCGGCGCTCGCAATCATCTGCATCGCAATTCTCGTCACCCGGATCGAGATCGATTCCGACGTGATCAACATGCTCCCAAAGGGATTTCGTTCCGTTGACGGACTGAAAATTTTCGATCGCGACTTCGAACAAACCCGTGAGTTGACCTTCGCGTTGCGATGTCAGCCGCAGGATGTCGATAAGCTTGAAGAGTTCGCGCCTCAGTTTGCCGATAACCTGCGCAAACAGCCTTGGTGCGAGCGAGTCCTGGCCGGTTCGCCGATGGAAACACCGGAGGGAATTCGCGACCTGCAAACGATCGCCGTCCCCCTGCTTCTGAATTTGGAACCGGCTGCTTTCGATCAGGCGATATCAATCTTGCAGCCAGACAAAATCCGCGAGCGATTGCACCGGATGCGATTGGAAATCGAAGCCGGCTCGCCTCGACCGCAGTTTGAGCTTGGATTCGATCCGCTGGGTGTGATCAGTCCGGCGTTCAAACCGTTCGCCGCGGCGAGCGCGATCGAGCAAGAGCAACCGCTCACGTCGCCGGACCGGACGATGCGACTTTTTCTGGTGGTGACGAACCAACCGTCGTTAAGCGCATTCGATTGTCAGAGATTGATGCGGCAGGTGAATGCTTTTCGCGCGGAAGCGGTCCAGGGTTGGGGCGGCGGACATCTTGACGTTCTTGTGACCGGCCGGTCGGCTTACGTCTCCGAAATATCGCTCAGCATGCGCTACGACATCGTCGCGACTCTCGGGAGTTCGGTGGTCCTGGTCGGTCTGGTTTTTTTTATCGGCTTTCGTCGTTGGATCCCGTTGTTCGGAATGGGTTTCGCGCTATTGCTCTCGTGTCTGGTCGCCCTGGCTGTTGGTCTGCTCGTATTCGGCAGACTTAGCATGCTGGCGATCGGCTTCTGCGCCATCCTGGTCGGACTCGGAGTCGATTTCGCAATCCTGATTTTCGGACGCTATCAACAAGCCCGGATCGACGGTGAAGAATATCAGCATTCAATCGCGACTTCGGTGGCCAAACTGGGACGGGCCGTTTTCTTCGGCGCGCTGACGACTGCGGTTGGGTTTCTCGCGTTGGCCCTAAGCGGCTCGATGGGATTTTCACAACTCGGCGTGCTGATCGCGATCGGCATTTTCTTCGCCGGACTTTTCATGTGCACGATTCTGTTTTTGTTCATCAGGCCGGAACAACCTCCCCAGCAGCACGATTGGGTTTTCGATATCGTCAAGAAATACGTCCGTTGGAGCGTGAAACGTCCCGGGCCGATGCTGACGTTCTCCGTCGTTCTTTTCGTCGCCCTTAGTGCGGTTGGGTTTTCACCGGTTCCTCCATTGCGCTTTGAAGCCAGTGTCCGTTCCCTCGAGCCGCGAAACAGTCGGGCGAGCCAGGCACTGCAGGCGATCATGGCGAAAATGCCGACCCGGTGGGAGCCGGTCCTGGCGATTGTTCGGGCGCGGGACGCGCAGGAGCTGCATGACGACTGGCAAAAAATCTCGGCCCATTGGTCGGAGCTCCAAAAGGCCGGAAAACTCAAAGGATTCTCGACGCCGGCGGCTCTCTGTCTTTCTCCGAATTGGATGGAAGAAAATCGACAAAGTCTTGGTAAAGTGGATCTTCAAACGGCGCGGCAAACTCTGGAGCAGACCCTGGACACTGAAGGATTCACCCGCGATGCCTTTTCGGTCGCGTTCAGGCTTCTCGACGATTTGCAGGCGGTGGCCAATCCTGCCGCCCCGCTGCCGGACTGGCGAAAACAGCTGCCAAAAGGGGCCGGCTGGTGGTTCCTGGTCGATCGCTATTTTGCCAAGGACCCCTTGCTAACTACAGGATTCGCGACAACCACGGCGCCGGTCACCACTCACGAGCAATCGGAAGAACTTGGCCGCGAATTGCCGGTAACCGGTGTGCCGATGATTCTTTCCGGCTGGAGTTATGCCCTGGCGGACCTTCAGCCGTGGTCGCATCGACAACTCCTGATCATCAGCGCGTTAATGGCGATCTTCGACGTCTCGCTGCTCGCCGTCCTCTACCGCGATTTTCGTCTCTGGCTGATCCAGGTGATCACCCTGGGTTTCGGGATCGGGGCAATGATTGCGACGATGAAACTTTTCGGCATTCATTTGAATCTGCTCAATGTGCTTTCCTTCCGTCTGGTCCTCGCCATCGGGGTTGATTACGGGATTTACGTTGTTCTGGTCTGGCAGAAAACCCGCGAGCTGGAGCACGACGTCGCCGGAGTCATTAAACCGGTCATTCTGGCGGGGCTCACCGCTGTGGCCGGGTTTGGCTCGTTAGGCTGGGCCCATAATCCATCTCTCAGTGGACTCGGCATTGCCTGCGCAATTGGAATTTTCTGGAGTTTGGTCGCGACAATATTCTTTACTTTGCCCGCGATGGCGGCGGCGAAACCAAAGATTTGGAACGAAAGCGGGTCTTCGCAGGCGATATAAAGTCAACGTCCTCCCATGCGCTCCCCTTTCCTATTTGTGTTAATGGTCCTGGCTTCGCTGGCCCAGGCGCAGTCGCTTAGTCAGGCCGACGTAAAGAATCTCCTCGCTCAAATCCGGGAACGGCGAGCGTCCGCGCCCAATGTGCGTGCCGACTTTCAAGAACAGAAAACGATCCACCTTTTGAACAAACCGATCGTGAGCTCCGGGAAACTTTGGTTTCGTGCGCCGAATAAATTTCGGCGCGAAGTCGGTGGCAATTCTCCCAGCCTCACCGTGAGCAACGGGCGCGACCTGTGGATTTACTATCCTAATTTCAAATCGGCCGAGCATTACTCGTTAGGCAAACGGTCTCCGGTCGACGCAATCATTGCCGCGATCAATACCGCGCTCAATCTGGAAAACGTCGAGAACACTTTCCAAATCAGTGGAACCAAAGCCGGGGGTGGTTACGAATTGCACCTTCTCCCGCGCTCACCTTCAATGAAACGCATGTTTCAGCGGTTCGATCTTCGGTTAAACAGCGATTTCGTCGCGGAACGGACGGAAATGGTGCAACCCGACGGCGACCAGATTCTCACGATCTATTCGAACCAAAGCCGTGCGCCAATTCCGGAATCGACGTTTGAATTTACGCCGCCGGCCGGAACCGAAGTCACTTCGCCGCTCGGGCGTTAGCTAGGGCATCGGGGGCAGGGCTGTTCCCGATCTGGATTGCACCAACGCGATGTCGGAACTGTTGATCGCGCCGTTCGCAGTCACATCTTCGCGGAAATTATTCTGCGTCACAGGTTGACCCGATTGCGATTGAATTTGCGCGATATCGCTCGAGTTGACGTTTCTATTGCCGGTGCTGTCGCCGACCAAAACGCCCATTGAGACAGCAACATTGCCCCCGCGGTTCTCCGTGTCGCGTGCGCTGTTCAGGGTCACGGTCACGTAATGTTCGCTGGTGACGCCAGTCAGATTTACGATGAACTGGTGCGCGTCTGCGCCAATTCCGCTGCTATTGACTGTTCCGACCGAAGTCGTGACACTGCCAACGCTGGTAAGCGGGTCGGGGAAAACGAGGATCAATTGGTAGTCCCCTGCCGCTCCGCCGCTCCGCGGTTCGACCGCGAACGGAGCGGCCAGTGGAAGAACCAGATCGAACGGCCCAGCGCTGCCATGAACCTTGCGCGACACTGCGCCGGCAAGCTGGATCGCGCTGGATTCGACTGAAACAACCAGCTGCACTGGGATGCTCGATTGCCCGGACGAATCGGTAACAGTCAACCGCGCGGGATAATCCCCGAAGTTGTTATAGGTATGGGTGAATGAAGGCGACGATTGAGTGATCGACGGCGAGCCGTCGCCAAAATCCAAGGTATAGGAAACGATCGTTGTGCACGGATTCGGATCGCTGGATGCTGCGCCGCTGAAGTTGACCATTAGCGGCGGTGTTCCCGTCATTGGACTGGCAGTGAGCGCGGCGATTGGCGGAATTTGGAGACAGCCCAGGTTGCCGGTGGTTGTGTATGTGCCGGCGCCACCATCAATTTGGCAAGTTAGCTGTCCTCCTGCGAGTGGAGTACCGGCGAAGACGTAGGTTTGACCGCTGATCCCGGCGAAGTCAGTCCCGGCCGGAATGTTAACAACGAAATCCGGCGTAGTCGTTGTGTTGGTGGAGCTGAAGAAGGCGAGCGGCTGCGACACATCCAGTTTCATGATGATTGTGCCATCGGTGGTTGTGGAACCTGAGACCGGACACGTGGTGATGAGTGGAAGTCCGCATTGACTGGTGGTGTTACCACTTCTGTAACCGTAGCTGAAGGAAGGCGCCGGAGTACTGTCGGTGTTCATCTCGACATATATTTCGCGGTCGGTGTTTGTGGTGTCTTTCACGTGGAAAAAGACTCTCCAGATGCCGTTGGGGGCCGGCGCCGGATTAAGGTTCTGCACTTTCATCAGGAACGTAACGGACTTGTCGCTGCAGGTTGTGAATGGCTCGCCAATCGCGATTCGCTGGATCGTTAGCTGCCCCATCGTGGGATCGTTAGGCAGACCTGGCGCGGGTTGAAATGCTCCCGCGCCTCCCTCGGAGATGTACGGTAACTGGCACGAGGTTTCAGCGGGTTGAACACCGTTCACGTTGAGCTCGTGGCAGTAACTGCTTTCGCCAATCGCGTTCACGGCCATCACTCTGTAGTACCAATTCGAAGCGTCAGGAGCAGCTTGATCAAGAAACTTGGTTGTGTCCGACCCGGTTACGTGTGCATAGAACGTCTCTCCGCCGCTCCCGGTGCCACGGTAAATGTTGTAGCCGGTGATTATCGATCCTCCGTTGTCGGGTTTGAGCCACGTCACCAGAACATTGGTCGTGCTCCCGGTCTGGCGAATTGCGGACACGATTTGTGGCGCGGCCGGCGGCATCGGCTCGATCGGATCGAACGCTGAGAACAGACGACGTCCGCCAGCTTGCCGGGCAATCGTTCCATGCCCGTCCGACGATTGGGTTATGTTCTTGGTGTTAGCGCAATTGACGCAACCATCGGTATAGCCGACCAGGACCCGGCCTTCCTTGTCCACATCAATGCCGTTAAAATCGAGCAGGTTGCGCGCGCCATTACAACCAATGCCCAGCAAACAGACGTTTCCGATCTGCACCGGGTCATCTGGTGTCGCATCGACCAGAATCCAGTTTTTCCCGGCGTTGTAAGTTGTGGCGATGTAAAGATGCCAAACTTTCTTCGGCTGATAACTGGAATCCGTTCCGAGAAAAGCGTAAGCCGCGCGATTATCATCGCCCGCAACGACGATTGGAAAAACAGAATTGTCACTGCCGATGATCGAGCTGATGTCGGTGTCGTCCTGCCAGCTGATTCCTTCATCCGGCGAATGGGCGACATGAGCGTGACCGTCGCCACTGATCCAGCCGAAATAAATAGTATTCGACGCCTGGTTGGACGGTTTTCCAGTGTTGTTTTGGCCAATGCCGATGGCCGGGTCCTGACTGCCGCTGCTTCCGGGAACATTTCGTTCCTCCCAGGTAATGCCGTTATCGGTTGAAACCGCGACGCCGTTTGCCCCAATCGGGTCTCCTTCGCCACACGAGGAATTTGGAACGTAGACCGTGCCTTGGGGCGAGACTTTTACGTGTCCGTGTATTCCTCCGCCGCAAACCGTCGCATTGAAAATCGGCACCCCGGGTCCGTAGGTCACACCACCGTCATCACTGCGGGAACATTCAGCGTTTTGGACCCCGTTTTGCGAGCAATAGTACATCGCATTCGGATAAGCCGGCGCTGGCGGAGTTGGAATCGGCGCGTGAAATGGCCCGCCACCCAGCGTTTCGTGGTCCGGCCCGGCCGGATAATTTCCGGCGACAACTGGTGTCCAGGAAGCGCCGTCATCATCGGAGAATGCGCAGGTGCTGGTTCCTGCCGCGAGGTCGAGCCCGAAGATCCGCCCGGGAGTGTGAGGCGGATTTGGACCCAGACCCAACTGGGCGGTGCTGAAGTGATCAACGAATCCAATTGGATCGAGGCCGGTGATAATTGGAGCGCCAGTATCCGTCCAGGTGTTCATGGCCGGCGACGAACAATCGTCGAAATCAGTTCGCCATTGAATCGTATCGCCAGTGAAAAATGCGACGCCACCGGTGTTCAGGCGGTTTTGTCCGTTGATATTGGTGGCGCTTGCATCGTTCGGGTTCCAATCGACACCCATTGACGGTTCGTTGTCGCCGTTGGCCTGGCCGCTCCCGGCCGGATAGTTGATGTAGCGTGGCGGCGGGCCAAGGCCCTGTTGCGCCGCGGGAAACTTGTCGGTCAAACCAATCGTGCCCGTCAGGGGAGCGGTTCCAACCGAAGCCGACACCACCAGGTGATAAACCGTTCCGTCCGGTGGAATCGGCAAAACAATTACCGATGGATCGACCGTGGAATTATTGTTTGCGACCAGATTGTGATTCGCATCTTCAACAAAAATATCCTGGTCGACATTCGCCGGCGTCCATTCCACCGACCAGGTCAGGTTTTTTGTCGCCGAGAGGCTCGACGCATTTACAGTCACGGTGAAGTCGCTGCATGAGTTCGGCGCGGTGCAATCGGGTGCCCCTAAAACACCGGTGGGATTCGGAGCAGTCGGACCATCGGTGTAAGTCACCGATTGGTTCGCCGGGTCGATGGTTCCACTTGCCGGCGCAGCGGCCAGAATAGGCTTGGCCCCGGTGCGGTTAACTTTGGTCGACTGCGTTCTGCTTTTGGCAATCGCTTCTGAAAGGAGAAACCAACTGCTGATAAAAAGCGTTGAGACGATGACGGTTCGCCAGATTGATTTCGATTTCATAAGCGCATTGGTTGTTGCATTTGAAATTTCAGGGGTTTAATGAGGCGGCCCGGATGAAGGCGGCGTCGATTTGATTCGCTGGTAACGGATTGTCGTATTCGTCGTCGCCATGTCCTCTTTCATCCAGGTCAGATGCGCGACGTCGTTCGAATCGATGAGCGAAGTGATAAAGTCTCCCGCGAAACGTTGATCCCCGCTGCAACCGGACGCGACGCAGATTGGGCCGGTGTGGACTGCGGGTTCGATATTCGTCACTGTCCAGGCTGGCGTGGCGCTCGTCCCGTTGAATGTTTCCGCCCACATTACCGACCAGGTCGAATTTGTGGCCGAGGCGGAATCAATATTGTCCGGGGTGTAATAATAAATCACCCCGACGTGCCCCGGACTTCCAGCCGCGACCCAGGTAAAGGTGGCCGTCCCGGTCGTCGTCCCCGGAACCGGTGGCAATTTGCTCCAGGTCACGCCTTCATCAGGTGAATGGGCGAGCACAACCGAAAATCCACCGGCCCCGTTCGGCTGCTCCGTTGCCACCCAAAGCTCGCCGTTCTTGTCGAGCGCGGCACTCGGCAACGCGACCGGAAGCGGTAAACCCGTGGTCCGAACCGCAGAGATGATCGATCCGGTCGAATTCGGCGAGTAAATGTATACTTTTAACTCCGGTGTTTCCTGCGGAAGCGTTCCGTAAATTTTTGTGATTTGAAGAACATTGCCGCTGCCGGGTTTTTGCAAAAGTGGACCGGTTTGCGGTTCGAGCAGCCCCGCACCCAGAGCCGTCGGTGTCCATGTTGTTCCGCGGTCGGTGCTGTGCAGAAATGCTGTTTCATACAAGCCTTGATTGGTGACTTCGTAATCGTCGCTCAAGGTTGGCGCGAGCGTCCACATCCGGTCAGTTCCCCCCGGAACCACTGCGGGATTACAATTCCAGGTGACGCCTCGATCGTCGCTGGTGCAGACCGCGGTCGTTCCCGCATAGGGATAATCGAACGTGAAATAGAGTCGATTTCCCGGATCGACCGAGATCGAGCTGTCGGAATTCAGGTTGATGCTCGATGCGTAAATCGGGCCGAGCAATTCCGTCCAGTTCGCCCCGCCATCGATTGAACTGTAAATGTGTTGGAGCGCACTGATGTAAAGCGTTCCATCCGGCGCCGCCGCGACGATCGGTTCGTTGCCGTCAACCCCGACGGTGACCGGAGCGGGGGTCGGACTCGGAGTCGGTTTGGGACGTTTGCCGGCAAACCCTGAAACCGCGGTTGCGAGAAGCACAAAAGTTATGAGCATCGCCTTCATCACATTAATCAGAATCGAACTTCAGCCGGAATTGGCCGTGCCTGGCCGCGAGAAATCAGAATCCGGCGCCGACCCGGATTTTCGCTCGACTTGATTTGTCGAAGCGTGCTAACCGTTTCGGGTCGTTCCCCCAATGAACGCCAGAACTCTCTCTTTCTCTACCCTGCTTTTCGTCTGTCGGTTTGTCCTCGCAGACTCGGTTGACGAAAATGTCCGGAGCGAAACCCGCACGCTGGTGATTTCGCACATCCCTCGCAGCCGGATTAATTCAACTGCGATCGCCTCGATCGGTTACAGTAAACGGCGTCACATTCTGGAAATCGAGTTCGTGAACGGCGCGGTGTATCGCTACCTTGCGATCAGGCCGTCCATTTACCGCGAACTGATGATCGCGGATTCAAAGGCGCGCTACTACGACTCTAAAATCAGGGGTAATTATCCCTCCGCCCGGGTGCGCCGGCGGCCGAAGCCATGAAACTGCCGGAGAGTTGGAGGTGGGCGGGATTGAAACACAGGCTTGTGCTCACCCTGGAAGAAAGACGCGTCATCATTTTTGTGATTGCCGCATTCTTGTTGGGTGCCGGGACCAAATGTCATCGCGATGGTCGTCCACAACCATTGCTCAACAGCGAAAAGAGCCGGCCGGTTTCCCATCGCGTTCGCGACGGCGCTTTCGTGAGACCAGACTGACCGTTCGCTTTTGCGAACTACTCCTCTCCCAGTCTTGGATCGGACCGGCTGCAATTCGAAACAGCGGATGCGGCTGCGGGTGGTCAATCCTGCAGCAGGCTCGACAAATCTTCGGCGAACGCCGGCGGAGTTTTCGTTTCAAGTGCGACCATTCGAAAAGCAGTTGTCCGTGTGTTTCGATTAATTTACCGCCGAACATTCGAATAGATATCTTGGTTCGATCAATCGATAGCCTCGGAGTTCGGCTTCATTCGCGACACCATTCAGATAACTGGCAATGGTCTCCACTGGAAACTTCAGCTGAAATCGGCGCAGCTGCGGGTGACGCCTGTATCCGGGCGTTTTGCCCTCCGACACTTTTTGCGCAAGCAATCCTTTCCGCCATGCTGCCGGCAAACCCTTTTTGTCGAGGTATTGCGGATGGACCGTCCAAACCCGCATTACCGAAGATATTGTTCCGGAAGCGGATGTTGCTTCGCTTCGTGCTGCCAGTAGATCGACAAAATCCACCAGCGTTTTCCGTCGTTAAAAAGCTGAATGCTATTGATTCCGCGCATGAACGGCTCGGGTTCGCTCGGATCGTGCCGCGATTCATACGTGCTCCAGACGTGCGCAATCCGGCCAAATTGTTCCACTCTCCGTGCGATTTCGGATTCGTAGAAACCTTCCTTCTCAAAAAGGGGTTCGACCCGGGCGATGTAGCCTTCGACGTCCAAAATCAACGGCGCAAGATCGACATCGGTTTTCCCCGGTACGGTTGCGGTGGGAATCAGGCGGGCGCCGGGAACAAACAGCGAGCGCTCCCGGTCCCAATCGCGTTTCTTTCCCGCCGGACCGGAAATCACGTCGTAGGTCGCGGCGATGATGCCGTCGATCGACTCGACGTCAGATTGTTTCACTGAGTTCGACATTGGATGTCCGGTGTTGGGCGTCCGGTGTTTGCTTCAGTATCTCCAAGACTTTTCTCGCCGCGTTGTGACCGGGAATTCCACTGACTGCGCCGCCCCGGTGTGCGCTGGAGCCGCAAAGGAAAACATTTTCCCATTCCGTTTCCACTCCCCACGTTCCAGCTTGTTCCGGCCTGGTCGCAAACGGCCAGGCGGGCGCGTCCTGAAAAATATTGCCATGATACATGCCTAACGACTCTTCAATATCGACCGGACTTTTGCTTTCGAGGCAAGGGCTTCCATCCCGAGCGATTGCCAGACAACTTTCCAGGGGTTCGTTTAGCCATTGATTCATGCTGGTAAGGAATTTTTCCTCAGCTTTTTTACGCATGGCCGCGTTATTTTTTTCAAACAACGAATACGGCGCGTCGAGCCCAAAAAGGGTGATGGTATGAAATCCGTTCGCCCGCAACTCGGGCGATAGAATCGTGTCGTCAGTCAAGGTGTGACAATAAACTTCGCACGGCGTTTTTTCCGGCAACCGTCCCTTGGACGCGTGGTCATAACTCCCCTTCATTTGTTCGTAGCCTTCGTCGCTGTGAAATGTTCCCGACCAGGCTTGCTCGGGTGCGATATTCGTCGTCTTGAGCTTTGGCAATCGGCGGAGCAGCATGTTGATTTTAAAAACGCTCCCCTCGTCTGTCGCTTCCGGCTGATATTTGTCGCCAGAATATTTTGCCAGGACGTTGCGGCCGAAGTTCACCAACAGAAATTTTGCGTCGACGGTTTGGCGCTTCCCTTCGGTCTCAAATTCTATCCGCCGGTCCGGCAGCGCCAGATCGAGGAGGTTTACGTTTGTTAGAAATTCCGCTCCGGCTTTTCGCGCGGTTTGCTCCAATTCGCGTGCTACCGCGCCCATTCCACCAACCGGTACTTTCCATTCGCCCGTCTTGTTGCCGATCAGGTGGTAGAGGAAACAACGATTTTGAAGGAGCGATGGATCGTGCGGATGCGTGAACACTCCAATTTTCGCGTCGGTAAAGACCAGCCCGCGAACAAGATCGTCCTGCAAATAACGCTCCAGCGATTGGCCGAGCGGTTCTTCCACGAGACTTCGCCATGCCTCGCGCGAAACATGATCAGCGTCGAAACGCTGCTCCATTTCCTCCTTCGATACCAGCGGCTCAAGCATTGAATCCCAGGCGCGCTCGGCGAAGACGCGGGCGAGATTGTAAAACTCCTTCATCCGGTTGAATTCCGCCTCGCTTCCGGTGAGGTCGGCCATCGATTTTCGACTTACCTTGTCGTCGACGTTGCTGATCAACAGCCCGCCATAATGGCCGCTCTTAATATAAGGGGTAAACGAACCGGTGTCCCTGCGGCGCAGTTCGAGCTTCAATCCGAGCTCGCGGATGATCTTTTCGGGGAACAAACTGACCAGATAGGAATATCGCGACAGGCGCGCGTCGTAATCGGGAAAAACCTTTTGGGACGTGGTGGCACCGCCGATGTAGTCGCTTTTTTCCAGCAAGAGGACGCTCAATCCGGCGCGTCCGAGATAACTCGCCGCGACCAGACCGTTATGCCCGGCTCCCAGAATGACGACGTCGTACTTCGCTCGCACCCTGAAACATCCACAGATTACGCAGATTTACACAGATTTTTCGCGGTCGATTTTACAGCCAGCATTTCTTAATCTGCGCAATCTGTGAGATCTGTGGCTCGCATCCGAACGCGTTGTGTGATTGTCGGCGGCGGGCCGGCGGGAATGATGGCGGGATATTTATTGGCGCGTGCCGGCGTAGACGTGGCCGTGCTGGAAAAACACCCCGATTTCTTTCGCGATTTTCGCGGTGATACAATCCATCCTTCGACGCTCGAATTGATGTACGAACTTGAGTTGCTGGGCGATTTCCTCAAGCTTCCACACCAGGAGCTGGGGCAGGTTCGCGGGATTTTTAATGGTCACGCGGTCCCAGTCGCCGATTTCTCGCGGCTGCCGACCCATTGCAAATTCATTGCGTTCATGCCGCAGTGGGACTTTCTGAACTTCCTCGCGGAACGCGGGAAGCAGTTTCCCACTTTTACCCTGCACATGGAGCACGAGGCTGTCGATCTCCTGTTCGAGAACGATCGGGTTGTCGGAGTGCGGGCGAAAACCCCGGCTGGCGAACGCGATTTTCGCGCCGATCTGGTAATCGGGGCCGACGGCCGCCACGCGATCACGCACGAGAAGGCCAGACTCGAATTGATGGAACTGGGCGCGCCGATCGACGTGCTTTGGATGCGACTTTCCAAACGGCGGGACGATCCGCCGCAAACGCTTGGTTTTTTTAGGCACGGGAAGTTGCTCGTGTTACTCGACCGTGATGATTACTTCCAGGTTGGCTTCGTCATTCCAAAAGGCGGTTTCGACGAAATCAAACAGCGCGGACTATCAGCCTTGCACCAAGAGATCGTTCAGCTCGGCCCGTTTTTGAAGGACCGAATCACAGAACTGGACGATTGGTCGAAAATAAAATTGCTGACGGTGCAGATCAATCGTTTGAAAAAATGGTGCCGCGAAGGACTGCTCTGCATCGGGGACAACGCGCACGCCATGTCGCCGGCCGGCGGAGTTGGAATTAATCTCGCGCTGCAAGACGCGGTTGCGACGGCGAACTTGCTCGCGGCGAAATTAAAAACCCGGGCCGTTTCGGTTGCCGAACTGTCAGAAGTGCAGGCGCGACGGGAATGGCCAACCCGGGTCATTCAACGGATGCAGGTTTTCATTCATCGCCACGTCGTGACGGGACGTTCGTCCGGAAGCGATGACAAGCTGCCGTTTTTCCTGCACTTGTTTATTTGGTTCCCGTTTCTGCGCACTCTTCCGGCAAGAATGATCGGCCTCGGTCCGCGGCCCGAACATATTCAGTCGCCGAAAGCATAAGTGTGGTGGTGGGCTGAAAAAGGGTTCTTGAATAATGCAGAGCCGGCGCACACCCGACGGTCTGCTCGGCTTGGTTGATCCGGTCCGATTGTGCGGCAGCTGTCACGATGCAGCTAAGAATCAACGAAACCGTCAGATTGCTGATCTGTCGACCGCGCTGGACGGCTTTGAGTTTTTCGACTGCGCGTACTTCTCCTGTTTTCATATGCGTTGTGACCTGCTTGTTCGCCGTAGTCCGGCTATTGCCGGACTCAGGCGGAAGCTTTGGAGAAGCGCGGTTTTGGTAGCAGGATTTGCACCGAATAACGGGCAAAGATCGACATCTGGCAGGTTTATGGGAGAATCGCGTCGTAAGTCTCTGTGGCTGAAATGCGTAATTTTTTCGCCGAACTAAAACGGCGCAACGTCTACAAAGTTGCGGTCGCCTACGCCGTCGCATCGTGGTTGCTCATCCAAATCGCAACCCAGGTCTTTCCGTTTTTCGAAATTCCAAATTGGGCGGTGCGGCTCGTGGTTATCATTTTGATCATCGGCTTTCCGATCGCATTGATCCTGTCCTGGGCCTTCGAAATCACGCCCGCAGGAATCAAACGAGAATCGGAAATTGAACCGGACAAATCGATTACCCACCACACTGGGCGAAAAATCGTCGCTCTCACTCTCGTGCTTGCAGTCATCGCCGCCGGCTTGCTCGCGTTTCAGCTGTGGGGGCCCAAACGATCGACATCCAGGCAGACAAATGTTTTGGCTGAAAACCCCGCCGAAATTCCAGCCAAGAGCATCGCTGTCTTGCCATTCGAGAATCTCAGCGACGATAAGGCGAACGCTTACTTTGCCGAAGGGATTCAGGACGAAATTCTCACCCGCTTGTCCAAGATCGCTGCGCTGAAGGTGATCTCGCGCACATCAACGCAAAAGTACAAAAGCGCGCCGGACAATCTGCGCGAAATCGGGAAACAGCTGGGCGTCGCGCAGATTCTCGAAGGCAGCGTCCAGAAAATCGCCAACGCGGTCCATGTGAACGTCCAGTTGATTCGGGCGGCGACTGACGAGCATCTTTGGGCTGAAAGTTACAATCGCAAGCTAGACGACGTCTTCGGCGTGGAAGGTGAAGTTGCGAGCGCGATCGCCGATCAGCTCAATGCAAAGCTTTCCGGAGCGGAGCAGAAAGCAGTTACCGAAAAGCCGACGCAGAACAGCGTAGCTTACGATGCTTATCTGCGCGGGCTCTCGATTGAGCATAACGAGTACAGTTACGAGGCCTATCAACGGGCCGCTCGAGCCTACGCCGACGCCGTCCAGCTCGATCCAAAATTTGCGTTCGCCTGGGCCCGACTAGGGGTGCTTCGCAGTTTTCTTTACTTCAATGCGGTGGATCTGAACACCAACACTGCCGCAGCCGTCAAGGACGCTGCGGATCGCGCGATGGCGCTCGCACCGGAAGCAGGCGAATCCTGGATTGCGCAAGGCGCTTACCGCTACCGGGTTTTGCGCAACTTCGCGTCGGCAGTGGATGCTTACAAACAGGCGCAAGTCCGCCTGCCTAATAATGTCTACTTGCTGGAGAACCTGGCATTCGTTCAACGCCGCCTTGGTCTTTGGCAGGAAGCCGAGATTACCTATAAGAAAGCGCTCGCGCTGGATCCGCGAGACTTCAGCCTTCTGGGTAGCATTGGCGGCGAGTTTTACGCTTATTTGCGGCGATTTGATGATGCGCTCGCATCAATCGATCGTGCCCTTGAGCTCACGCCGGACTCGGCCTCGACCCGCTCGACCAAAGCAACAGTTCTTCAAAACGCTGGCCGATTGGATGAAGCAGGCCAGGAGCTCGCGAAAATTCCGCCGGACGTGACGGATGATTTTGTGGTCGGTGCCCGCCTCAATCAGGCGATTTACGAGCGCGACTTCAATCGCGCAATCAGCGAAGCCGAGCGAAAGCTCCAATCAATTCCCGCGGGCCAGCCGCTCGACTCGGTTACCGAACAGGCTCTTGTTCAGCTTGGATTTTGTCAGCAGTGGACCGGCCGTAATGAAGACGCACAACGAAGTTTCGCTCGCGCAATCGAATCGATCAAACCGAAACCTGATTCCCCGGTTTTGCCCGACGCGAACGGGACACCGAATGTGCTGGCTCTCGCTTATGCCGGGCTTGGTGAAAAGGAGAAGGCTCTGGAGCAGGCACAACGGGCCGTCAAAGACTACGACACCGATAGCGTGAACAAGCCCGCCGCTTTGGTCACGCTCGCGCAAATTCAAGCGCGCTTTGGCGATCACGATTCGGCCATCGCCGCCTTACCGCATCTTCTCGAAGTTCCCGCCGGTCTCACCGTCGCGAATTTAAAACTCGATCCGCTCTGGGACCCGCTGCGCAAAGATCCGCGATTCCAAAAGCTCTGCGAAGAAAAACCAAGGTGAACGGCAATTTGTTTTCCCAGCTGAAGCGGCGCAATGGCTTTACGAGGTGCTGAAGTATGAGTAGGCCTACGGAGCAGCGCAAACTCGCCGCCATCATGTTCACCGACATGGTCGGCTATAGCGCGCTGTCGCAGCGCGACGAAAAGCTTGCCCAGGAATTGTTGGAGGAACATCGCCAATTGCTGCGCGAAATTTTTCCGCGTTTTCACGGAACCGAAATAAAAACCATCGGTGACGCTTTTCTCGTCGAGTTCAACAGCGCGCTGGAAGCGGCTCAATGCGCGATCGAGATCCAACGCACCTTGGCGAAGCGCAACCATGATGTAACGGCCGATCGACACATCGAACTGAAGATCGGTATTCACATTGGCGACGTGGTCCATCGCGCCGGTGATGTTTACGGCGATGGAGTCAACATCGCTTCTCGCATCGAACCGTTGGCCGGCCCTGGCGGAATTTGTGTCTCGATGGATGTGGAGCGCCAGATTCGGAATGCAATCGAGACCCGCTTTGAAAAGCTTGCGCCCACGGAATTGAAAAACATTTCAGTGCCGATGGAGCTGTTTCGGATTGTGCTTCCATGGGAGCGTGCCGCAGGCGGCAGAAAATCTGAAATCGGAAATCTGAAATCTGAAATGAAAGGTCGCTCATGGGTTTGGGCGGCAGCTGCTGTGGTTGCGATCGCAATTGTTGGATTTTTACTGATTCGCTTACGCCCGCATCCGGAGGGCGGAGCTCGGTCGACGCCGGATACTGCCAGTGCCGCTCGAACCGGTCTCGCGGGAGCTCGACCCTCCATTCCGGATAAATCGATCGCCGTTCTTCCGTTGACTAACGAAGGCGGTGCGAAAGATGAACAGTATTTTTCGGATGGCCTGTCGGAAGATCTCATCACCGCGCTCTCTCAATTTGCCGGTTT
>JAICWQ010000118.1 GCA_025934755.1 Chthoniobacterales bacterium | reverse complement strand
TAGATCTTCGCCGGCCTCCGCTTCTCCTTTCGGAATGCTCCACGCGCCGTCGTCCTTGCTTTTCCAAAATGGCCCGCCCGGATGAACGAGCAGAAATTCGATCAGATCATTCTCGACTCGGCGGAACATGAGCAAACCGGCGCTGACCCGACTGCGTGTTGGCACCTGGTCGTTCAACCGCAAGTTTCCCCTTTATGCAAATCAACCCGGTATCTCCCCAATGGAAATCAGTGGCAACGGGGTCGTACTTACACCTTCAACATTTGCAGCGGCGTCGTGGCAAGTTAGTGAATGATTCCGAGCGATCCGAGGGTAGCGGGATCAACCCCGGATGTGATCGACATATGATGATCGCGTTGGTAGCGGGCGATGGCCGATCGAGTCAACGGGCCCATTTTGCCATCGATGGAGTAGGTGTAGTAACCGAGTTGCTGCAATTTGGTCTGAACACCGGCCACGACCTGGTCGGGACTGAGGCCGCTCTGGTCGTAGATCGGCTCGTCGTACTCATAATTGGAGTAGGGATCGTAGCCCCAGGCCGGGTACCACCAGCCGTCGTACCAACCCCACCAGCCCCAATCGAAGAAAATGAGCGCCGCGCAATGATGTTTCCACCAGTTGTGATCGTGGTGATGACGGGAATTATTCGCGTTGATCTGGTGCGCCTGAGTCCTGGATGAAACGGGTCCGTTCCAGTTGCGCAATCGCACTGAAGTTTGCGGATCGAGTTTTGTTTTGGTAACGGTGGCGACGCCTGACGGGGAGTGTAACTTGCCGTTAGCTTGGTGTCCTCCGGTGCGGACACCGTTCAGGTTCAAATCAGTCGGTTGATGAATGGTGGAATTGCGGACTCCCGGATAGACCAGCGTGCGTTGGCCGCTTCCATTCACGGTTGTCATGGGCCGATAAGATCCCGGTCCGGAAAAATTGTGCGGCAGGCCGGATGCAGCTGAATGGTGCGGCATGCTGGCTCCGATCGGCCCGGTTACGGGTGCGCTCGCGCTGTGATGTGCCGGAGCCGGCGGGGGTGCGGAATCGGAGTTACCGCTGCTCTTGGCGAAGGTGTCGCAGCTGAATCCGATCGAGACAACGACCGCTAATCCTCGGAGTAAGTTCTTCATGCCGGTGTCTCCACTAATGAAACCATGATACCGCGCTTCAGTTGCGCTTTGCTACAGCGTTTCGGCTCGCAGTTGAAAGGAGTCAGGCGACGGGATCGGTCGCCAAATTTTCGTCTGGTGACGGCGTTCCCGTTTCGCGGAAGCTTCGCCATTGCTCCAGCGGGGTGGTGGCGATCGTGATCAGCGCGAGCTGGCTAATCATAAAACCGAGCAGCCATGGAAATGCTTTTTGCATGAAACCGTAGGAATGGAGCCCGACACCGAGCATGTTCACGCCGAACCAGGAGAAGCTGGTGACGATGTTGCCGAAGACCGCCATCATCATCAGTCCGCGCTGGCGAATGAATCCGCCCCAGCGCGCATGCAAAATGATTGCGCACCAGAGAACGATCAGGACCGCGCCGTTTTCTTTCGGGTCCCAACCCCAGAACCGACCCCATGATTGATCGGCCCAGATACCGCCGAGAACAGTGCCCACAAAACTGAATAGCGTCGCGAAACAAACGACGCCGTAGGTCATGCGGGCAAGTGAATCGGCGGTTTGCTTTTTCAGTGACCGGGTGAAAACGCCGCGCACAATGTAGATGATTGCGAGCATGCCGGCCAGGAACATGGCCGAGTAACCGGTGGTAATCGCAACGACATGCGTGGCCAGCCAGATGTTGGTGTCGAGAACGGCTTGCAACATCTCGAGGGTGTCGCCGCTCCCCGCCAGGTGATGGGCAATGATCAAGGTGACGAATCCGATCGCGCCGGCGCAGGCGGCGCCGATTCCGTCCTGAAAAATTCGCTCGAGAATCAGCGCAACGATGACCGCGCCCCAGCCGATGAAGATTGCCGATGAATAAAGATTCGTGACCGGCGGGCGTTCCTGCAGATACATCCGCGACCCCAGACCGAAGGTGTGAATCGCAAGGGCGAGCAACAAAAGAAGAAACGCGGAACGATTGAGCGTTCGGCTCCAGCCGAGCCATGAAGCGCACGCGAGCAGGAATGCGAGAATGTATAAGGCCATGCTTTGGGTGAACGGCTGCAGCCGGTTGAACAGAAACTCGAATGACGCTCGCTTCGTCGCGTTCGGTTGCTCTTTTGCGAACCAGTTAATCAGAGCATCGACGTGTTGGTTGAACTGCCGGTGGTCGTTTGCCCGGTAGGCGTCGCCAATCTGCGCGTATTCGACCACGACCGGATGAATTTCGCCGGCTACAACCGAACGCAGCAAACTGTCGCCGACGGAACGCCATTCGCCGCTCGGCTCGATCGGCGGGACGGCAAGGACGTAGGCCAATTCCGAAATCTTTTCATACTTTTGGATCAGCTCGGCGACGGCATTGAGTTCAGATCGATCAAAGTTTTCGCCGTGCTGGGCTTGCACTGCAGCCTTAGCGGCTCCGGGAATAGTTGAGATGTAATTCTTTAGTTCGGCCGCAAAATGAGCGGTCCCTTCCAGTTGGACGCTGTTCTTCAGCCGCTGATAAAGGACGAGCCCATTCCGCAGATTCAGGATCGCGCTCTGAAATGCGGACCGCTGCACTGCCTCCAGTTTGTCCGCCTGATCGCCCTGCTCTTCGATTTGTTTCAGGAATGGCGAGAACTCAGCGAAGCTGAAATATTTTCGCTGGCTTTGCTCCCAACCAAACAAGCCGAGGACCTCGTCGTTTTGGATGTGGAACACCGGGTACTGGTCCGCGGTAGACTCGTGGAAAAGTACATCGGCAAAGCCCGCGGTCGCAGTGAGGGTGCGGCCATTGTCCAGAATCAGCTCCTGTTTGCCGTGAATAATCAAAAGCGAATTGCGCGCGACGGTGTCGAGGGGTTTCGCGCGTCCGCCAACCATCACTGGAATTTTTCCGAACCTGACAAGATCAACCGCATTGTTGGTCGGTTTCGGCGGCATCCAATTTTCGGCAATCCAGCCCGCCATGACCAAAAGAACAATTAAAGGCACGAATCGTTTCATACCGTTGCCGTGCGCTTTTGCCGGGCAAAGCCGAACAGGTGAAAACCAAATTGCCAAAGCAAGCCGGCGGCCACAATGATACAGGCTACGTAAGGCGCGAGAAAGCTGGGGTTGTGCACCACTTGGAGGATCGTTGCTCGATCGTCCTGTTGAAACCCGGCCTGATAAAATGTTTCGCCGCGGTAGCGCAGCGGATGGTTCATGTAGATCAAAACGTCCCGGTTTACGCTTCGTTCCGGATCGATCAATGTGACCTTGCTGGCAAAATTCTTCGGGATTTCCGTGCCGGCGTATTTTTCGTGAGTGAATTTCTGCAAGGTCACGCTGTACGGTTTGTAATAACGCGCGGTCCGCATCGCGATCATCCAGGTCCGGCCGCCACAGGAAAAAGTTTGGGGCGCGCCGAGGGCATCGGAGACCAGCCAGGTGCCTAACGAGTTACCTTCTTTCGGCACGATTTCAATCGCCGCCGCCGGGACATCGCGCTCGTCCTGTGCCGTTGTGCGCGGCAACGGTCGCACCGCAATCATCGCTCCCGGTCCTTGATTCGCGATCGGTTTCGCGGCAGGTCCGGCGTCCCTCAACATTTTCAAGTCCGCGTTTTGATAAAAATTCCTGACCACAATTCGAAATGGCAAACTCCAATGATCGATCGTTCGATTGTTCTTGAGCAGACTTTCTGGAATCGCGGTGACCTGATCGAGATCGTTGCCGCTCGTGTCGATAACAGCCAGTTCCATATGCCGCTGGTCTTCCGAATAATTCTTGGTATCGCCGCGCTGAAGTCGCATGTGACTTTCGACCGCGAACAAGTCGGTGAACAATCCGCCGGCGAGCATGATGATGAGTCCGGCATGAATCAGATGGATCCCGATTTTTTTCGAGGTCCAACGAAATCGTTTCACATGGGCCGCGATAAGATTAACCAGTAACACGGCGCCGATGAGATGACCGCCGGGAAAGATTGGAAGGCGGAATCCGTTTCCTTCCATCGGCCACCAAACCACCCAACTTTGAAAATAGCGCTCCTGGGCTTCATGAATTCCCAAGTGGACCTGGGCCATGGTGCCGGTAAAAATCAGCACCATCCCGGCCGCCAGACAGACAATGGTCAGCTTGAGCGAGGTGATGAGGTCGATGATCCTGCGAAGCATTGTCTAAAAGCGAACCGATTGAACGAACTTCACAAAATTCGTTTTCTCTTTTTCGACCGCGGCACTCGGGCCAGTCGCTTTGAAAAACCAAACCTGTCCATCGCGTCGGGTCCAGGCAGCGAGGGTCCGCGTGTTGGCGCCGGCGATGTCGACCAGTGAGAAGGTTGCGTCGTCGCTCTTCAACGGCTCGATCTGAGTTGTCACCGCGGCCGGAGTCATGGGCGGCAATCCAATTTGTTGGCGCCAACGATTGACGTTGTCGGTGTCCGTTCCTCCTTCGCCGGAAAAGGTAACGATCGAAACATCCACTTTGTTGTCAGTCGCGCCGGCGTTGAAACTGGCAAAGCGCATCGCCGAGGGCGGGACTTCATTCCAGGTTTCAGGTTTGGTCCATTTAGGCGGAGACGCGCTCGCATCGCGGGTTGGCATTCCACTCGCCAGTCCTCCGGGCATTGATGGTGACGGTGCGTTAGCTGGCATGGCTGCTTGTTGCCCGGGTTCGGCCTCTTCAAGCGGCGCTTTGGAGACTCGATAAACCTTAATGTCAGACTCCCGCCGGCACGCCATCAGCGCGACGACCAAGAAACTGAGGTAAGCCAGCCGGACTTTCATCGGGGCACAACTGTAGCGAGATGAGAGAAGTTTTCTAGAACACGAACATTCCGATCGCCGCACCAAACATCAGTAACGCCGCGATCGATACCATTATGGCGCTCGCCACCGAACTTGTCTGGTCTTTCATAACCGTCCGGTTTCGCGCGATCACTACGATCGCTACCATCAAAAAGGGCGCGAGGATTCCATTGATCACCGCCGCCCCATAAAGCGCGCGCACTGGATTCACATGCAAAAAATCCATCGCAATTCCGATCAGCGTCGAAACGATGATCACCAGGTAAAAATGACGGGCGCCACGGAGACGCCGGTTCAAGCCCTCCTTCCAGGCGAACGTTTCGGCCAGCGCGTAGGCGGCCGAGCCGGTCAACGTTGGAATCGCGAGCATTCCGGTCCCGATTATGCCGACGGTAAAAAGGGTGGCCGCAAATTTTCCCGCCAATGGGAACAGCGCCTGGGCGGCGTCTTTGCTCGTTTGGATATTGGTAATGCCATTCGGGTGCAGGGTGAGCGCGGTGGTCAAAATGATGAAAAACATCACCAGGTTGGAAAAAAACGTGCCGATATCGACGTCGATCTTCCGGGTGATGATTTCCCCGCGGGTGGCGCCGAGCCGCCGCACCAGCATTCGGCGTCCCTTTGATTTTTCCTCTTCAACTTCCTGGGATGTTTGCCAAAAAAAGAGGTAGGGACTGATCGTGGTTCCCAGAATCGCGACCAAGGTGCTCCATTCTTCGTGATTTTTCGGCCAATGCGGAATGAAAGCCGCGTGGGCAACTTTGGACCAGTCGGGATGGACGATAAAACCAGTGATCACATAGGCGAACAACACAAGGGCCAGCCATTTCAAAATCTCGGCGATTTGATGATAGCGAAAGAAGATCGTGGCCACTGAAATTCCAACACCAAAGAAAATCACAAGGACGAGCGAGTTGACTTTGGTCAGCATTCCCGCTGCGTCCGCCATTCCGGATAAATCGGCGCCGACATTGATCGAATTAGCGGCAAACAGCGCTATTGCGGCAACGATCACGACCGGCCGCGGGATGTGGCGATGCATCGCGCCGGCCAGACCGCGACCGTTCACCATTCCGATGCGCGCGCACATCATTTGCACGAAGGCCATCAGCGGCCAGGTCAGCAGCGCCGTCCAAAGCAGCGCGAGTCCGTGCTGCGCGCCGGCGACGGAATAGGTTGCGATGCCGGATGGATCGTCGTCCGCTGCGCCCGTGATGATGCCCGGGCCGAGCGAGGACAGAAAACGCCGGATTATGCCCGGCTCACTTTTTTTCGCGCTCATCCGGCATTAGGTTTCGGCCTTGAAGGCAAGGATGTCGACCTTAAGCTAGAACGATGGAAGAGGCCGAAGTTCCGCTGGAAGGTTTGCACGAAGAAATCCAACACCACGCCGAACACGGCGGCGAAAAATGGATTGCAGGAGTCGCGCTGAGCACTGCGATCCTCGCCGTTCTCGCCGCCATCGCCGGATTGCTTTCCGGAATGCACGCCAATGAAGCGATGATGAGTCAGATCGAATCGTCCGATCAATGGGCCTATTATCAGGCTAAAGGAATCAAGGCCGCAGTGCTCGATGCCAAAATGTCTTTGAGCGGCGCCCCCGCCAATGAAGAAGACCGGACAAAAGCGGAACGGTATCAGGACGAACAAAAGGAGATTCAGAAAGAGGCGAACGCCAAACAAAACGACGCCAAATCTCATTTCCATCAGCACGAGATTTTTGCCCGTGGCGTAACCATGTTTCAAATCGCAATCGCGGTTGCGGCGATTTCCGCGCTTACGAAGAAGCGGCGTTTCTGGATCGTCAGTTTGCTGTTCGGCGTTGCCGGATGCGTGTTTCTCGCTCTCGCGTTCGGTCATTGAAATGCGCGTTCTGGCCATTGACGCTTCCTTGCGCAACACCGGCGTCGCGGTGCTCGATGCAAATAGCGGAAAAGCACGCGCGCTTTACTTCGGCACAATCCACAACGCCCAATCGGTGCGTTCCTCGTCGTGCCTGGTCGCGATTCGTCAGCAGCTCGCTCAATTGATTCGCGAACACGAACCGGACTGTTGCGCGCTCGAGTCGGTCATCTACGTCCAAAGCCACAAAACCGCGATTCTGCTCGGCGCAGCGCGGGGGGCTGCGATTCTCGCCGCCGCGGAAAACGGGCTTCCTGTTTTTGAGTATCCTCCGACGCGGATCAAACAAGCGACAGTCGGTCGAGGCGGAGCAGGAAAAAATCAGGTCGCGTTCATGGTGCGGGCGCTTCTTGGTCTAACGGAAACACCGGACAACGACGCCGCGGACGCGCTGGCGATAGGGCTGACCCATGTGCGAGCGCAAGAAACCGCCCGGATGGGAATTCCTGGAGCCAAACAAATATGAACCCGCCTTCGCACACCAGTCCGTCTGGGGCGTCCGGCACGGCAAACCAGCTTCGAATCCGGTGGCTTGGCCGATTCAATTTCGCGGACGCGCTGGCGCTTCAGGAACAAATCGTTGCGCGGAAGCATGAAGATCGTGACGCTCCGGACGAAGTCCTTTTGCTTGAACACGAGCCGGTCTACACAATTGGTCGCACCCCGGACAAATCGAGCTTGTTAGGCGCAACGCATCTGCCGCATCCGCTGTTCGCAATCAATCGCGGCGGTCAGGCGACTTATCACGGTCCCGGCCAATTGATGGGTTATCCAATAATCGATCTTCGCCGTTGCGGGCAGGATTTACATCGCTACCTGCGCTGGCTCGAGCAAACGCTGATCGACTTTCTCGCGTCTTACGAAATCTCGGCGACCCGGCGCGAAGGCTTGACCGGCGTTTGGGTCGACGATCGCAAAATTGCGTCGATCGGCGTCGGCGTCCGCCATTGGATCACGATGCACGGTTTTGCGCTGAATGTTTGCGGCGACCTGTCGCCGTTCGCGCACATCGTTCCGTGTGGAATTTCGGATGTCACAATGACATCGGTGGAAAAGGAAGCTGGAAAATCTATTTCCGTTATCGATGCCGCGCGCGAATTCGAGAATCTCGTGGTGCGTATGATTTCTGATTTGCGCCTTGGGCATCGGGAAAGCGTTGTGAATGCATCATGCCTATAGCAAATGCCGCTCGATGGAGCTCGGCTCTGGGGTTAACAACAAAACTATAAACATTTCGCTCCTAGCGGAGCTGCTCTGTCGTCAGATGGGGGAGGTAAATGAGTCCGATAGGCGCGTTGGCTATAGCAAATGCGCTTCGATGGAGCTTGGCTCTGAGGTTAACAATAACTATAAACATTTTTCGCTCCTAGCGGAGCTGCTGTGTCGTCACAAGTAAGCACTTGGGAAGGATAAATGAGTCCCATAGGCGCGTTGCCTACAGCAAATGCCGCTCCGATGGAGCTTGGCTGTCGGGTTAACAACAGACTCTAAACATTTCGCTCCTAGCGGAGCTGCATGTGTTGTCACAGTTAAGCACTTGGGGAAGGATAAATGAGTCCCATAGGCGCGTTGCTTACAGCAAATGCCGCTCTGATGGAGCTTGGCTGTGGGGTTAACAACAGACTATAAACATTTTTCGCTCCTAGCGGAGTTGAATGTGTCGTCACAGTTAAGCACTTGGGGAAGGATAAATGAGTCCCATAGGCGCGTTGCTTACAGCAAATGCCGCTCCGATGGAGCTTGGCTCTGGGGTTAACAACAGACTATAAACATTTTTCGCTCCTAGCGGAGCTGAATGTGTCGTCACATGCGGAAGGTAAACGAGTCCTATGGGCGCGTGGCTTAAGCGAATGCGCTCCGATGGAGCTTGGCTGTGGGGTTAACAACAAAACTATAAACATTTCGCTCCCATCGGAGCTGAATGTGTCGTCACATGGGGAAGATAAATGAGTCCGATGGGCGCGTCGCCTTAAACAATGCGCTCCGATGGAGCTTGGCTCTGAGGTTAACAACAAACTATAAACATTTTTCTCTCCTAGCGGAGCTGCATGTGTCGTTCAGACTTAAACCTTCGGCAGATGTGTCGAAAAAGAATGCATTAAACTCGATGTAAATGAGCGCGGCAGGTGGGTCAGGCCTATAGTTGTTTGTTACGAAAGCAAATGAGCGCCGTAGGCGCGTTATGTTTATAGCTATTTGAAAAATTGATGAATAAGCTCCGTTAGGAGCGGCATGTAATCCCCCCCCCGGAATGGCTAATACCTACACCCAGATTTATATTCACGTTGTCTTCGCGGTTCGTGCGCGCGCCTGTGTAATTGGACCGAGCTTCAAAGAGGAATTACAGAAATACCACGGTGGAATTGTCAGGCAGCGACAACAAAAGCTAATCGCGATCAATTGCATGCCAGACCTCGCGCATGTTCTCCTCGGATTAAAACCGACCGAATCAGTTTCCGAGCTGCTCGGGAAAATAAAAACCGGTTCGACGAACTATATCAATATGCAACGGTGGATTGGCTGCCGATTCTCCTGGCAAGAAGGTTTCGGCGCGTTTTCAGTTTCGCAATCACACCTCAACGCTGTGATCAGTTACATCGACAATCAAGAACAGCACCACCGCCGCAAAACATTTCATCAAGAATATTTGGAATTTTTGAATCGGCATGACATTCCATTCGATAAGCGGTACGTTTTCAAACCAATCGACTGATCCGCGAAATGCCGCTCCGATGGAGCTTGGTTCTGAGGTTAACAACAAAACTATAAACATTTCGCTCCTTCGGAGCTGCCGGTATGACATTTCATTCGATGGGCAGCAGGTTTTGAAGCCAATCGAATAAATCCGCGATGCCGCTCCGATGGAGCTTGGTTCTGGGGGTTAACGACTGAACTATAAACATTTTGCTCCTTCGGAGCTTCGGGTATGAGATTTCATTCGATGGGCGGTAGGTTTTGAAGCCAATCGACTAAATCCGCGAAATGCCGCTCCGATGGAGCTTGGTTCTG
>JAICWQ010000140.1 GCA_025934755.1 Chthoniobacterales bacterium | reverse complement strand
CGTCACTTCTACGGTTTGCGCCGGTTTACAAAAGGCAAAGACCGCCCTTACGGCGCGGTTGTCGGCGTGCTCCAGACCGTTCTCCAAATGATCGAGAACGGTGACACCTACCTCGGCGTTGCTACCGATCACGTCATCGAGTCGTTTCGCAATCGGCTTTGGGCGGACTACAAGACCGGCGCCGGCATCGAGCCCGCGTTGCTCGCGCAGTTCCATCCGCTCGAGGAGGCGCTCACGGCGATGGGCGTTGTGGTCTGGCCGATGATCGAACTCGAAGCCGATGATGCCCTCGCTTCAGCCGCACATCTCGCGGCGAAGGACAAGAAGGTGCAGAAAGTCGCCATCTGGACGCCCGACAAAGATCTGGCGCAATGCGTGCGAGGGACGCGCGTGGTACAGATCGATGGCCGGCGCAAAACGATTCGCGATGCGGCTGGGGTACGCGAAAAGTTCGGCGTCGATCCGCCGCTGATCCCGGACCTGCTCGCGCTCGTGGGCGATGCGGCCGACGGTTATCCTGGCATTCCCGGGATCGGCGCCCGGACCGCCGCGCAGCTTTTGAATCGCTACGGTCAGATCGAAAACCTCCCGCCGGACCTTCTCGGCAAACAGCAAAAGCTCGCACTGCTCTTCAAGAAACTCGCGACCCTGCGTACCGATGCGCCGCTCTTTAAGAAAGTCGAGACACTGCGCTGGCACGGCGCGACCGCGGCCTTCGCGAAGTGGGCGAAGCGAATGGAAGCGCCGCGGCTACTCGAGCGTTGCGAAAAGGCATTAAGGGAAGTGACCAGTAACATGTGACCAGTGACCGTGGGAGAGGTGAGGAAAAGGCAATTGGGGTCGTACCTAAACATTAAACATTTCCCTGATCCTCACTTCGTGGAGCTGTCGCGATATGGGTGATGTTGTTTGTACATTTCGAGTCGTTTGAAATAACTAGGTAGAGATTGCTGCAATTTGTTCGCCATCATAACGGCCAGCTTGTCGCCTCCAATACTTCCGGTCTTTTGAATGCTGTCGTCCTTTCCGGATCGACTGAGGTCGATCGCCTGTTGTTCGTAACGGACGGCCGAATCAAAGTCGCCGGCTTCCGCAGAAGCAGCGGCCAGGGTGTCTATGTATTGAGCGCGTTTCCATTTCACCAGATCACAAGCCTTCTTGGCGTCTTCCACTGCAGTTTTCCCGTCTCGAAATGATGCGTTCGAACAAGTTGCGCGAATCCATGCCCGTTGGTTCAAGACCAGCGCCATCTGGTAAGGCTCGGCCACTTGATAAGTGAGTTTGGCCAGTGAACTCAATTCCTTGATCGCGCTGGTATAGTCACCCATCGACTCATAGGTGAGCGCGCGATCCCAGCTCGCCTGAAAAAACGCGGGTTGAAATCGAAGCGTTTGGTTCAAA
This sequence comes from Chthoniobacterales bacterium, assembly GCA_025934755.1. Lineage (GTDB taxonomy): Bacteria > Verrucomicrobiota > Verrucomicrobiia > Chthoniobacterales > UBA10450 > AV40. The sequence goes on along the minus strand of JAICWQ010000140.1, from coordinate 6,829 downwards.
TCGTTGATCGCAGCCTTCCAGTTTTTCTCCAGACGAAATGCGGTAGCGCGATTGTAATAAGCCGTCCATCGAGTCGGCTCGATGCGGATCGCGGCATCAAAGTACTTCCTGGCCTCGACGGGCTTGTTTTTATTCAGCAGATCGTTGCCGTAGTTGTCGTACTGCAGTGCCGACCAACCGCCGGGCACACCCGAGTTGCTAGCATTCGAGGCAGCCAGCGAGACAATGCTACTGCACAGCAAGATCGACAATACGAGGGGAACTGCGCGCATAAGCCTGAACTATTATTTTATCCAGCGGGAATGTGGAGCTTGAAGTGGTGCCAGAGCCACAGCACCAGCAATGCGCCGAGGATCGATACAATGATTCCGGCGGGATGAAATCGCGCGCCGGGCGCGGGACGGGAAAAGATGTGCGTCACCAAACCGCCGACAATTGAACCGACGATCCCGAGCCCGATCGTCCACATAATACTCATGTGCATGTGCATGAGCGATTTCGCAGCCCACCCAGCGATCAAACCAACGATGATGTACCAAATCAGATGAAGCATGATGATGTTTCCTCCTTCGAAGTTGGAATCGACCGACAGAATATCAAGCCGACATGCGCGAAACAATGTGGATTATGCGGCCGACACGGCCGCCTCTACAAAAACCGGCTCGACGGAGTCTCGCCCTACCGAATCACGTCTTCGCGTAAACCTCGGAACCGGACTTTGCGAACTCCGTTGCCTTCTGTTTCAATCCTTGTTTGATTGCCGTTTCTTCTGTGATTCCCTGCTCGGCTGCGTATTTGCGGACGTCTTGACGGGTTCGCCAGGCCCGGCCGATCTCGTTATTCACCAAAACCGAGTCGCCGGCTTCCCTAGACCGACTCGCAAAAGCTCGCAGCCTCCCGCCGTAAAGTTCGGCCCCGAACCGTTCGCCCTGCGGGTGACTTTGAATGTCATCTGCGAAAGCAGTGACGGGTGATCCTCCTCCGCCAAGCCTACGGCGGGCAGGCATGTGACGAGTGACCAGAAAAGTCGATGGTTGATGGTTGAGAGATGAGAGGTCGAAGGAATTGGGGAAATCGAAAACCAGACGCCGGAAGGAGCAGAACAGCAGAATCATTTTTTTGAGTCTTTTGCCCACTCGCGAATGTTCTCTTGGACGCGCGCGATAGGGATGCCTTTGCCAGCATCAAGTTCAGCCGCGGCCTTATCGAGCGATATGAGCAGCGCCGCGTCGTCCGAGGCATTCTCTGTCTTAATTTTCCGACGAAGCCCTATCAGTTCCCCAACCTTGCGAATCTTTTCCTCGAATGGCAACTGCGCGAGCTTCCGACGCATTTCAGGTTTCATTTTGTTGGCAATTTCAAGTTATGCCGACGAAGAACGTCGTCCAGTAACGACTTGTCGATCTTGGCTTGCTTTAGCAACTGCTCGATCCGCGCGAAATCCTTGTGTCGGCCCACGCTCGCTGCGATCGCGATGATGTACTCAGGGCGAAAGACTTTTGCAGGTACGCCGTCGTATTCGATTGGCTTCGCCTTGCGCACCGCCTCTTCGGTCAATCCGGACGCAGCGAGGAACTGGACGGGGAAATCCTTCAGGAGAAGATGCTCGCGTTCGACACGCCAACCTTTCGACTGGAGGTACGAATAAATCGCAGGAATTCCGACGCTCAACGTCTTGTCCGACGCGACGAAAATAATATCGGCATCGTAAGTCGTGAAAGGTTCAACGTAGTAAATTGCAGCGAGCGCGCCGCCGAGCGCGTAATCTTCGATCAGCCCAGCCGAAACAAGTTCGTTCGCAGCGCGAAGGACGTCCGCCAGCGGGATCGCGGAGGGTTCGTCAGGCATTGGATAGTAATGCGGCCGACACGGCCGCCGCTACAGCATCAGGTCTTCGCGTAGATTTCCGCGCCCGTCTTCGTGAACTCCGTTGCCTTCTGTTTCAATCCTTCTTCAATGGCCGTTTCTTCTGCAATCCCCTGCTGTGCCGCGTACTTGCGTACGTCCTCGGTGATCTTCATCGAACAGAAGTGAGGTCCACACATGAAGGGGAAGTGACGAGTGACATGTGACCAGTGACGAGACAAATCGATCATGCCTTCGCGTATACCTCCGCTCCGGATTGTTTGAACTCGCTGGCCTTTTGCTCCATGCCTTTCTGCAAAGCATCGTGTTCCGACATGCCGTGCTCAGCTGCGTACTTGCGGACATCTTCAGTAATTTTCATGGAGCAAAAATGCGGTCCACACATACTGCAAAAATGAGCCGATTTAGCGCCTTCTTGGGGAAGGGTTTCGTCGTGGAACTCGCGCGCAGTTTCGGGATCGAGCGAAAGATTGAATTGATCTTGCCAGCGAAATTCGAAACGCGCTTTGCTGATGGCGTTGTCGCGATATTGCGCGCCGGGATGGCCTTTGGCTAAATCGGCCGCGTGGGCGGCGATCTTGTAGGCGATGACGCCGTCTTTGACGTCTTTCTTATTCGGTAACCCGAGATGTTCTTTCGGCGTGACGTAACAAAGCATGGCGCAGCCGTACCAGCCGATCATCGCCGCGCCGATCGCGCTGGTGATGTGATCGTAGCCGGGCGCGATGTCGGTCGTTAACGGGCCCAAAGTGTAGAACGGCGCTTCGTCGCACCATTCGAGTTGTTTCTCCATGTTCTCTTTGATCAGGTGCATGGGGCCGTGGCCCGGGCCTTCGTTCATCACCTGCACATGTTGCGCCCAGGCGCGCTTGGTCAGCTCGCCCTGGGTGTAAAGTTCGGCGAACTGCGCTTCGTCGTTCGCGTCGGCGATTGATCCCGGCCGGAGCCCGTCGCCGATGGAAAAGCTGACGTCGTAGGCGGCCATGATCTCGCAGATTTCGTCCCACTTTGTGTAGAGAAAACTTTCCTGATGATGGGCCAGGCACCACTTGGCCATGATCGACCCGCCGCGCGAGACGATGCCGGTGGCGCGGCGGGCCGTCATCGGGATGTATCTTAATAGTACCCCGGCGTGGACGGTGAAGTAATCGACCCCCTGCTCCGCCTGTTCGATCAGGGTGTCTCTATATATATCCCACGTCAGTTCCTCGGCCCGGCCGCCGACTTTTTCGAGCGCCTGATAAATCGGCACGGTGCCGATGGGCACGGGCGAATTGCGAATAATCCATTCCCGGGTGGCGTGAATGTTCTTGCCGGTGCTGAGGTCCATCACCGTGTCCGCGCCCCATTTGGTGGCCCAACGCATCTTCTCGACTTCTTCCTCGATCGACGACGCGACCGCGCTGTTGCCGATGTTGGCGTTGATCTTCACCAAAAAATTGCGGCCGATGATCATCGGCTCGGATTCGGGATGGTTGACGTTGGCCGGAATGATCGCTCGGCCACGAGCCACTTCGCTTCGAACAAACTCTGGGGTTATTTCATTGCCAATTGCCGATTTCCAATTGCCAATTGGTTCGGAGCCACTATGCCGAAACGACAAGTCGTTTCGCGCCAGTGACGAGTGACGGGTGACGGGTGACGAGTTCTCACCACTCGGCGAGGCGCCGACCCGAGCACGCGCGCTCCGAGCCGGACTGGCATCTCGTGCGCTGTCCGGATTTTCTGACGGCTGATCGCTGACTTGTGATCTCTGCGCTTCGCGTCCGAGATTCTCCCGGATCGCGATGTATTCCATCTCCGGCGTGATGATTCCGTGACGTGCGTACCACAACTGCGTGACCGGATGACCGGCGCTCGCGCGCAATGGTTTCGTCGTCCCTGACCTGTGACTTGTGACCGGTGATTTCCGGCCATTTCCATTCGACGTTGGGCGTTGAGCGTTGGACGTCGGGCGTTTTTCGGTCGCATGCTCAGCATGCGCAACGGACAGATAGCCGTCATCAATTGGTTTCACCTCGCGGCCGTCGATTTCTTCGACATCGCCGCGTTTCAAAATCCAATTCTGTCTCAAGCGCGGCAGCCCTTGAACCGGGTCGAGCGTCACGCTCGGATCTCCCCAGGGGCCGCTGGTGTCGTAAACCCGGACCGGCTCGTTGATTTCGATCTCGCCTGACATGGTTTTGGTCGGCGCGAGAGAGATTTCGCGGAATGGCACGCGGATGTCGGGATGCAAAGCGCCGCCGACGTAAACGCGACGACTGTTGGGCATCGCGTCATCTTCGCCGGCGAGTTGAGAACCGGACGGGCGATTGGGGGCAATCGCCCCTACCTGGCCGTGGTTATTGCGAACACCGTCTGGCTTATCCGTTTTCATCCGTGTAATTCGTGGTTAAAGAAAAGATTCGTGCTTATTCGTGAAATTCGTGTCTAAAAAATAAAGCTATCCTAACCGCGGATATTGCGGATTTAGACGGATCAGAATTCAATAGATGCTCTTGAACTTTCATTTATTCGCCTCCATTTGCGTGTTTAGCGGGTCTCTTCATTCTTCGTATCTGTGACATCGGTGTAATCCGTGCTTAGGCATAAGAAGAGATTGAATTCGAAAGCCAGGAACCCACGAAGGAAGGTCTGACCAGAAATCCTTTCCTGGTTTCGTGGTTTCCAATCGATCCTGCCTTGCTCATGTTAATCCTGTAAACCCTGTCTAGAAAAGTCAGGGGATCATCTGGAAAGAGGCCAGTCCGGCTCGCACTCTCCCTGCGTCGGCATTACCCGCATCAGGTTCAAGGGGTCGTCCATTTTGCTTTATCTCTGCGCCAGCACTGCCTCGCATCTCCCGATGCTCGCCCTTCCGGGCTACGGCCATCTCGCACTGCTTCTCGCAGGCTCGATTCACCCACGCTCGGCCTAATCGCCTCGCTTATCGGTGCTGAACGTTTCAACACTCGCAAACGTCGGACCTCTCAGCCATCCGGCTCCCCCGCTTCTTCGCTACGCTAAGTCAAAATTGAGAAGTAAAAAGTAAAAATTAGCGATGATCCGCCTTCGCCAAGGCTACGACGCGACAGCCAAGTGACGAGATTGGAAATCACAGATCAGGGGTCAGCGATCAACGGTTCGTAGGAACGAACTTTACGACGGGAGGCTGTGAGTCTGCGAATGAGTCTAGCGAAGCCGGCGGCACGGTTTAGGAAATCGAGCGGTCACAGATCACAGGTCACAGGTCAGCGATCAGACAGACTGCATTCTGCATTTCGCCCTTCGCATTTCGCGCTTCGCCCTCACCTCTCCCTCTTCGCTCCGAGTTGTGGCGATTGAGGTCAATCGCCGCTACCTGTTACTTCGCCGCTTCCTGCTTCACGTTGGTGTGGAAAATCGCCAGCCAATTGCCGTTCTCTTGTTTCCAGACCGAGCCGCAGTTGTAAGTGCCGGCCATGTCCTGGCCACCGAAAGTGCCTTCGAGTTTTATCGTGTAAGTGGTCACGATCACGTCCTTCTCGTCGGAAAAGGATGTGAAATCGCCGATGGTAAACGATTTCATGTCCCATTTGCCCATGTCGGACATTTCTTTCGCCATGTTGGACAAGCCGTCGGCGTAAACGCCTTTGAAATCTTTATCGACGACCTTTTTGAAATCGTCGGCCTTCTTGTCTTTGAACGCCTGCCAGGCGGCGGTCTCCTTCGCTTTGATCGCATCGGTGTCCGGCGTCTTGGCGAACGAAAGGGAGATTCCCGTCAACAATACTGCAACTGCGCAACTCAAGGATTTTTTCATAATGAATGGTTTGGTAGGCGCAACGGTACGCGCGTCCGCCGTCAAGGCAATGGAAAACCCGGGACGGTTGTAGCGGTGCTTGTTCTCAAGCACCGAACTCGTAGACAGGCGCTTGGCCCAAGCGCCTCTACAACATCGTCGAAATGATGTAGCCCTTCGCGTGCTTCGTGACCTTCTTGGTTAAAGCGAAACCAAGTTGCGGCCGAGACGGCTGCCTCCACAATAACAGGTGAGAGAAATCTCCCCCTGAGGAACTGGACAAGCGGGAGCGTTCGAGTTTGTTGATCGAATGAAGAAATCGTTCTTTTTCGTTTCGGTTTTGACTCTAGCCATGGGGTTTGGGCTCTCCGCGCAGACTGAACCGGAAAAAACTCCGCCAACCGGCAAACCGCGGACTGACGCGAAGAAACCCGGTCCTCAAACAAATCCCGCGCCGGTCCCCAGTGCCGGAGCAAAGGGCGGCGATGCCACTGCGCAAGCGAAAGCCGATGAAAATACGAAACCGATCGACGAATCGAACTTCGACACCTCGGTCAAGCCCGCGGACGACTTCTTTGAGTACGCGAACGGCGGTTGGATCAAACGGACGCAGATTCCGCCGGACCAGACTCGGTGGGGCAGCTTCAATGAGCTGATCGAGCGCAACAACGACGCGCTCCACCAGATCGCGGAGAAAGCGGCCCAAACAAAAGCGAGCGATCCCACCACGCAAAAAGTCGGCGATTACTACGCCAGCGGCATGGACGAGAAAACGATCGAAGCGATGAAGGTAAAGCCATTGCAGGATGAATTGGCGAAGATTGACGCGCTAAAAGATCGCAACGACGTACTCAAAGAAATCGCGCACCTGCACATGATCGGGGTGAACGCGTTTTTTAACTTCGGCTCCGGTCAGGACGACAAGGACAGCACGCGCGAGATTGCGCACGCGGTGCAGGGTGGACTGGGAATGCCGGACCGTGATTATTACACCAAGACGGACGACGCTTCGAAAAAACTGCGGAATGCCTACGTCGCGCACGTGGCAAAAATGCTGACGCTGTTGGGCGAGCCGGCGGCGAAAACAGGCGAGGATGCGAAGAAAATCATGACATTGGAAACGTCGCTCGCCCAGGCCTCGCGCACCCGGGTGGAATTGCGCGACCCGCAAAAGAACTACAACAAAATGACGAAGGACCAATT
>JAICWQ010000193.1 GCA_025934755.1 Chthoniobacterales bacterium | reverse complement strand
TGATCAATGACCGCCTGCTTCTCGCGTTGTCGATCCTTGCGGGTGCGATGATCGGCCTCGGCCGGCAAATGCGAAATCTTCGGGCGGTTTGCTCCGACTCGGCGTTCGGTCCGCTTTGCGTACGGGTCCATTTGAACTCTTTCTGCTGCTCTTAGTCTTACTCTTTCTCGAATTTGGCAAGCGGAGCGCTTGCCCTACAATAGCAATCAAATGTCACTCGACCTCGATCGCATTCGAGCGGCTCACCAACGGATCCGTCCCTACATTCATCGCACGCCAATCCTGACCAGCTCGCGACTGGATGACGCGACGCAGACGAAATTATTTTTTAAGTGCGAGAACCTTCAAAAGATTGGAGCGTTCAAGGCACGCGGCGCCACCAATGCGGTCTTTTCGCTTGATGACGAAACGGCGAAACCCGGCGTGGCCACGCATTCGTCGGGCAATCACGGAACTGCCCTGGCCCGGGCGGCCAAACTTCGCGGCATTCCGGCCCATATCGTCATGCCCAGGAATTCGGCGAAAGTGAAAGTCCGCGCAGTCGAAAGTTTCGGCGCTGACATTGTTTTCTGCGAACCAAACGACGCGGCGCGCGAAGCCGCCTGTGCCGGTGTGATCGCCAGGACGAAAGCGACGCTGATTCATTCGTTCGAAAACGAGGATGTAATGGCAGGGCAGGGGACAGCTGCGCTCGAATTCGTCGAAGACGCAGAGCTGGATGTGATCATGTGTCCGGTCGGCGGCGGCGGTTTGCTTTCCGGCGCCGCGGTCGCGGCAAAATCCATACGGCCGAAAATCAATGTGATTGCCGCCGAACCTGCGAATGCCGACGACACCGCGCAATCGTTTCGTGCCGGAAAACGGATTGTCACGGAGAAGAAATTTACCATCGCCGATGGCTTGCGCACGAACGTCGGCGAGCAAACCTTCCCGATCGTTCAGCGTTACGTTGACGATGTGGTGACGGTCACTGAAGACGCGATCATTTCCGCGATGCGTACCATTTGGGAGACGATGAAGATCATCGTGGAACCGTCGGCAGCCGTTCCCTTCGCAGCGATCGCCGATCGCCCGTCTTCGCTGGGCTTCGGCTCGGCAGGCATGGCCGGCAAGCGCGTTGGAATTATTTTGACTGGCGGCAACGTCGATCTCGACGCGCTTCCCTGGGTTTCCAATCGACAGGATTAACAGGATAAAATCGATTCTTTACTTTCAATCCTCTAAATCCTGTAAATCCTGTCTGGTTCCTATTTCAATGTGATTTCGCGCATCGTTTTGGTGCCGAGAATCTCCCGAATGTCGAGGCGTTTGACCTCGATGTCTTTGCGTTGGTCTTCCGATCCCATCGCTTTGGCAATCAACGGGTCCATCTTGTCACGGAGACCGTCGAACGCGGCCATGTTGGGATACTCCACCATGATAAGAATATTGAAGTCGTGAGCGTCGGATGCATCGCCATCGAGAATCTTGTAATCGAGGATGATCTTTTGCTTTTTCGCTTCGTCGTAGACCGGCTTCACCGTGCCAGTGATTTGTTTAAAGTATTCATCGGAGAGTCCGGTTTTGGTTTTGATCATGGTCAGCGCCCAAACCGGACCTTCGTTATAAGGGGCGGTGCTTCCACCGGTGGTCCTGGTTGCCGGTGAACTCTGGGCAAGGCAAACTCCTGTGAGACTGCAAGTTAGTGCGACAATTGTGAGAGTGCGTATCTTCATGGTCGCGCAGCTTGGAGAATGGTCGACAAGATGAACAGGATTTAATTCAGTCGTTGCCGAGCAACACCCATGAAGAATAAATTTCCCGGCATACTCGCGACAAATCGTTTGAGAGTGGCGGACCAACCCAAGTGATAAGCAAACAGAGGTCACAAGTCCCAGGTCAGAGACGAAAAGAACCATGAACTGGGAAGCGATCAACGCCGTCGCGCAACTGGTTAGCTCCTCCGCGGTTGTCGCTTCGCTTTGGTATCTCGGCGTCCAAGTTCATCGGAGCACGCGGATCGCCAGACTCTCCGCCCAGGATGCCGCGACCACCGCCCTGCGCGACGTGACCCGCCCGTTTGCGGAGAATGCGGAGAATAATCGAATTTGGATTACCGGTCTGGAAAATCTCGATGCCCTGTCCACTGAAGACAAAGCGCGATTCTTCCATTTTGCGTTTCAATTTCTGAAAGCGATGGAGACGATTCACTTTCACTTCATCTACGGCTTGATGGACGAATCGATTTGGCGGGGCTGGGCCAATCTCTACGAACATTATCTCGCCACCCCGGGTTTGGGATTTTATTGGAAGGTCCGGCACAATCTTTTTTCTGAGCGCTTCCAGGATTTCGTGGCCGGATTCAGGCCACCGGCGGAGCGATTGACCGTTGCCAACGTTCTCGGTCACGAAAAGGTCAATTCGCCTTCGCCAACGGCTACGGCGTGACCAGCAAATAGGCGGGCTTAGTGCGCGAAGCGCGTCAGCGAAGCTTTGACCCGCGATTTCGAAACGGGCTGTCTTCGCGATTTGAGAAAACCCGAGCCGCGGGTCGCAGTGGATGGACTCGTGTGAATTCGAACGGTAACGCAGGCGTCGGCAGGATTGCTGCCGAACAATCGTTCCCAATCCGCCCGTGCAACCTGGCACATGCGGCGATAACTCAGATCAAGGGCGTGCCGAATTCCGCTGAGAACTTCGGCCTTCTCGATTTCGCGCTCGAGGGCTGAATGAGTTTGGTGTTCCATGCTTACAGACAGGTGCTGAGCAGGAAACAGGCCTGGTAGGGGCGATTGCCCCCAATCGCCCGCGGGCCGCTAGGGCAAGAGCCCCTGCCTCAAGAACCAAATGCGCCCGGTCACAATCCGCTTTCCGCCGGGATGTCCTCTCCGACAAAGCGATGCCGTACGCGGGACAGATTGCCAATATGAGTGACCGTCCCGGCGCGAAAAATATAGCCGCGCAGCTTTTGGGGCTCTCGCTTGCTTACAAAAATGCCGCCGTCGCGCCAAACCGAACCTTGTCCGGCGCGCTCGGCAATTTTGCGCGGCGCGCGATAGTAGTAACCAATTTTATCGACCGCGTCCAAAGTGTATACGCCTGCCGGAAAATGCAGCGTTGCAATCTGTTTCTCGGAATAAAGTTCGAGATAACGTCGCGAGGGAGGTCCTTCGCTCGGGCTAATCAACCGGGGATGACTGCTGCCGGCGCAACCAAGAAGTGACAAGTGACAAGTGACCAGCAGGAAGAGGTTGAGACGTTGAGGAGTTGAGATGTTGAGGAGAAATCTTTGCAGCCGCTTGTCACTCATCACTTGTCACTCATCACTTTTTTTATCGCTGTGTCGTCGTCCAAAAGAATCCATTCGATAATCGACAGCGGCAGGCTTCCGTTCTTGATCAAATCGTCGTGGAATTGTCCGAGCCGGAAATTGTCGCCTTGTCGATCTTTGTATTTGCCGAGGAGATTCATGATCTGCCACTTCCCGATGATGTAGCTGATTTTTTGATGCGGACTTGCCGCCGCCCCGGCCGCTTCACCCTCCGCCGCTTCGTGATCGAGTCCGCCCGCCTCCATGAAATACTTTACCGCTTGGTCGAAGGTCCATTTGCCGGTGTGCAAATTCACGTCCGCTCCGATCCGGGCCCCGCGATAACGCGACAATCGCAAAATTTGTCCCTGCGCGGGAGAGTTTTCCGGATAAAGGCCGGTCCGCATTAACATTTCTTCCCCGTAGAGCGCCCAGCCTTCCACGAAGACGCCGTCTTCATGTTGTCGCCGGATTTCATCACTCAAATGGTTTGCGATTGAAAGCTGCAGGAAGTGACCCGGTATTCCTTCGTGCCCGAGAATCGGTCGCGGATCTTCGATCGCGGCCCTGATATAAAAGTTTCTCGATTCCGGATTGTAGGTCGGAATGAAATAGAAACCGGTTGGGTCCTTGTCGTAAACGCCGGGCGGATTCATGAAGCCACCGGGACTCGTCGGTTTGAACGCTTCCGGCAACTGTCGAATCTCAAACCGGCCGAGATAATCAGGGATGGTCACGAGTTTGTGTTCCTTCAGGAAATGAATCATTTCCGTTTCCCGGCTTTCATACGCTTTGAGAAAGGCAGCCTGGTCGGCCGGGATATTCGCGGCCCGCTTCGGATCGGGATCGGCCAGTTTTGGATCGGGCAGCATTGCTTCCAGCGCGCGATAACGGGCATTCTCAACCCGGCCGATTGTTTCAACCTCGCGGGCGTCCAAGGGCAAGAGCAAGACGTGCTTGAGATAGTAGTTGTAGTTCGCTTCGCCCATTGGGGCGAAGGCCGGCATGGTGGGCAGACGATTCTCGAGCCAATCAGCATAGGCGTGCAGCGACTTGATGGCGGCGTCGCT
>JAICWQ010000081.1 GCA_025934755.1 Chthoniobacterales bacterium | reverse complement strand
TCGATCTGATAACCTAGAACCGTTGCAAAACGAACCGCCCGCAACATTCGCAGACGATCTTCTCCGAACCGGTCTCGCGGTTTTCCAATGGCTCGAATCAGTTTGGCCTCGATATCGTCGCGTCCGCCGACAAAATCGATCACCTCGTTTTTTTCGGGGTCGAAAAACATTCCATTAATCGTGAAATCCCGGCGCTTCGCGTCTTCCTCCGGCGAAGAAAACTGCACCTCGACGGGATGCCGGTGGTCGAGGTAGACGCCGTCTGAACGAAAGGTCGCGACTTCGAAATTCATTCCATCCTCCACTACGACCACGACGCCGAAGTGCGCGCCGACTGCGTAAGTGTGCCGAAAGATTTTCTGGACGAGATCCGGCGTCGCGTTAGTCGCGATGTCGAAATCCTTCGGAGCCAGGCCGCGCACCATGTCGCGAACACAGCCACCGGCGAAACAGGCCATGTGACCGTGCTCGCGCAGACGTTTCGCGATTTCCCGCGCCGTCTTCTCCATGAGCGACATTTTCATAACAGGCAGGGGCGGTTCACCGAACCGCCCGTCTTAGCCAGCATCACTGAGCGGGCGATTGCGGTCAATCGCCCCTGCCTAGGCAGGCGTTGGCGTTTTCTTCTCCGTTCGAAACGAATGGATAATGAAGAAAATCACGGCGATGCAGATACAGGAATCGGCCACATTGAATGCCGGCCACGGGTGGGCGAGCGGCAGGTGGAGATCGAACAACAGGAAATCGATCACGTGGCCATAAAGCAGGCGGTCGGTCAGGTTTCCAAGGACCCCGGCCAGGAGCAAGGCCAGTGAGATATCGCGCCAGCGATTCGATATCAACCAGATCGATCTGGCATCGGCCGATTTTGGCCGGGCGAGAAGAAGAATCAGCGCCAGCACGGCGGCGACGCATGAGATGGCGATGAAAAAAGTGTTGTTGTTCCTGAACGAGCCAAATGCCGCGCCGGTATTGGTAATGTTCACCAGGTGAAAGAAATTAGGCAGGACGATGATTGGCCGATCCGGATCGATCGAATCGATAACCAGGTATTTGGTCAACCGGTCGAGCGCGTAAAGCGGAAGGGAAAGGAAAAGAATATATTTCATGCGGCAGATCGTGATTCTTACATCATCACATCGTTACATCGGCGACTGATTTTGACGATTCGCGATTCATCGATTTAACGATTCAACGGGGCCCAGCCATCTTCGTCACGACTCCTTCACACCGATCGCACAAGTCCGGATGCGTTTTGCTCTTGCCAACATATTCGCGATGCCGCCAGCACCGGGCGCATTTCAGATAAGCTGTTTTCGTCACGGTCGCTCCGGTTTCCTTCCCCGGTTCGATGGTCAAATCGCTGAGAATAAAAAACTCCTCGAGCTCGGTTTTGTCGATCTGGTTGGTGACTTCGGAACTCGATTGCAAAACCACGGCAGCTTCCAAGGCGTTGCCAATCAATTTTTCCTGCCTGGCCTTTTCGATTGCCTGCCCGATTACCGCTCGCAGTTTCAGTAATTCCGCAACTTGTTCGATCGCTTCGTTGCCGCGATCCTGCGTTTTTGGAAACTCCTCCAAGTGAACCGAGTGATCGGTCGTCGCGTAGCTCCAAGCTTCGTCGGCCGTAAAAGCGAGCACTGGCGCGAGCAACCGGCAAAGCGCTGTGAAAATTTCGCGCATTGCCGCCTGGGCCGCGCGACGGCGAGGAGAACCAGTCTCATCGCAATACATTCGGTCTTTGGTGATGTCGACGTAGAGACTGCTGAGATCGACGGCACAGAATTGGTTCAAGATGTGATACACCTTGTGAAATTCGAACGCTTCGTAAGCGGCCCGACATTCCCGGATCACTTCATCGAGGCGTCCCAGAATCCATCGGTCAACCAGAGTTAAATTTATAGGGTCGGTCTCGGACGTGGCATCGGCTTCCAGCCGATGTCTTGAAGACGATTGGCGAGACGCCAATGCCACTTCCGGCGGCCCAACAGGGAAATCAAACAAGTTGCCTAACAAGATCCGCAACGTATTCCGGATCCGGCGGTAGGTGTCACCCAGACGAGTGAACATTTCCTCCGAGAACGGAACATCGTCGGTGTAATCGATGCTGCTCGCCCACAGCCGGACCAGATCGGCGCCGTGCTTGCCAACAAAGTGGCCGGCATCCATCGGTTTGTCGTAGGTTCCCGACTTCGAGATTTTCTTTCCGTCAACGTCCACGACGAATCCGTGGGTCACGCAAATTTTGTAAGGCGCTCGATCTTTCAGCGCGATACTGGTCATGAGCGACGACTGAAACCAGCCGCGATGTTGATCAGTGGCTTCCAAATACATGTCGGCCGGATCGCGCAGCTCGGGATGAAGCGCGCAAACCGCCTGATGCGAAACGCCGCTGTCGATCCAAACGTCAATCGTGTCGTTGCGCTTGGTGGTCCCCGCCGGCAAGCCAAGCTCTTTGGCCAGATCGGCATCACTCAATTCGAACCAAATATTCGAGCCGCGCGCGGCGACGAGATCGGCAAGTTTGCGAATGACTTTCGCGTCCAGAATGGGTTTGCCTTCCGGAGAATAAAAAACCGGCAACGGAACGCCCCAGCTGCGTTGACGCGAGATCACCCAATCGGGCCGGGATTCCACCGTGCCGGCGATCCGGTTCTCGCCCCAGGCCGGGACCCATCTCACTTCGTTGTGAATCGCTTCGAGAGCGCGCGGCCGAAGCTCGTCGATCCGAATGAAAAACTGCTCGACGTTGCGAAAGATGATCGGGGTTTTGGAACGCCAGCAGTAGGGATAGCTATGGTGAAAATTTCGCGCGCCTAACAAATTGCCATGGTCGCGAAGCAAATTCACCACGTCGCCGTTCGCATCGAAAACATATTTACCGGTCAAACTGGGAACGCCGGCCTCGTCAGTTAGTTTCCCGTGATCGTCGACCGGGGATAGAATCGGCAGCTTGTTTGCGCGACCAAGGTTGTAATCATCTTCGCCGTGCCCCGGGGCGATGTGAACTGCGCCGGTGCCGCTGTCCATGGTCACGAAATCCGCGATCAACACGATTGCTTCGCGGTCCAGAAACGGATGGCGTGCTTTGATCTGGTCGATGTTTGCGCCCGGAAAAGAGGCCAGCGGTTCGCCCGTCGGCTCAAATTTCGTGTTCGCGCAAAATTGGGCGACGAGTTTGTCGGCAATCAACAGCGTTTCGGCAACGCCGTCTCGGCGAAATTCCTGGACGACGTAAACCTCCTTCGGATCAACCGCGATCGCGAGATTGGCCGGCAAGGTCCATGGGGTTGTGGTCCAAATCGCAATCGATGTATTCGGCGGGAGATCTACACCCGACGCGTTCGGAGAACGCTTTCCACCTACGATTGGAAATTTCACGTACACGGAAGTGTCATCGCGCTCCTGGTATTCGACTTCCGCTTCGGCCAGCGCGGTTTGGGCGCCCGTGCTCCAGAAAACGGGTTTCTTCGATTGGTAAACGAGATCTTTTTCAACGAACACCGCGAACGCGCGCAGAATCTCCGCTTCATATTTGGGATCGAGGGTGAGGTAGGGGTGCTCCCAATCGCCGAGCACACCAAGGCGTTTGAACTGCTGCCGTTGAATATCGACATATTTTCTCGCGAACGCGTCGCACCGTTTCCGGACTTCGAGCGGCGATAGATCGCGCGATTCCCTGACCACTTTGTATTCAATCGGCAAGCCGTGGCAGTCCCAGCCCGGGACATAGGGCGCTCTTTTTCCGAGCATGGTTTGAGATTTCACCACCAAATCCTTCAGGATTTTATTGAGCGCCGTGCCCATATGGACATCGCCATTGGCAAAGGGCGGGCCGTCGTGAAGAACGAAAAGCTCGTGGCCTTCCCGCGCTTTTTGGATCTGCTGATAGAGCCCCATCTCATTCCACTTTTTCAGCAGTTCCGGCTCACGCGCCGGCAGGTTTGCCTTCATCGGAAAATCAGTCCGGGGCAAATTCAGCGTGTCCTTATAATTTCTTTCAGCCATTTCGAAATAGTTGCCCGTCCGGTCCGCCCGTCGGACGGATTCGTCCGATTGCGAAGTTCGGGCCGCTGCTACCTAGCATCCGCTCCCTGACAAATCAACGAGTCGCCCCGGGCCGGAGATCTTTGGCGGGGATACAGCCAGCCGGCGGCCATTCTCCGAATCAGGGGTAGCATGACCTGGAGAACAAACTTGGACGAAACGACGAACCTGGTCGCGCGCCCGACCGCGGTGACGTTGCCTCCGAAGCGTCGAAGTAAGTTTGTTAGCGATGCCCCGGTGACTGAGCCGGCTCCGGTGCTGACCGTCCCCGTTTTTTCACACCGGCCCCGAATGAAACGCTCCGGTCAAATGTTTCTGCAGCTGCGAAACGGTCCCGATAATCAGAACACGAACACGGTCCGAATTTCGCCCGAGATTTTGAGCGCATTTACGCAGACGGCACACCCCGGTCAACCTTCGGTTTTCAAAAGCAAACGGCGGCTGTTCCCGAGCCAGACACGTTCGTCTTGATAGCAATCGGCGCCGGCGGATTAATTTCTGCACCCCGGCGTCCCGGCAAGATGTGATCCGTTTCGAAGGTCGCGAGAGATTTGGCGAAGCCGCATCCGAGCGGCGAATAAAAAATCCCAATTATCGCAAGCTTTATCCTAGAATGAATCTCCCGATGAAAAGAAGTCGCACCTTGCGCAATGGTCTGGCCGTTATCCTGGGGACAACTGGCGCTCTGTTGATGATGCTAAGTTTCGAGCCGGCGAAACCCGAGAGGACAACCGGACTTCAACTCGCACTCAAAAAGTTAACTATTAACCGCGTCAACCCCGATAAGAACAAAGGCCCCTCACTTGATGGCCCGCCGAATCCGAATGTCGCACTCCCGCCAAACGCTCCAACCTTCGGTCATCCGGTGATTGCGGGCATTGGCGGAACCGGATTCGAAGAATCTCTCCGCGTCGACCCGACAAATGCGAACCGCATTTACACCAGCGTTCCGGGATCAGCCAGCGCCGACACCAGCTGGATCTGGCATTCACTCGATGGCGGCAAGACATTCAAATGGGTGGTCGGTGCGGCGCCGCTGGAAGGAAAAGTTACTACCTGTCATGGCGGGGGCGACACCGAAATGGCGATCGATTCCGCCGGACATCTTTACTTCAACGATTTAACCCTCGCGAATTTCAGCACGTCGCGGTCCGACGACTTCGGCACATCGTTTACCTGCAGCAACACCGGCGTGCCGGACGCTGTAGTCGACCGGCAATGGTATGCAGTCGATGGCGACCCGACCAACGGCGGCACAATTTACCTGACAAATGACGAAGTGGGACCCGGCGGGGTGAATTGTCCCGGAACTCTTCCGGGAAATAATGTCCTGGTTATGTATCGATCTCCAGCGGCTGCCGCCCTCGGCGCCACCGCCGGCATTGAATTTGGACCGGCCTATCACATTACGGCCGATGCAAGTTGTGACGAAGCGATCATGGGCAACAACGAAATTAGCCCGGTCGCGACGAAAACAGGACAACCGAATGGCCTTGGCGGATTTGTCCAATTAGGGACCGCGGTGAAACACATTTACGTCGTCCACGACAACACTTCGCTGAACCAAATCCGGATGGGTCGATGTTTTCCGGTCGCGTTCGGTCTTCCGACCCCAAATGTGAGCGATCCGAGCGGCCTGAATTGCACCGATCTGCTGGTCGCCGACCTGGGTCCGAATGCGAAAACTGGCGGAAGTTTTGCGACGATGGCGATCGACAAGTCCGGAAATCTCTACGCGGTGTGGGAGCAAGCGCCGATCGATGGAAGCGGCAACGTCACCGGCGATACCGTGCTGATGTATTCCTTTTCGACGAACGAAGGCAACACCTGGTCCGCGCCGATGATGATCGACACCTCCGGTTCGCCGCTCGGCGTTCTGCACAACAATGTTTTTGCGTGGATTAACGCGGGCGATGACGGCCGGGTGAATATTGCCTGGTACGGCACGACCGCTCTTTCAAATCCGAATGATCCAACTTGCGGACAAACCGCAGCCGTCCCGCCAACTCCACCGTCCAAGAACGTGAACGGCCCCGACTCGGTGAACGGCCTTTGGAGTTTATGGATGGTCCAGTCGCTTAATGCGCATGGTTCGCCGCCCGTCTTCACCCCGCCGATTTTGGCCAGCGAACATCACGTGCACACCGGCAGCATTCAAACATTGATCGGCGGACAGTGCGGCAATCGCACCCAAGGCGACTTCCTCCAGATGCGCACCGGCGCGCAAGGCGAAGCGCAAATCAGTTACGGCGATTCGAACAACATTGTCAGCACCGTTTTAGGCCACGCGATGTATGTGCATCAAAATAGCGGCACCGGATTGTATGCGGCGAGCTCGCCCCTGAGTATTCCGGGAATCACGCCTTACAACGCGGTTATCGATCCTACTGGCGACGGAAAATACGAAGTCAGCGGCATCAGCAACGCGAGCATGCCGCAGCTCGACATCATCGCGTCGAGCGTGAGCAAAGTAACAACTGCGCCCTGTTCCGCGGTTGCGCCTTGTTACAAAGTTTTCGTGCAGCTCAATAACTTGAGTTTGGCGCCGACGGTTGCGCAGGACCCTGATGTCGATCTCGTCTGGTCAACCCAATGGTTTGTTCCTTCGAATACCGATCCGAGCGGCGGAAAAAATTTCCATGTTTATGCCGAATCGACCAATGGCGGGGCTTTGAGTTGTTTCGTAGGAGAGAATGCCGTCGAGCTAATCGGCGGCGGTGGCGGGCTGACTTATCCGGGCAATACCCAACTGCCTGCCGCAAACTGCCAGTCAACGATCGGCCAAAACGGAAACATTACGATTTATGTTCCGCTGTCCTCCGTGACTGAAGCCGGCGCAATCGACAACCGATTACACGAAGTTACAGCCAGCACGATGACTTTGGGGCAGCCCGCCAACACTGTGCCGTCAATCGGCGGCATTGGTGGTTCGTTTTTTAATCTCATCGACGTCGCCCAGGGTTACGTCTTCGATCCAATTCTCGTTGGCGCGGTCTCGCGAAAAATACACGGCCTCGCCGGCCCGTTCGACATCGATCTCCTGCCGCCATCCTCTGGAATTGAGTGTCGAAGCGGCGGGATTAACGGCAACCATCAAGTCGTCGTTACTTTTGCCGCGCCTGTGACTTTCACCGGAGTCACGACTTCATGCGGCAGCGTCAGCGGCACAGCCACCACCGGAAATGACCTGACCATTAGTTTGACCGGTGTGCCGAACGCCTCGCGTTGTTCGATTACCGTTCAAGGCGTGACCGATGGGGTGTCCGCGGCCGGTGACATCACCGTTCCGGCAAATTTTCTCGCTGGCGACACAACTGGTAACGGCTCGGTGAACGCCAGCGATATTGCACAGACCCAATCCCAATCGGGCCAACCCGTCACTGCCGGCAATTTCCGCGAAGATGTCACCGTTAACGGGTTGATCAACAGTTCCGATATTGGGCTGGTTCAATCAAAGTCGGGGACCGGACTACCGAGCAATCCCTGATCGGAAAGCCACCGTTCGCGGGTCCGAAAAAATTAAATCCACCGATGCCTCCAGCGATTCGCACGAACCGATGCATCCGATTCGCTGCCCAGAAACGAAAAGGACAATCGAACCAATGAAGACAACCGCCAAATATTTCATCGCCTTTCTGCTGATCGCTGCGGCGATTTTGCTCGGGTTCAGCGCGGAGGCAGCCAAAAAGAAAAAATCAGCCTTGCTCCGAACAACACCAGCCGGGACAACCACTTCCGCGCCTGTACCGGCGCTTGTTCCCAGGTTTTTTACTTACAAATCCCCGGACGGGGTTGTGGACAGCGCGGGCGAACCCTCCGTTGGCAGCAACTGGACGCACGAAGCGGTCAGTCACAACACGAAGATCGACGGGAGCACGAATAATATTCCGAATGGCGGCACTTCGCTTTACTTCGGCGGATTTTCGCCAGCGATGGCAAAAGTGACCTGGGACGATTGTTCTTCCCCTGCGGGCGCGCAATGGGACAACAAGCCGTTGATTAGCGCAAACACTCCACGCGCCGCCGGAGATCCGATTCTTTTCACCGATCACGACACTGGCAGGACTTTCTGCGGCCAGCTCGAAGGTCTGACTCCAGCCGGCTGCACGATCGACATCACCGACAACGATGGCGATTCGTTTCTGCCAAGCGACGGCGTAATTCCGTCGGATGTCGATCATGAAACAATTGGTGGCGGCCGATATCACACGCCCCTTCCCAATCCGGGTCCGGTTTATCCGAACGCAGTCTATTATGCATCGCAAAGTGTGGCCGAGGCGCGCTGTTTGCGCAGCGACAATGGCGGATTCGCCTTCAGTCCGGCCACGGCGCCGATGTTCACGGTTGCGGATTGTTCGGGATTGCATGGTCACGTGAAAGTCTCGCCCGCCGATGGCACAGTGTACGTTCCCGACAAAGGCTGCGGCGGCGATGTTACTCTTTTGCATGACGGAGGAATGCAGGCGGTTGTCGTTTCGGAGGACAATGGCCTGACCTGGACGGTTCATCCGATTCCAGACTCGACCACTCGTGGCGAGAATGCTCCGCAGTACGATCCTTCCGTCGCAATCGCGAGTGATGGGACGGTTTACTTTTCCTACCAGGACGCGAGCGGCAAATGCAAAGTCGCAGTGTCGCACGACAAAGGCGCAACCTGGTCGCCATCATTTGACGTCGGCGCCAGCATCACCAACGGCGGACCGGTCCTTAACTCTGTATTCCAAGCTGCCATCGCCGGCGACCCAAATCGCGCGGCAGTCGCGTTCTTCGGCAGCGAAACGGGTGGTGACAACTGGCATTGCGGCAACGGCGAAGATTGCACCCCGGAGCCGGCCTTCCCTGGTGTTTGGTATTTGTATGTCGCAACGACGTACGACGGCGGTCAAACTTGGACGACGCAGAACGTCACGCCTGGTGACCCAATTCAACGAAGCGGTATTTGCGGCGGCGGAGCTTGCCGCAACTTGCTCGACTTTTTCGATGCAACGATCGACAAGCGCGGTCGGATCATCGTCGGTTACGATGACGGCTGTGTCAGCGCGGCCTGTATCGCAGGCGACCCATCGATCACTGCGGGTGGCGGCCAAAACGATTATACCGCCAAAGGATATATCGCCCGACAGAGTGGCGGCCCTCGGATGTTTTCTGCTTTCGATCCCACGGAACCGGCGGTACCTGGCGCGCCTAAAGTTTCGGGAAACGTTGATCAGAGCGGGACCACCGCGACCTTGACCTGGCCGGTTCCAGACAACGGCGGCTCGGCGATTACTGGTTATAACATTTATCGGAAGATCGGCGCCGGCAGCTTCTCGTTGATCGCGACTGTCCCGACGACAACATATGTCGATTCAGGATTCGCAAGCGGAGACGCCTACCACGTCACCGCAGTCAATGGCATTGGCGAAGGACCGTACTGCAGCGACATCGCGCCGGCATTCACAGCGGTGGAAAGCCCATGCAAACTTCCGGGCGTCCTGGCTGTGAACGACTTGAATCCCGACGGCACCGACAATGATTCCGGCCAGAACACACCGCCCGATCCGCGGGTAAACATTCGACAATTATTTGTGGCCGAACCATTCCTCGGCGCAGGCGTGAACAAACTGGTTTTCACAATGCAGTTGGCGCCGTCTACCGCCGGATCCCCCCCGCCGAGCAGTCAATGGTACCTGGTGTGGAACCGTCAGGGGGCCGATTCATCGGATCCAAACGACGCCAATTACGACCGGATCTATGTCGCTATGAAAAGCGATGCAAACGGGGCGTTGACATTTGAGTACGGCAAATTCGGTATCGCGCTCGATCCGATGAATCCGAACCCGCAGGCAAACATCCCGACCACCAAAGGGAGTGCCGACACCGGAACCTATGACGTGGCCTCAGGCCTGGTCGTAATCACAATCTCGAATTCGAAACTGCAATCCATCGACGGCGGCGCGAGCAAATATGTTGCCGGCACTGCTCTCAGCGCATTGAACGTGCGAACATTTCTTGCGCGGCCGGATGGAGGTCCGAGGTCGCAAAACATTGCAAACGATATCACCGGCAACGGAACCTACAGTCTGGCCGGGAACGCCTCGTGCGCAGTGTCAGTCCCGTTCCTCGGCGCCGTCTCGCGAAAAACTCACGGTAACGCTGGTACGTTCGACATTGGCCTGCCATCAAGCGGAAGTCCGGGCGTTGAATGCCGCACTGGCGGATCCAACGGAAACTTCACCGTCGTATTCGTGTTTGCTAACCCTCTGACGAACGTGACCGGGGTCACCACCAGTGCAGGCTCGATCAGTAGCAGCGCGATCGGCTCAGCGCCGCAGGAATTCATCGTGAACCTGACCGGAATCAATAATGCCCAGTTTGTAACTGTCACCCTGGGCTCAGTCAGCGACACCGCCGGTAACACTTCAACTAACGTGTCGGCCCGAATGGGTGTCCTGGCAGGCGATACCACCGGTAACGGTTTGGTGAACTCCAGTGATATTGCCCAAACCCAATCACAATCGGGGCAACCCGTGAGTGGCAGCAATTTCCGCGAAGATGTCACCGCTAACGGGCTGATCAACAGTTCCGACATCGGGTTGGTGCAATCGAAATCCGGCACCGGATTACCGGGCAATCCCTGATCCAAAAAAGCGATCCATGCCGCGGCTTAAGAAATTAAATGAACCCATACGTCCACCCGATCGGGGCGAACCGATTCACTTTCAACACGTTATAAAATGAGTGAAATTACCATAGATTTTGCTCGCTTTTTGGAGGCAGAAATGCCTATCATCGCCCGGAGTAAAAACTCCAGGTTGATCCAAGATCACAACTCGAAAAACGATAGAAATTGGGAGAAACTAAGATGAAAACAGCAATCCTCAGCACAACAATCGGCTGCCTGCTTTTGACCGCAGGTTTAACTTTCGGCGCCAATGAAATACTTTCATTGACCAGCGGCGGCCAAAACAACATCACCCTCAATACTGGAACCACGTCATTTTCACTTGACGTTTCCTCGTCATGGAGCGGTTACAGTTCAGTAGGCTTGTCCTACTGGTTACAAGTTCCCACCTCAGTGGCTTCGGACTTTTCCATTACCGGGGTCAGCTACGGGTCCACATTTCCCAACGGAAACAATACTTCTCCCGCGACGGTCCTATTCACCGATTCAACCCCGGCGGAAGGTGCGGCGTCAGGTTTTACGCTCGAAACACGTGACCTGGGTGCCGTCGTTGCCGACACCAACAATCCAGCAGCAGCCGGAACGTATTCGGACACGGCCATGACGATCAACCTGAGCGGACTGGCACCAGGGACTTATACGTTGGAAGCAACCTTTAGCGGCTCGAGGATTTCCGAGCAATCGGAGAGTGGTAATTTTAATGATCATGCATTTGCATCGCCTTCCACTTTCACGATCACGGTCGTCCCAGAACCTGCCACCTTGTCCCTCCTCGGTTTGAGCGGGCTCGGCTCGTTCGGTTTGACGATGCTGCGCGCACGTCGCAAAGGATAAGATCGTTCGGTTTCTTTTCGAACTGCGCTGACTTAATGAGTCAGCGCAGTTTGTTTGTACTCTTCGGATTTCAACTCCGCCGAACCGAAATGCAGCATCGCGGTAGGACGAATGCCTACATGACGCTTAGGTCGTGAGTCAGTTTAATTAATTTTGAGCGCCGCAGGCGCGTCCTGTTATGGCTTGGACGGTGATTTTCCGGTTAAAGCTCCTTTAGGAGCGTCATGACTCAGGAAGATGTCGCTCCTGCCGGAGCTCTTCTTCTTGGGTAAACGATCTTCTATAGTCAGGCCGCGCCTACGGCGCTTCCATTTGTAAGTGACCCACTACCGACGCTTACGCCGGAAAAGAGGTGCGGCACCCATCCGTTCCGGGGGCAGTTTTCGATTGCCTACTGAATCCTCATTCCATGAAAAAGAATCCACCTGCTCTCTCCGGCTTTGTAACACTGCGCAACCTGCTCGGCGTCCTCCTGTGTCTCACGGGTTTGATGCTTGCGACTTTCACGATGGGCGCGAATCCATCAAGTAAAACCGCGTCCAAGACCAGGACCACCGAGTTGCGTTCCGTTCGTCCCAACTCGGGGCCAACCGTCGTTCCCGCTGCTCCTTCACCGACCAGCGGCACGTTGAGCGTCAGCAATCCAAAACTCACTTACACCGATCCCACCGGTCCGGTGCCGAATGCAACCGGTGAAGGAGTGGGATTCACCAAGCCGACCTGCGCAGCCAATGGCGTTGATTGCAGTAATTACACCGTCACCCTCGACCCATCGATTTTCGCCGCGAACGGGGGCTATGATCCGACCAAAGCAAGCGTTGTCATTCAACTGACCTGGAACCCTTCAGCCAATGAGTACGGTTCGTTTATCGAAGACAAGAATGG
>JAICWQ010000039.1 GCA_025934755.1 Chthoniobacterales bacterium | reverse complement strand
TCGCGTTCATGCCGTTCGCGAGCGAGGACCGGGTGCTGAATTTCTCGCGGTTTGAAATCGAAGGGGCGGAAAACATCGGTCCGGATGGCTTGGACGCCTTCGTTTTCACGGAGCGCGGGATTTATCGTCCGGGCGATGAGATCCATGCCGGAGTGATCGTCAAACAGCGCAACTGGCAGGGAAATCTCAAAGGTTTGCCGGTCGAGACCGAAGTGGTCGACGCCCGCGACCTGAAGGTTCAGACGAAAAAAGTCACTTTGCCCGAGAGCGGCTTCGTTGAGCTGAGTTATCTGACTGCCAGCGAATCACCGACCGGCACTTACACGTTCAATGTTTACCTGATCAAGGATAACAAACGCGGCACGCTGCTTGGGTCGACTACGGCGAGCGTAAAAGAATTCCTGCCTGACCGGATGAAGATCGAGACGCGGCTCTCCAAAGCCGCGGTCAAAGGCTGGATCAGTCCCAACGATGTCCACGCCATGATTACCTTGGCGAATCTTTACGGAACTCCGGCCAGCGATCGACGGATCACTGGAAAGGTCGAGCTCGAACCGGCCGCATTTTCCTTCTCCGAATTTCCCGATTTTACGTTCTTCGATCCACTGATCGATGACAAGAAAACGCGCAGCGAGCAAACATCGGACTTGGGGGAACAAAAGACCGACAACGATGGGCGCGCTGATTTCGATCTCCAACTCGAAAAGTACGCCGATTCGACCTATGCAATGCGCTTCATCGCGGAAGGTTTTGAAGGCGAAGGCGGGCGTAGCGTTACCAGTTATGTGAATGCGCTCGTGTCGGCGTTGCCATACGTGATCGGCTACAAAGCAGACGGCGATCTGCGTTACATCGACATGAAGAAACCTCGCGCGGTCGACCTGATCGCGATCGATCCGCAACTGAACAAAATTGCGGTGGAAAATGTAACCCTCAATGTCATCGCGCAGGAATACGTTTCCGTGCTCAAAAAACAGGAGAACGGAAATTACGCCTACGAATCCGTCCTGCGCGCACGTCCTCTGAAATCGGAGAAGATTGCAGTGGCCGCAACCGGACTTCATTATGCCCTGCCGACTGCGGATCCCGGCGATTACATTCTCGAACTCCGGGACGACAAAAATCGCATCGTAAGCAAACTTCGTTTCTCGGTGGTTGGCCAAGGCACGGCAGCGCGCTCGCTGGAGAAGAATGCGGAGCTCCAGATCAAGCTCGACCGCAAGCAATACAATCCGGGGGAAGACATCGCGATTAGCATTGTCGCGCCGTACGGCGGCAGCGGGCTGATCACGATCGAGCGTGAAAAAGTTTACACTTATGCGTGGTTTCAAACCAACACCGCGAGCAGTATTCAGCACATCCGCCTGCCCGAAACATTTGAAGGCAGCGGTTACATCAACGTCGCCTTCGTCCGCTCGATCGATTCAAAGGAAATCTTTGTCAGCCCATTGAGCTACGGGGTGGTCCCATTCACCGCCAACGTCGAGAAGCGCCGGCTCAAGATCGATCTCGACAGCGCGGCGACCGTGAAACCGGGCGACGCGTTGCACATCGGTTACAAAACGGATCGCCCGTCCAAAATCGTCGTGTTCGCGGTGGACCAGGGAATTCTGCAGGTCACCGATTACAAGACTCCAAATCCAATCGCCTATTTCTTCCGTAAATGCGCGCTCGGTGTAGAAACGGCGCAAATTGTCGATCTGATCATTCCGGAATTTTCGTTGTTGCGGTCGCTCTCCGCGTTCGGCGGGGACGGAGGCGAGGAAAAGCACCTGAATCCATTCAAACGGGTCACGGAAAAGCCGGTTGTGTTCTGGTCCGGTGTTCTCGACGCCGACCCGACTCGTCGCGAAGTCACCTATACCGTTCCGGACTTCTTCGACGGCACGTTGAAAATCATGGCGGTCGGGGTTTCGAGCGACACGATCGGTTCGTCTGAGCGTGATTCATTAATTCGCGGCCCGTTCGTGATCACACCGAGCGTGCCAGTCCTGGCTGTGCCGGGCGACGAATTTGAAGCCGGCGTCACTGTGGCCAACAACGTCGAAGGCTCGGGTGCCGATGCTGAAATCGAATTGCGGGCCGAAACGTCGCCGCAGTTGTTCGTGAAAGGGCAATCGACACAGAAGCTGCAAGTTTCGGAAGGCCGGGAAAAGAGCGCGGTGTTTCGCTTTCACGTCAATGACGCGCTCGGCTCAGGTGAAATTAGATTCATTGCCAGCCGGAACGGGATCGAAACGCGGCGACGCGCCACTCTGAGCGTGCGACCGAGCGTTCCTTACGTGACCGATGTTCGCAGCGGCAGTTTCAAAAAGGCAAGCACCGATGTTGCAATTAAACGCCAGATCTATACCGAATTCGCCAAGCGGGATGCAGCGCTTTCGGCGGTACCCCTCGGGCTCGCCCACGGTTTGGATTCTTATTTGAAGAATTTTCCCTACGGATGCAGCGAACAAATTACCAGTGGGGCATTCTGCCGGCTCGTCCTGTCCAGCGAAGCTGACTTTGGGCTCAATCGCACGGAAGTGAGCGCGCAAATGGAGAAGACGTTTAGCATTTTGCGCCGTCGTCAAAACGCTCAAGGCGCATTCGGATATTGGGCGCCGGAAACGGGCGAACATATCAGTTTCAATTCCGCTTACGTGATGGATTTCCTGAGCGAAGCGAAGGCCGGAGGCTTCCCGCCGCCGGCGGAAATGTTCGCGACCGGCCTGCGCAGTTTGCAAAGGATGGTGGCAAAGGAACCGTCCGACCTGATCGACGCGCGCCGCATTGCCTATGCGATTTACGTCCTCACCCGCGAAGGCGTCATTACCACGAATTACATTCTTAATCTGCGCGATTACCTCGACAAAAAGCACAAAGATGAATGGGAAAACGATCTGATCGGCGTTTACCTGGCCGGATCGCTGAAGCTTTTGCACAAGGACAAGGAGGCCGAGGCGTTGATCGACAAGTTCAAGTTGGACAACAAAACCGAGCGCTCTTACGAGGATTTTTGTCAGCCGCTCGGGACGAACTCCCAATACATCACCGTTCTGGCCCGGCAGTTTCCGGCGCGCCTCAAAAAGATCTCCGCGAATCAGTTCGAGCAAATCCTGAAGCCGATTGGCGACGGCCAATTCAACACCCTGTCCGCAGCCTATGCCGTGCAAGCGCTGAAATCGTATTCACACCTGATCGCGCAAAATCCGCCGCAACTGACGATCGCTGAAGTCCACACCGACAAACGCGAAATTAGTTTGGTTAGCGGCCCGAAGCTGCTCCAACGCGCGCAATTCACCAAAGACGCGAGTGCGCTGCGATTTAAGAGCGCGCCGCCGATCAGCGGTCCCGGCGCCTTCTATCAAGTTGTCGAAGCTGGATATGACCGGCACGCTCCGGAAAAAGCAATGAGCGAAGGACTCGAAGTTTTCCGCGAACTGCTCGACAAGGACGGCAAGCCGCTGACTCGCACAAAACTCGGGGAGCCGGTTAACGTTCGGGTGCGGGTGCGCAGCACCAAGAGCGATGCTTTCACCAATGTGGCGATCATCGATCTTCTGCCCGGAGGATTTGAAATCGTCGGTTCATCGCTGCAACCTGGAGTTTCCTCGATCAACGGGGTCGACTACGTCGATGTTCGCGAAGATCGCGCGGTTTTCTTCGGAACAGCGACCGAAAACGTCCTGGAAATCAATTATCAGATCAAGTCCACCAACCGGGGCGAGTTCGTAGTCCCTCCGGTGTTCGCCGAATCGATGTACGAGCGAAACATCAAAGGCCGGGGGTTTGGCGGCAAAATCACGGTGAGCGAATGAAGAAATCGCCAATTGCCAATTGCCAATTGCCAATTGAAAAAGAGTTCCGATGGACGCTTTTCCTTTCGCGTTCCGCAATTCGCCTTTCGCGATCCGTCCTCATCTTTACCACCACGGTTGCTGGGATCTGGCTGTTTCTGCCAAAGCCGCCGCTGCTCGATGGTGTTTCCTTTTCCGAATGCATTCGCGATCGCAACGGTGAATTGCTGCGCGTCACCTTAACCTCGGACCAAAAGTTTCGGATTTGGACGCCACTTCGGGAAATCGCGCCGGATTTGGTCGATGCGACGCTCCAATACGAAGACAAATATTTTGCGCGCCATCCTGGCGTCAATCCGATCGCGCTGGCTCGCTCGGGATTCGGAGTTGTTCGCGGCAACGCACGGACCGGCGCTTCGACCATCACCATGCAAGTTGCGCGGCTGCGTTTCCATCTGCAAACTCGGACACCGCTGGGAAAGCTTCGCCAAATCGTGCGCGCGTTCGAACTGGAACGTCATTATTCCAAATCGCAGATCCTGGAGGCTTATTTGAACCTGGCGCCATATGGCCGGAACATCGAAGGGATCGGCGCTGCCAGTCAGATTTATTTCGCGAAAGCGCCCGCGCATTTGACCCGGCCGGAATCGATATCGCTCAGCGTGATCCCTCAAAGTCCGACCAAACGCGCATTGCATGCAGATCGTGCAAATCGATCGCTCAACCTTGCCCAGGGAAATTGGTACGATCGCGCAAATCCTGGCGAGGACTCGTCGGCGCGGGAATTCAGCGCTCGGGCCGAGACTGAGCGCACATTTTTCGCGCCGCACTTTGTTCAACAAGTCCTGACAAGTTCGAATAGTAGCGACGTGATCACCACGACGCTTGATTTGGAAAAACAACAACTGCTCGAGCGGCGAATCGCCGATTACATCCGGACGAATCGTAATCGCGGATTTCGGAACGCCGCCGCGATGCTGGTCGACGTTCGAAACATGGACGTGCTCGCGCAGGTCGGTTCGGCCGACTTCTTCAACGCCGCAATTGAGGGGCAAGTCGACGGCACGCGCAGTCCGCGTTCGCCCGGTTCGACCTTGAAGCCGTTCGTTTACGCGCTCGCGCTCGATCAGGGGTTGATTCATCCGTTGTCGATCCTGGCCGATGCGCCGCGCAGTTTCGGCGATTACAATCCGGAGAATTTCGATCGCGACTTTCTGGGGCCGATTCGCGCCTGCGATGCCTTGGCGCGCAGTCGAAATCTTCCGGCGGTTGAATTGGCGTCGCAGCTGGCAAATCCGACGCTCTACGAATTTCTCCGCGGCGCGGGAGTTTCTTTGCCACGGTCGGAGCCGCTTTACGGCCTGGCCCTTCCGCTTGGCGGCGCCGAAATCAAAATGGAAGATCTCGTCCGGCTTTATGCCGCCCTGGCGAACAACGGCGAATTGCGTCCGCTTCGCCGAACAAAATCCGATCGCACTCCTTCCCGTGGCCGGCGGGTTGTAACTCCGGAAGCGGCTTTTCTCACTCTGGAAATGCTGAATGTCCCGCGGCCCGAGATTGGTTATGTCGATTCGACCAATGCCGCGCCGGTGTTTTGGAAAACTGGAACTTCCCACGGTTTTCACGATGCCTGGTCGGTCGCTGTTTTTAATCATTACGTCCTCGCGGTCTGGATTGGAAACTTCGATGGAAAACCGAATCCGGGTTTCATCGGTCGGGCGGCGGCGGCCCCATTATTGTTTCAAATAATCGACGCTCTTCGCGCGAGCTGGCCTGAACCGAATGCGCCTCATCAGCCCCCGCCGAACGCGAATTTAAAACGCGTGGAATTTTGCGCGGTATCCGGAGATTTACCCGGAAGGAATTGCACCCATCGGGTCGAAGGTTGGTTCATTCCAGGAATTTCACCGATCAAAACATGCGACGTGCATCAGGAAGTTCTGGTCGATGTCGCAACGGGTTTGCGGGTGCCGATCGATGATGGAACGCGACTGCTTCGGCGAGAAGTTTACGAATTCTGGCCGAGCGACCTGCTCAAGCTTTTCGAGCGGGCCGGCTTGCCGCGGCGTTCTCCGCCGCCATTTCTTCCCGGAACGGAATCAGAGTTGACTGCGCGCAGCGGAAACCCGCCAAAAATCATTTCCCCGGCCGAGGGCAATGCGACCGTGCTGGAAACTTCGACCGACATCCCACTTCGGGCGAAGACCGATGCTGACGTGCGCGAGATTTACTGGTTTGCGAACAAGAGCTTTATCGGGAAATCACAGGCGAGCGAGATGCTGAGCTGGAAATCGGCCCGCGGCAGTTATCAATTGATCGCTCTGGACGATCACGGCCGCTCGACGTCGTGTCAGGTAGATGTGCGTTAATTGCGGCGGTCATCCGCCTTCTCTAAAAGCTGCGGCGTGACAAGTAGACCATCGCCGCTACACATAATGTGTGTCGCGACATTACACGCTTCATCGCCCGGCGAAGTCGACGTCGATCCATATTGATTACCCGGCGGAGCTCAACGAGCAGCAGCTCGCGGCCGTCACCGCACCGCCTGGGCCGCAGTTAATCATTGCCGGCGCCGGGTCGGGGAAAACGCGCACCCTGACCTATCGCGTCGCTTATCTCCTCGAGAACGGAATCGACCCCCGAAATATTCTATTGCTCACCTTCACCAATAAAGCTGCCCGCCAAATGCTCGATCGAGTAACGAACCTGTTGCCGATCGACGCCAGTGGAATCTGGGGCGGAACGTTCCACTCGGTCGGAAATCGAATCCTGCGACGCCACGGCAGCGCCATTGGTTACAACAGCGGTTTCACCATCATGGACCGGGAAGATCAGAAAGATTTGATCAACACCGTGGTGGCGAGCGCGGGGATCGATCCCAAGGAGATCCGATTTCCGAAAGGCGATGTGCTGGCGGAGATTTTTAGTTTCGTGATCAACACCGAAACCCCAATGGAACAATTGCTCGCCGGAAAGTTTCCGTATTTCCTGCCCCTTCTCGACAAAATCAAAGACGTCCAGGAGCGTTACGAAAAGAAAAAGAAAGCGACGAACTCGATCGATTTTGACGATTTGCTCCAAAAGACATTGTTGATGTTGCAACAACACGAAGGCGTCGGGCATTTTTATCGTCGTCAGTTTCAATTCATCCTGGTCGACGAATATCAGGACACGAACAAAATTCAGGCCGACTTGATCGACTTGCTCGCTCAGGAGCACCGCAATGTGATGGTGGTGGGCGACGATGCCCAGTCGATCTATTCGTGGCGGGGCGCGAATTTCCAAAACATCCTCGAGTTCCCCAAACGTTATCCGGACGCCAGGGTATTTAAGATCGAACTGAATTATCGCAGCGTTCCAGAGATTCTGGATGTCGCGAACTCCGCCATTTCCACGAACGTCGACCAGTTCAAGAAGAACCTCCAGGCGGTGCGCGAATCGAACTCGGTAAGACCGGCGGTGGTCGCGCTGAATGACGGCAGCGAACAGGCGCAATTTGTTGCCCAACGTATCCTGGAGTTACGCGATGAGAATGTTGATCTGAGTGAGATCGCGGTCCTTTACCGGGCCCATTACCACGCGCTGGAACTGCAACTCGAGCTTTCGCGGCGGGGAATTCCCTATCAAATCACCAGCGGCATTCGATTCTTCGAACAGGCGCACATTAAGGACGTCATTTCCTTTTTGCGATTGGTCGCCAACCCGCGCGATGAAGTCGCGTTCAAACGAATGGTGAAATTGCTGCCAGGAATTGGTAACCGAAGCGCGGATAATCTCTGGAACACGTGGGAAAAATCGCTGAACGAGCAAGGCGAAATCACATCATGGAGCGAGCGATTACTTCCGATGAACGTGAGCACGAAATCGAAGAAACATTGGGGCCAACTGGCGCACACTTTGGACGAGATCGCCCCGGGCGGTCAGCCGAATCCCCCGTCGGAAATGATCACGTCAGTGATGGAAGCGATCTACGATGATTACGCGAAGGTGAATTTCACGAATTACGAATTACGAAAGGAAGATTTGAATCAGCTCGCGGCCTTCTCCCGGCAATTCAAGGACCTGAATGAATTTCTTTCTCAATTAGCTCTGATCAGCAATGTCGACGCGGAAGTGGCGCCGAACCAAACGGCGGATCGCGAAGCGGTGAACCTGTCTACCGTTCATCAGGCGAAAGGATTGGAGTTTCATACGGTGTTTGTGATCTGGCTCACCGACGGGATGTTTCCCAGCAGCCGTTCCATGGATGAGCGCAAAGATCTGGAAGAAGAGCGGCGCCTGTTTTACGTCGCTATTACCCGGGCCAGGGACGAGCTCTATCTCACCTATCCCCACATGCGATTGACGGGCGGTTACGGCGATGTTTTTCAACGGCCGTCCCGGTTCCTGAAGGAAATTCCAAACAAACTCGTCGAAGACTGGCAAATCCAGAAAGCATAGCCACAGATTTCGCAGATTGCACAGATGGGGAAGAAAGGCTGCTTTTAAATAATCTGCGGGAATCTGTGTAATCTGTGGAGAAATGAATCTTTCGCCGGAGAAAAAGATCGCGGGTGTTCTTGCGCCGTTGTTTGGGCTGCGGGGCGAAAACGATCTCGGAATTGGCGACGTCGCGGTGCTTCGCGAATTCATCGACTGGGCCGCCGAGATCGGATTCAAGCTGGTCCAGCTTTTGCCGATCAATGAAATGGGCGCGGACAACAGCCCATACAACGCGATCAGCGCGATGGCGATCGAGCCCACGACCCTGCAACTCGCGCCGGGCTCTCCGGAAGATTTATCCCACCAAGATTTTGCGACTGTTATTGCGGAGGCCGACCTTGCGAAGTTGCGCCGAACCAAAGTGCGGTACGCCGACGTGCGAAAATTGAAACGGCGACTGCTCGAAAAGGCGTTCGCGAACTTTAACCAGCGGGCGCCCGAAGATCGGCGGTCGCGATTTCGAGAATTTTGCGAACGCGAATCGCACTGGTTGAACGATTACGCGCTGTTTCGCGCCCTGGTCGAAACCAACGGTGGATTTGAAGCGTGGGACCAATGGCCCACGGAACAACGCACGATTTCATCTGCGCGCGAGTGGCGGTCAAAGCAAACACCGGAGCAGCAGCAACACTTTTCCGAACGCGAAAATTTTTACCGGTACGTGCAATGGATAGCCCGCGATCAATGGTCGGCGGTTAAAGGCTACGCGGGAAAAAAAGGCCTCGCGTTGATGGGCGACATTCCATTCGGAGTCAGCTATTACAGCGCGGACGTATTCGCGCGACCGGAACAGTTCGCGCTCGACTGGTGCGGAGGCGCGCCACCTGAGACCCATTTCAAGGATGACCGGTTCACTCAAAAATGGGGACAGAACTGGGGCATCCCGCTCTATCGCTGGTCGACCATGCGCGACGATGGCTTCGATTGGTGGAAAGAACGCGTCCGCACCGTCGCGCATTGCTTTCATCTTTTTCGCATCGACCATGTTCTCGGTTTCTATCGGATTTACGCATTCCCCTGGCGGCCGCAGCAAAACAAAAAATTTCTCGAATTGGGCTGGAAGGAGATGCTCGAGAAAACCGGCGGACGCGCGCCCCATTTTTCGCCACGCGACGATTCGACAACGGAAAATTGTCACGCCAATTGCCGTGAAGGCGAAGAATATCTTCGAATCGTTCTCAACGAGGCCGGTACGGGACGCGTAATCGGTGAAGACCTCGGGACGGTGCCCGACTACGTGCGGCCGAGCTTGCAGTCATTGGGGATCGCCGGTTTCAAGATTCCGCAGTGGGAATTTTATCACGGCCGGATCACGCCCGGTTCGGAATACGAGCGGTTATCGGTCGCGACTTATACCACCCACGATCACCCACCGATCCGGGCGCTCTGGGAAGAAGCCTTTCATGGCAGTGGCGAGGGCGCGGCCCAGGCCCGGTCCGATCTCGAAAAAATCGCGACGTTCGCCGAATTTAAACATCCTGGGGCGGACCTCGATTTCGAGCGGGATTTTTACCCCGCTGTCATGCATGCCCTTTTTAAGAGCGAATCCTGGCTGGCGGTGGTGATGATCACCGATCTATTAGCGCGAAAATACCGGTTCAACGTTCCGGGCGTAAGCGCCGCCTTCAATTGGTCAAGGCGGATGCACCGAAGCATTTCGCAACTGCGGTCGAGTCCAAAAGAGCGAAAGCGGATGGGGCTAATCCGCGATCTGCTTGAAAAAAGCGGAAGAACTTAGGTAGGGGCGATTGTCCTCAATCGCCCGCGGGGCGTTGGGGGCAACGGCCCCTACCCAAAAAATCTGTGTTTCATCTGTGAAAATCTGTGGCAAGAAAAAGCATGAAGTCTCCGATTAAAGTCGCCGTTACCGGCGCCGCTGGCCAAATCGGCTACGCCCTGCTCTTTCGCATCGCTTCGGGTCAAATGTTCGGCCCCGAACAACCGGTCGCTCTTCATCTGATTGAAATTCCGGCGGCGCTCAACGCCCTTGAAGGCGTCGTGATGGAATTGCAGGACTGCGCGTTCCCGCTGCTGCAATCGGTCGTACCAACGGCCGACCTCGATGAAGGCTTTCGCGACATCAACTGGGCGCTGCTTGTCGGGAGTGTGCCGCGCAAAGCCGGAATGGAACGCAAAGATTTGCTTGGCATTAACGGCAAGATTTTCGTCGGCCAGGGCCAGGCGATCGAGCGAAACGCCAACGCCGACGTGCGCGTTCTCGTTGTTGGAAACCCCTGCAACACCAATTGCCTGATCGCGATGAACAACGCAAAAGAAATTCCGCGCGATCGCTGGTTCGCGATGACCCGGCTTGACGAAAACCGCGGGCGAGCTCAGCTCGCGCACAAAGCGGGAGTGGAAATCACTCGCGTCACAAACATGGCGATCTGGGGCAACCATTCGGCCACCCAATATCCCGACTTTTACAACGCGAAGATCGATAATAAGCCGGCCGACAAGGTCATCGGCGACGAAAAATGGCTGAAAGAAGATTTCATCGCTGCAGTCCAGCAGCGGGGCGCCGCCATCATCAAAGCGCGCGGACTTTCCTCAGCCGCTTCGGCCGCCAACGCAGTCGTCGATACAGTGCGTTCTTTGACGAATGAGACGCCCGCGAACGACTGGCACAGCGTCGCACTCTGCTCGGACGGAAGCTATAACGTCGAAAAGGAGCTGATCTCTTCGTTCCCCATCCGTGTCCAGAGCGGAAAACTCCAGATCGTGCAAAATCTACCGGTCAACGATTTCAGCCGCGGCAAAATCGACAAATCGGTCGCGGAGTTGAAGGAAGAGAAGGCGTTGGTTGCTGAGCTGCTCGGAAGATAGGCTTCCAGCCTGTCTCGGCCGACAAGCATCTTGCTTGTCGAATCGTTTAATTGCGGGACCAGACGCCGTGGGAAGTCCGTCCGCCGTGTCAGGCAAGATGCTCGACTTCCGCTACCGTAATTTCTCGCCTTCTCGGAAGATAGGCTTCCAGCCTGTCTCGGCCGACAAGCATCTTGCTTGTCGAATTGTCCGCCGTGTCAGGCAAGATGCCCGACTTCCGCTACCGTAATTTCTCGCCGGTCAATCGCTCGAACGCCTCGACGTACTTCGCGGCCGTCCGAGCGATCACGTCGCCCGGCAATTTCGGACCGGGAGGCGTCTTGTTCCAATCCAGAGTCTCGAGATAATCGCGGACGAATTGTTTATCGAAGCTCGGCGGACTTTGGCCTTCCGAATAGTGGTCGGCCGGCCAGTAGCGGGAGGAATCCGGCGTGAGCACTTCATCGATCAAAAGCAACTGGCCGTCGATCGTGCCAAACTCGAACTTCGTGTCGGCGAGAATAATTCCTTTCTTCTCCGCATGGTCACGCCCCGCCGAATAGATTTCCAGACTTAACGCCTTTGCCTGCTCGGCGATGTCGTTGCCAAGAATTTCGGCGCATCGCTCCAGGTCGATGTTTTCATCGTGGCCAGTCTCGGCCTTGGTCGAAGGGGTAAAGATGGGTTCGGGCAATTTCGAGGCCTGTTTCAATCCGGCGGAGAGCTTGATTCCACAGACGCTTTGAGATTGCTGATATTCCTTCCAACCGGATCCGGCTAAATACCCGCGCACGACGCATTCGACAGCCAGCGGTTTGGTTTTCTTAACGATCATCGAGCGACCTTCGAGCTGTTCGCGAAACGGCCGCAATTGCTTCGGAAAGACATTGAAATCGGTGGTGATAAAGTGATTGTCGATCTTCCCGAACTTGTTGAACCAAAACGCCGAAAGCTGGTTCAGGACAGCGCCTTTCTTCGGGATCGGATCGGGGAGGATGACATCGAACGCTGAGATTCGATCGGTCGCGACAAAGAGCAGAGTGTCGCCAAGATCGAAGATTTCGCGCACCTTGCCGCTGCGAAGTTTCCGGATTCCTGGAAGATCAACGAATGATTGGGCATTTGTTTGCATTGGAAGTGCCCCAACGCTCAACGCTCAGCGCTCAACTTTCAACGTCCAATTCAGATTCTCTGGATTGAACGTTGGACGTCGGACGTTGGGCGTTGGACGTTTGTCGTCTTATGGCTGGACTAGTCGTCAAACCTCGAGCGCGAATTCTCCACGGTCACGATTGGGTTTTTTCCAGCGAAGTCCTGAAAATCTTCGGCGACCCCGGCGACGGCGAGGTCATCTCGCTCAAGGACGGCCGTGACAAACTCATCGGCAGCGCGATCTACAATTCAAAGTCGCAAATCGTCGCAAGGCGTTTTTCGCGGCAGCGCCAGGATCTCGATCTCGACTTTTTCAAGCGCCGGATCGCGCAGGCTTCCGAATATCGCGACCGCCGGCAGATCAATCCGACCCTTCGGCGCATTGTTTGGAGTGAGAGTGACGGCCTGCCAGGTATAATCCTCGATCGCTACGGCGATTATTTGGTCCTCCAAACCCTGACCCTGGCGATGGATTTGCGGAAGGAATTGATTGTCGACGCGATAAAGAGCGGCATCGGCTTCCAGCCGATGTCCCAGGCGCTGGAAGCGCATGCCACGACCGTAATCGAAAGAAACGATTCGATTGTCCGGAAGGCCGAAGGCCTTGAACTGCGCACCGGAGTCTTGAATGGTGAGGCACCATCAGGGACGGTCACGGTCGAAATCGACGGACTGAAGTTTGATGTCGATCTTCTGCACGGTCAGAAGACCGGCTTTTACCTGGATCAAGCCGCAAATTACCGCATCGTTGCCGGCTTTGCCTCCCGCCGGCGAGTCCTGGATTGTTTTGCGAACCAGGGCGCGTTTGCCATGGCCTGCGCTCGAGCCAGTGCGATTGATGTCGCTGCCGTTGAAGAAAATTCGGACAACGTCAGGGCAGGCAAAGCGAATGCCGAACGAAATGGATTGAAATTGCGCTGGATCGAACAGGATGTTTTCAGTTTCCTTCGCGGCGCTGAAAAAGCCGGAGCGGAATACGATTTGATTGTTCTCGATCCGCCGTCGTTCACCAAAACAAAAAGCGGCCTGAGCGACGCGCTTCGCGGTTATCGCGAACTGCACCTGCGCGCGTTCAAGCTTCTTTCCAAGGACGGAATGCTGGCGACATTTTCCTGTTCGCATCACGTGAGCGAAAACGCCCTGGAAAACACCATCACCGATGCGCTGGTCGACGCCCGCAGATCAGCCCGCCGGTTACGCCGGTTCGAACAAGCGCTCGATCATCCGGTGCTCCCAACGATTCCCGAGACCGAATATTTCAAAGGCGTTCTTTTGGAAATGATGCCCGGCCGGTGAATGGTCATCCCAAGCGCAAACGAGGAATCTCCCATTCGAACTGCCGTTCAGGCAAGGTACTCCATGTAATAAAAAGTCTTCCAGAGATTTGTCACTTTGTTCGGAATGACAGAGAAAAAATCTGGAATTCTCGGGAACGTTCATTAGTGTGCGGCGAGCGGCGAAGGAACAAGCGTTGAAAAAATTTGACATGCCTGAAAAAATTCGGCCGATCGAACAAATGCTGGAGTTGAGCGAAGAGGAATCGTTGTCGCCGGAGCATCTCGATTCGCAAGTTCAAAAAGCGCAGGACCAGCTTCTCCAGCTAAAGCGTCAGCAAGACCAAATCGAAAAGCAGAAGCGGGAGTTGGAGGAACTCAGCCGCAAACAGGAAGAACTCGAACGCGGGCGAGCCGAAATGTCGGACAAACTGACTCGTTCCCTGGTTGTTTTGGAACGCGAAGCTTACGATGCCCAAAAGCGTCTCGAGCAACTGCGCTCGATGCGGGAAAGTTTCGGACAACATTTGGAGTTAATCGACGCAATCGACCCAAAAACCTGGAACCCCGCCGACCTGCATAAGGAGCTGAGCCGGGCCCTGAGCACGGTGGAGGGCGCGCGGGTTGAGTTTGTGCAACAGCGCAGCCGGTTACAGGCCGGCAACGAGAGCAACGGCGAGGAACCTCTCTCGGAAGTGGAGCCGGTTTTTTCCAACGACGGTCGCTCGCTGCTGCACTGGATGAAGATTGGGTTCGCCTTCAGCGTGCCCTTCATCATTTTCGGATCTATCGCGCTCTTTGTTTTCTTCTGGGTCGCGGCCCACAGTCGCTGACGCCGCATGCTTCGCCGCCCGTTTAGATCGACCACCGCGCTCGATCAGACGAAACACGAATTGGCCAAGCAGGAATCGCAATTGCGCGAACAGATGGAAAAATTGGAAAAGATGATCGCCGACGCGCCGCGAGTGGCTGAAGAGGTGGAGAAAAGACAGCGAGAAGAATTATTAATGCGCGCCAGCGAGGGTGGAAGCCGCCTCGATGTCGCGTTCACTTTACAGGACTGGCGCCAGGGCGAAGTGGGATCGGCAAAACGTCGTGGATCGTTGCGAAAGGAACGACGGGAAGGCCGGATTATTTTCGTCGTCCTTGTCATTGCCCTTTTAGCGGCGGCGATTTGGTTGCTTAACCATTTGCATTTCTAATCCATGGCCAAGAACACTGATCTCGATGTCGGATACGTGTCGAAACTGGCCCGCCTCAATTTGACCGAGGAAGAAACCCGCCGGTTTCAAAAACAGCTCGCGGATATTTTAAAATACGCCGAGAAATTGGGCGAAGTGGACGTCAGCCAGGTTGACGCGGCCGCGCACGGTGTGCCGATGTTCAATGTATTTCGCGAAGATACGCCGTGCGATTGGCTCACGGCCGAGGAAGCGATCAGCAACGCGCCCCATAAAGCCAACCAGCTTTTCGTCGTCACTAAAGTTGTCGAATGAGCCGGTCTGATTTGCCGGCGTTGACCATCGCCGACCTTCAATCGCTTCTTCGCCGCAAGGAAGTTTCGCCGCGGCAAGTGTTGGAATCGTTGCGCGCCCGGATTGAATCCGTCGAACCGAAAATCGACGCGTATGTCTCGATCGATTTCGAAGCGGCTTTAAAAGAGGCGGAAACGGCAGACGTCAATTTACCGCTCGGCGGCGTGCCAATCGCAATTAAGGACATTATCAATGTCGCAGGCCAGCCCTGCACCTGCGGATCGAAAATTCTGGCGGGCTATCGATCCCCCTACGATGCGACGGTGATTGAGAAACTGCGCGCGGCGGGCGCGATCCCATTCGGCAAGACAAACATGGATGAGTTTGCCATGGGTTCCTCCACGGAAAATTCGAGTGTTAAAGTAACCCGAAACCCATGGGATGTGTCGCGCGTTCCAGGCGGCTCGAGCGGCGGTTCGGCGGCGGCGGTCGCCGCCGGCGCAGCATTTGGCGCCCTTGGGACCGATACCGGTGGATCGATTCGTCAGCCGGCATCGCTCAGCGGACTCGTAGGATTAAAACCAAGTTACGGACGCGTCTCCCGGTTCGGTGTCATCGCGTTCGCGTCCTCGCTCGATCAAGTTGGGCCGCTCACCAAGACGGTGCGGGACGCGGCAATGATCATGAGCGCAATGGCGGGTCCTGATCGACACGACTCGACATCGCTACCCGACCCCGTGCCGGATTATACGAAGAATCTTGGCCGCGATCTGAAGGGCGTTCGACTCGGAGTTCCGAAAGAATATCGCGTTGAAGGGATCGATCCGCAGGTCAGCGCCGCCGTGAACGCAGCGATCAAACAATTGGAATCGCTGGGCGCTGAGATTGTTGATGTGACTTTGCCGCATACCGATTACGGCATCGCAGTTTACTATTTTATCGCGACTGCCGAAGCATCGGCCAACCTGGCGCGTTTCGATGGCGTTCGTTACGGATATCGGGCGAAAGACCCTAAAGACTTACTCGATCATTATGGGCGCACCCGCGAGGAAGGATTCGGCGAGGAAGTGAAACGGCGGATTATCCTTGGCACTTATGTTTTGAGCTCAGGCTATTACGATGCTTTCTACGTGCGCGCCCAGAAGGTTCGCCAGCTGATTCGCCAGGATTTTGTGAAAGCATTCGAGAAATGCGACGCAATCGTTTCGCCGACTACACCCGAGCCCGCGTTCAAGCTTGGCGAACGCACCACGAACCCATTGGCCATGTATCTGGCAGATATTTTCACGAATACTGCAAATCTCGCGGGTATTTGCGGCATCAGCGTTCCATGCGGGTTCGCGAAAGAAAATGGAAGTCAGCTACCGATCGGTCTTCAGATCCTCGGCAAATCGCTCGACGAAACGCGCATTCTCCAAATCGCGCACGCCTACGAGCAAAGCACGGACTGGCATAAAGCGCGATCGCCGATCGCCTTGGACTCGAAATAGAATTGGGCAAGGAACGGTCCGACTTCAACGGTGAGGCGAAACCCGTAAGTTTTTGGCCTGCCAAGCCGTAGTATTGGAGCGTCAACAAAAAAGAGGGGATTCCAACTCTTCCGCCTATGTTTCACTCCGGCGCGGCATCCTTCACTTCGCGCTGCGCTCCGAGCGAAGGCTGGAGCCGAAGACGGGATTTGAACCCGTGACCTACGGTTTACGAAACCGTTGCTCTACCAACTGAGCTACTTCGGCGCGCGAGCGGGGAAGATTACATCCGTTGGCATCGGACTCAAGCGAGTTGAACTAAAAGGCGGGCCGGGCGATTGAGGGCAATTGCCCCTACCTGATCCAATGAATCGGCTTGAGGAAATTTTGCGCACGAAACGGGAGGAGATCGCGCGATTGCAACCGCATCGAGCGGAATTGGATCGACAAGCGCACGCGCGAACCCATTTCAGGGACTTCCGCGGACCGCTTCAGCGCGGGGACGGCAAACTTGCCGTCATCGCCGAGGTCAAAAAAGCTTCGCCATCGGCCGGCGTGATCGCGGAGAAATTCAATCCGATCGGGATCGCCGAGGATTACGAACTTAATGGTGCCAACGCGATTTCAGTTTTAACCGACCGGAAATTCTTTTGCGGAGATCTGGAGGATCTGACAGGCGTGCGATCTGCCGTTTCGTTACCATTGTTGCGCAAAGATTTCATTCTTGATGAAATTCAAATTGTCGAATCCGTCGCTAACGGAGCAGACGCGATTCTACTGATAGTCGCTGCGCTGGACCAATCGCAACTTGTCGATCTTCTCAAAGTCGCAACAGCGCGCAAAGTCGACGCCTTGGTGGAAGTCCACGTCGCGGAGGAATTGAATCGTGCGCTGGATGCCGGCGCGAAGATTATCGGGATCAACAATCGCAATCTGGCGACGTTCGAGGTTGATCTCGGCGTGACCGAACAGCTATGCCGCGAAGTCCCGGACAAAATTGTTCTGGTGAGCGAAAGCGGGATTAAAAGCCCGAGAGACGTGGCGCGAGTGAAAGCCTGCGGAGTTGATGCGATTCTGGTGGGCGAGGCCTTGATGCGCGGCCAGATTTCAATCGAACAAATCGGCGCGGTTACGTAGACGGTTTGGTGGCAAAGGCCCGCCGGATGGAACGCCAAAGACCGCGCGGTCCCGCGACTGCGCCAGCTCGCGCGACCAAAACCGGACAATTTGCGTGATTCAATATGCCGCGGGTGAGATCGCCCATAATGTAATGGCGCAGCACACCACGCGCTCGGGAGGAGCCGGTCACAATCAGGTCATAACTTCGTTCGCGCGCTTCCGCGAAAACCTGGTCGATCACGATTCCGTGCCGGATCCGCACTTCAGTCGTAACCTTCAGCTTTTCCAAATCGCCTTTCTGGGCGCTCAAGTTCATGCCAAGCTCGGATTTCGATCCCAACAAACCGTCCACGTCTTCCTCGAGCCTGACCAAATCGGCATACATCGCGGGCGGCTCCGCCATGACGTGCAGTAAGGTGACCGACGCGCCGACCGCGCTGGCAAGTTTCCCGGTCAATTGCACAGCTTCCTCAATGAATTCCTTCCCGCCGGTGCAAACGAGGAACCGTTTGAGCTGCGCCCATTCGCCAATCGCGACCAAAACCGGCGGGGCAATGGATTTGATAAGCTCGTACATTGTTTCGGAGCGCCAATGCAAACCGGTCGAGCCCGTCTTCCGCGCTCCAACGATGACGAGATCGTATTTTGTCTTCGTAGTCTCGTCGGTTATTCGGGGAACCGGATCGCCTGCGCACATTTCGATCTTTGGCGAGACGTTTTGAGCGCGAAGCGATTCTGTTTGTCCTTCAAGCGCTTGCTGCAGCGGAGATTCGTCTTCTGGCTTTTCCGCGACGCCAAGAACGGTTACCTCCGCTTTGAGCGGCGCCGCGAATGCCGCACCCAATCGCATTGCGCTTTCGGATGCCGGCATCCCATCGCTACAAATTAAAATTTTCATGCGGCCTTATAGTTTGTGTCCGGTCATCAGGGTGTAAATCACGATGGCAGCGCCGATCAACGGCAGCGGCACGAAGGCAAGCCGGATCTTGGGCCCGGCAAAATATTGGGTGCCGATCGCACCGATCTGGGCGCCAATCGCGGCCCCGGTGTGCATGACCAGGGCAATCAGAATGTCGACGTTGCCTTTGACCGCGTGAGAGAACGTTCCATAACTGGCGGAGATAATGATCTCGAACAAATCGGTTCCAACCGCAAGATGGGTGGGAATGCCGAGCACATAAACCATCGAGGGCATTCGGATATAACCGGCCCCGCCGCCGAGGAATCCGCTAAACACGCCGCCGACGAACGAGACCGCGACAATGACCCAAAGCGAAATGGTTACGCCGGAAACGGGGAGATGGATCATAGGCGGAATTTTCCACCCTTGAATGCTTCGAGTGACATGGCCGAAAGAGGAAGGATCGTGTTTTCGCCCGGCGGCTGAGGTCGCTGCAGCGGTTCGTCCCTTTTTTGAGCGCAACGTTTTATAGCTTTCCCAAATCATGAAACTGGAAATGCTGATGTAAACAGCGATGGAGACGACGCTGACCACGAAATTCACGTTTCCGGCGCGCTTCAGCATTTGAATGAGCTGCGCGCCAATTTCCGCGCCGATGATGGTGCCGATCGCCATGATGAATCCGAGTTTGAGATCGACATTCCCGAACGCGCGATGCTGACGCACGGCCACGACCGATTTGCCGACAATGTGGGCCAGATCAGTTCCAACCGCGTAATTCCAATCCAAACCGACAATACGCAGCGCCGGACCGGCAATAAAGCTCCCGCCGACGCCAAAGAACCCGCCGAGAACTCCAATGACAAATCCCACGATCCCGAGATAGATCGGGCTGATATGCGCGCCGGAGATTGGGAAAAACATATTCTATTTCGCGCCCCGACGAATGAATCGCAGCAGATAGGTAGTGACATTCTGGAGAAGGACGGCCTGGCCAATCATGAGCAGCACGGCAACGCCGGCGTAGGTGTAACGATGACCGGCCTCAAGCCCGTGCAACCATCCGCCGAGGAAATGAAGGACCAGAAAAAAATAGGTGACGACCAGCGCTGCGTACACAACCAGCTCGATCAAAAACGCTCGCAAGGTTTTAGCTGCTTCTTTTTTCACTCGTTCCACATTCTTCGCGTCAAACCTCGTTTATGGTCGTTGGAATTCGGCAACGGGGTCAAATTCCTTTCCGCGCTCCATGGTTAATCCTTAACCTTTCGCTCCCACTCAATCCCAAAGCCTGCCCGACGCAGCAAACAAATATCCGGAGAACGATGCAAGCTGGGCCGATCGAAGCGATCGGAAACAACGGCACGCAGTAGTCGTTGCAGGTGAAATCGTTAAAGCGTTGAAGCGGTCGACGTCGCGGACGAAGATCCAATCAACTATCAGCTATCAACGATCAACTTCTCCGCCCGTCGCCCTTACCGTAGCCGGCTCCGACAGCAGTGCTGGCGCCGGAATTCAGGCCGACCTGAAAACATTCAGCGCGCTTGAAGTTTACGGCCTGAGCGCGGTGACCTGCGTCGTGGCTGAAATCCCGGGCAAAGTTTCGCGCCTGGAACCGAT
>JAICWQ010000216.1 GCA_025934755.1 Chthoniobacterales bacterium | reverse complement strand
GTCCGCCGGATTCCGCGTAGATGGTCGAGCGGTCGAGGACGATTTCCGCTTCTTCGCCGGCTTTGAGTTTGTTCACCTGGCCGCTTTTCGTGACGATCGCTTCGATATGGCAGTCGCGCGTCGTGGTGCCAAAGTAAAAATCCGGCTCCGTGGTGAATGTGTCCGCGAGTTTTCTGTAGACGGGACTTGCCGCTTCCTTGTGCGCGCCCTTCCAGGATGCCTTCGAGCGTTGCTGCTGCTCGGCCATGGCTTTGTCGAAACTCCGCCAATCAATTG
The DNA here is from genome assembly GCA_025934755.1 of Chthoniobacterales bacterium. Classification (GTDB taxonomy): domain Bacteria; phylum Verrucomicrobiota; class Verrucomicrobiia; order Chthoniobacterales; family UBA10450; genus AV40. The sequence continues at coordinate 3,164 of JAICWQ010000216.1, read as the reverse complement.
TGACTCCAGCATCGCGAGCAACATCCTCGATAAAGTCCCGGGGCAGCCCGAATGTGTCGTAAAGGCTGAAAGCCTTCGCGCCGGAGATCTCGGGACGATAGTGTTGCTCAAAGTACTTCCTCATTTTTAGGGCTGACTCATCAACAACCAAAGTCGCGCCGTGTGCGCGCCACGGGTCAAGTGCTTCGTTTGGCAAAATGTAGTCGATGTCGCGCTGAGCAAATTCACGATCAAATCCGGCTCCTTCGGTCTGGAGAAAGGCGTCAAGGCAAGCCTTCTTTGCGTCTCCTCTGGCCGACGTGATTAGCTCTCCGAGTTTTTCGGAAGCAATTTCGACCGTCCGTCCGAATTTGTTTTCTTCGGTCAGTATGGTTTCTGAGACTCGCACAGTTACTTCCGGCAGTTCCGGGTACGCCTCCCTCATAAGATCGCAGACTGCCTGGGCCATTTGAAAAAGAAAGGGCTGTTTATATCCCCACATCTGACCGTGCCGGATGGCGCGACGCATGATCTTACGGAGTGTGTAACCACGCCCCTCATTCGATGGTTGAACACCATCGGCGATAAGGAAAGTCGCAGCTCTCGCGTGATCGCTGATGATTCGAAGAGAGGGCGATATATTCGGATTCCTGCTCGGATCAACGCCAATTAGTGCAGACGCTCTACTTATTAGCGGAAGAAATAAATCCGTGTCGAAGTTGCTGATTTTGCCTTGGAGGACGGCGGCGACGCGTTCTAGGCCCATGCCGGTGTCGACCGAAGGCTTGGGCAAGGGATTGAGTTTGCCCGTCGCATCGCGATTGAATTGCATGAAAACTAAATTCCAAATTTCGACGTAGCGGCCACAGTCGCACGGAAATTTGCAATCGGCGTGGCCTTGATCGGACGCGGCGGGGCCCATGTCGTAATGAATTTCGCTGCACGGGCCGCAAGGGCCCGTGTCGCCCATGGCCCAGAAATTTTCTTTCAGGCCGGGGATTTCGATCACGCGATCCTTGGGCGCGCCGGTTTGAATCCAGAGCTTGGCGGCATCGTGGTCCGGTGCAAGTTTTTCACCCGGATTGATTTCGGCGCCGCCAAAGACTGTGAAATATAATTTCTCCGCGGGAATGCCGAACCAGTTCGGCGAGGTGATGAGTTCCCACGCGAAGGCAATCGCGTCCTTCTTGAAATAATCGCCGAAGGAAAAATTGCCGAGCATCTCGAAAAAAGTGTGATGGCGATTGGTGAAGCCGACGTTTTCGAGGTCGTTGTGCTTGCCGCCGGCGCGCACGCATTTCTGGCAAGTGGTGGCGCGATTGTAATCGCGATGTTCGAGGCCGAGAAAAACATCCTTGAACTGGTTCATTCCCGCGTTGGTGAAAAGCAGCGTGGGGTCATTCGTGGGGACGAGCGACGAGCTGCGCACGATTTTGTGCCCACGCTCCTCGAAAAACTTCAGGAACGTCGCCCTGATTTTATTTCCCGGCCACTTCAGTTGTTCTTCGCCCACTTGGTCCTCAGATTTCGATTCGTATCGCCGTACTCAGCTTTAAGTTTTGCGTCACCAGAATCGTTTCATTATCGCAGACGCGTTCAGTGGCCGCAATGCGCCGCAAGTCTGCCGAGAGGCGTCTGGGTTTTATCCTCGACTCAGACGTTCAAATAAAAGAGCAAGGCAGCCCTCAGGGGCTAAAGCCCTTAAGACGACGATTTAACGGCGGGGTTGAAACCCCGCCCCGCCGAGGCGTAAACGGCCTCATGTCAGCCAGCGGAAGGCGCTGGCGGGACATGAGCTACAGGTAGGGCCCGCGACCAGTGAGGTACGAGCGTCACAAGAGAAGGTTGGCGGATTGCAGTTGACGTGCGTGCGGCTCAAGTGTCGTCCGTGGAAGAAAGGTCGGGGGGGTCGGGGAGTTCGGCGTCGGCAGTGTCAGCAGAACCGTTCTCGGCAGGGGTGTCGGATTTTGTGGCGGCGCGGAGCTCGGTGCGGATTACGTCGGAGGAAAAACCGGCGCGGAGCAAATTGCGATAGAGCGAGGCGCGCTTTTTCTCATCGAGCGGGGCTTTGATTTGGCGCAAGCGACGCTCGAGACGGGCGCGCACCAATGTTGCCTCATCCGTTTCCGCGAAGACGGCTTCTAGCGCGGCCTCAATGTGTTTGTCAGGCACGCCGCGGCCGCGGAGTTCGCGGGCGATGCGGAATTTGCCCTGGTGACGGTGTTGGGCGTGGATGCGCGCGTAGTCGCGGGCATATCGCGCGTCGTCGAGGTATTGAAATTCTTTCAGTTTCTTCAGCACGCCGCCGACGTGCTCTTCATTTTCGGCGCGGCGCACGAGATATTCACGCATTTCGTGAACTGAGTACGAGCGGCGCATCAGGGCTCGCAACGCGGCGGCGTAAAGGTCGGGTTCGGTGGAGTATTTTCGCGGAGAAGAGGAGCGCACGGGACGAGGATAGCATTAAGGCAGTGGCAAGTGATCGCGAGTGAGTCGAGAGTTGATAGTTGACAGTCGAGAGTGAAAGCGAGAGGCAAGAAGGCCGAAGCCCGACGAGCAGAGGCAAAGCCGAAGCTGAAGTGCTTGTGAGCTTGCCGAGAAGACAAAGACCCCACCCTTCGCAAAGAGCGCGAAGGATGGGGCACCCGGAAAGGCAAAGCAGATGCCTCATCGCCGTTCGCCAAAACCGGGCGACCGGGTTCCGGATGACAATGGGTCGGTGGTTGTCGCAGGCGAGAAACTACTGGCGGCGCTTGCCTTCGATGTGGCGACCCCACCAATCGTAATCTTCGCATTCTTCGGAGAACATGCGGTAGAGGCCCCAGCCGCGCGGCTCGACATCACTGTGGAATCCAAACCACAGCGCGATGGAAAAAAGTCCGGTGAGGAGCAGAATGATTTCCCAACGGCCAGCGGCAATCGTGATTGCGTTGGTCAAGCGCGAGAGGGGCGAACCCACGTCGGAGCCGACAAATTTGCAAACGAAAACCGTGTAAGAGAACGCCAGCATGGCGACGAACAAACGCAGCAACCCGCGCACTCCAAAGAAAAATGTGTACCAGGCCTGTTTGGGACTCGCTGACCGCATCTTCGTCTCCGGATTTTCTTTGCACAAACGCAACGCAAAAGCAGTTCCCTCGCCGCATGGCGGCTCGGGATGACAGCGAACAATGTGTTTCAAGCAG
>JAICWQ010000210.1 GCA_025934755.1 Chthoniobacterales bacterium | reverse complement strand
AGTGCGAGGCCGCGGTGGAGCGCGGAATTCAAATGGAAGCGGAGGGAGCAGATATTATTGACGTTGGCGGCGAATCGACCAGGCCCGGAGCCGAACCGGTTTCGGTGGCAGAAGAATTGCGACGGGTGATTCCGGTGATCGAGAAACTGCGGCCGAACATCAATATTCCAATTTCAATCGACACTTCGAAATCCGAAGTTGCCGCGGCTGCGCTCGATGCTGGAGCTTCGATCATCAATGACGTAACCGCGGGCCGGGCCGATAGAGAAATGTTTACCGTCGCCGCAACGCGAAAGAGCGCACTGGTGTTAATGCATATGCAGGGTGAACCGCGGACGATGCAGAAAAATCCGCAGTACGGCGACGTTGTACAAGAAGTGGCTGATTTTTTTCGACAACAATATTCCCGCGCCCTAGAGTGCGGGGTTGATCCCATGAGGCTCGCGTTCGATCCCGGAATTGGTTTCGGTAAAACGCTGGAGCACAATCTGTCTCTGCTCAGAAATCTCGATCAACTCCGGGAGCATGATCGGCCCATCGTGGTTGGGGTTTCGCGAAAAGCGTTTCTCGGAAAACTTGTCGGCTCGAATGAAATGCGCGACCGCCTCGCTCCGACGGTTGCCTTGACTGCCATTTTGCGGGAGCGAGGCGCTGACGTGTTGCGGGCCCATGACGTGAAAGAAAATGTCGCGGCGTTGCGAATAGCCGAGGGAGTGTCGTGATGGTCCAGGAGTTTCTTCAACTGTGGTTCAAGAGCTGGCGAAGCATTCTCGAAATCATCCTGCTCAGCGTCGGCATTTACTACGGGTATCTTTACTTTCGCGGAACCCGTGGCGCGAAAGTCCTGACCGGGCTGGCGGTTGTTTTCCTGACCCTGACGCTGATCTCGACCTTGCTGAACCTGGTGGTCATTGGATGGCTGGTCCGAAGCTTCTCAGTTTTTCTTGCCATCGCCCTGGTGGTGATTTTTCAACCGGAGCTCCGTCGCGGTTTGGCCGAACTGGGCGGGCACCCGATTTTTTCGCTGACCAGTGAAAAGCGAGAGACGATTCACGATCTCGCCGAAGCGGTGACTCAGTTGGCCAATAAGCAATTTGGGGCCCTCCTTGCAATCGAACGCGACACATCCATTCGGGTTTACGAAGAAACCGGCGTGACCCTCGACTCGGATTTTTCGGTCGAGTTGCTTCTCAGCATTTTTCACCCGAAAGCGGCGTTGCACGACGGTGGCGTGATTGTCCGCAACGGTCGAATTGCCGCGGCCGCCTGCATTTTTCCGGTGAGCCAGCGCGAGACTTTGGATCGCAGCCTTGGTTTGCGTCATCGGGCCGCTCTTGGGATCACGGAAGAATCCGACGCGGTTGCGATCGTCGTTTCAGAAGAGACCGGGAGCATTTCTATTTGCCATCGGCGCCGAATTGAGCGCAATTTTACTCCGGAAACGTTTCGCCAGCGGATCGGCGAGATTTTATTGCACGGACGTTATGAAGAGCCTGCTCCTGAAGAATTGGCACGCGAAGCTGATAGCGCTCCTGCTCGCGACAACTCTTTGGTACCTCATCAAGAAGAACGTAGCAACGACTCCCTCGCCGTCTGAATCGAACTCCCAACCCGCGCCGGCCGAAAAACGCTAGGGACGAAATTCGGTTCGAGGTTAGCGCAGAAATCGCGGGAGATTTTGTTCCTCCCAACGACGGGCACGATAATAACTGTGAAATGCCCGCTCCCGCCGATTGAATTCTTCGGTATGGACCTGTCGCCGTCCGCTGCGCAGAAGTTTATCGGGTACGACCGAGTGCAGCATTTCGTGATAGAGAACGTATCTTAAATACCACGGAGGAACGAATGCCTGATCGAGCAAAGGATGAATGCGAATCACCCGGTCTTGTTCCTGGATGGTTCCAAAAACAAAATGGTCTTTCGGCCGATGCTTCCTTCGCCGGCCCCATTCCACTTTGTAATTGCGAACCCGGCCCCGGAAATAACGCTTGTTGAGTTGATTGAACAAAACGCCGAGATCGAAGTGTTTCCCTTCCTGTCGCAGGTTCAGTTGTCCCTGCATCGGCAGCTTACGATACGCGATTTTGCGTTTAGTTTTCTTCGCCATAACCTGGGACCCTCAGCTAGAAAGGACTCAATTGTAAATTGGTTCAAAGAGGTCGACAAGGAAAGCGAGGGTTTTTCTCAATTTTTCTTGTAACATGCTCACCATAAGGTCATTACGTATGTTAGATTCCCGTGGAGCCGAGGCAGGCTTTAATGCCCGTTCGGCGCTAACTTTTTCCAAGTTTCAGCGCCAAAACGCGTTGCGAATTTTACGGCTTGCGTATACTCAAAACTATTCGCCTTGCCGGAGCCAAGGTAGATCGAAATGACCCCATTCTTGCGGAAACTGCTCGGCCTCAACTGGCTGCTGCTCATTCTGATGCTCGCCCTGGCTGTCTTTGGCGTCATTGCCATCTACAGCGCCACTTATATGCGGGAGGATGCGGTGGCCGCCGATTTCTGGCGCAAGCAAGCCAACTGGGTCATTGTCGGCTTTTTCGCCTTTATGGTCGCCAGCTTGGTGGATTATCGCTGGATCCGGTGGGGGGCGCTGCCGATGTACGTGGCCGGCATCTTCTTTTTGATCCTGACCAAGTTCATGGGGCAAAAAGTCTACGGTGCCCGGAGCTGGCTTCATCTAGGCCCGATTAACTTTCAACCGGCCCAGCTTGCAGTTGTGGCCGGAATCATGGTTCTCGCGCTTTTCCTCAGCCAGTTCAAACAAATGCATCCGATGCTGCGACTGTTGATCTGCGCTGCCATCGCGGGAGCGCCGTGCCTTTTGATTTTGCTCCAGCCCGACCTGGGCGAGGTGATCATTTGGGTGCCAGTGTTGCTCGCGCTGCTTTTCGTGGGCGGCATGCCACTGCGCTACCTTATCTGCATCCTGCTCCTGTTATTCGCAATGATTCCAATCACGGCGAATCTGGTTTTGAAGCCGTATCAACAGGCGCGACTCACCGCATTCGCTCATCCGGACATCGACAAGCAGGGTTCGTCATGGGCAATCAACCAATCGCTCATCGCGATAGGGTCCGGGGGTTGGGCTGGCAAAGGTTTTAAGGCGCCGAACACTCAGATCGAGCTCGGCTTTCTTCCGGCAACTGCAGTCCACAACGATTACATTTTCTCCGCCATCGGCGAGCAATGGGGCTTTGTCGGGGGAGCGTTCCTCATTAGCGCCTTCGCTTTGCTTCTGCTCACCTGTCTGTTCGTCGCGTTTTTTGCCGGCGATCAATTCGGTTTGCTTTTGGTCATTGGCATAACCGCCCTCATTTTCACGCACATTTTCCAAAACGTCGGCATGACCATCTCAATGCTGCCGATCACGGGTGTGCCGCTGCCATTGATCAGCTATAGCGGTTCGTTTGCGCTTATGATCATGTTTGCGCTGGGAATCGTGAACAGCGTCTGGGTGCATCGGCACGAAGTCGGGCCATAACGCAGGAAACCGGCGCCGGGGCCGTGCAATGTCTGTATCTGCCGGCCGATTCGAACAGAGCTGGTGCAGGAGCGCCATGCTGCCGCTCCTAACGGAGCTTGTCGCAGGTTTAGTCTCGTGTTCTATAGACATGACGCGCCGAAGGCGCTTCTCGGT
>JAICWQ010000111.1 GCA_025934755.1 Chthoniobacterales bacterium | reverse complement strand
GGAACGGAGCCGACGGGAGTCGAGCGACGTAGACGAAGCCCGAAGGGTGAACGAGCGGGAGCGAGTGAATCAATCGAACCGGCGCTTGACGCGAAAGCCCCCTTGTCCACCAACGTCGAGTGCGGCTACCAGGCGGGGGCGGGAACGGAGCCGACGGGAGTCGAGCGACGTAGACGAAGCCCGAAGGGTGAACGAGCGGGAGCGAGTGAATCAATCGAACCGGCGCTTGAAGCGAAAGCCCCTTGTCCACCAAAGCCGAGTGCGGCTACCAGGCGGGGGCGGGAATCGAACCCGCGAATAGCGGTTTTGCAGACCGCAGCCTTACCACTTGGCTACCCCGCCGAGAAAGGAAGTGGAGCGTAACGCGCGATGAAAACGTGTCAATGTTGCCCGCGTTGAGAGAAACCTGCCCTGCGCGCTGAAAACTCAGCGCGATCGCTCGCCTTCTACCGTGAACTTACTTTGGCGATTTGGCGGTGTTCTGCGATTTCGCGTCGTCACCGACCACGATGAAGCGGCCCTGATACGGGGGCATCGGCTTCACCGGATAAGGCGGACGAATGATCGCGAATCCCTGCCCACCGAGGGCAAGACTTAACAGAACGCCAAGGGCGAACTTTTTCATATTGCTGTTTCTCTCTGCATCATTTGTGCCATGGAAAATCCAAGTCGGGACGCTTTCAGCGATTCGAGCACCACCGACCGGAGGGATGCGCGGGAGATTTCGAGACAACACGCGCGGGAAAATAGAAAGCAACAGCAGTCCGCAGCATGTTCACTCCGCTAACGGAGCGGAAGGTAGCAGTCGCTGCCACCTTGTCCATACTTTTTATACAACCAGGGCCGCCACGACTTTCGATTTTGAACTTTCGCATTTCTTTTTGAGGCGCCTGACGGCCACCGTCCGGACGTGGCGGAACTTTCGGTTTCGGCTTAACCTTTCGCTCCATGCCACACTTTTTTTACCGCGCGCCAGCGTTCACCAACAGGCCGATCCGGTCCTCCGGCCGGAGGGACTCGTCCTGTGGCGAGCTCGGACCTGCGGCGTGGCAGGATTTCTCATTCAAAGTAATCTTCTGACCGATGCCACAGTTCTCGTATCGCGCGCGCGACGCGCAGGGCGCTTTAGTCGAAGGCGTGCTCGATTGCGCCGACCGCGCTATCGCTATTCGACAGATTGAGCAGAAACGTTGCATTCCGATCAAGATTGAGCTCGTCGATGCCAAGCCCGAACCAACGAAAAAATCTTCGGCGGCAAAGGTCATCGGGCAGGCGGCGCCAACGCAAAGTCTGAAGATCCCGCACAATCAGTTGCTTATTTTCACGGAGCAACTTGCCCACCTTCTCCAGGCTGGAATGACTTTGGACGAGGGATTGTCGATCCTGGAAAAACGGTTGAAACAACCGCGGGTCCAGCAAATGACCCGGGTATTGCACCAGGGATTGGTCGACGGTCGCAGTTTCTCGCAGACCCTGCGGGAAATGCCGCGAATTTTTCAGCCGCTGTTTGTGAATCTGGTCGCGGCCGGCGAAGCCAGCGGCGCTCTGCCGGAAATCCTGCTGCGACTGGTGAAACATTTAATGCAGGCAAAGAACCTGCGCGATCGTGTCCAACAGGCATTGATCTATCCAGCTTTTCTCGCGGTCGCGGGCGCGGGGCTGATCACGGTTTTTATCACCTACATGGTGCCGCAGTTGACCGGCTTTATGGCCCAAATCGGAGGCGCTCTTCCGTTACCCACGCGGATTTTGATGCAAGCCAACCATGCGATCGTGACGTATTGGTGGCTGGCTCTGCTGATCGTTGTCGGAATCAGTGTCGGGTTCCGCGCTTTTGTTCGGACCGAGGAAGGCCGCCTGACCTGGGACCGTTTTCGATTAAAGATTCCCGGTTACGGCCGGGTGATTCGCCACCGCTACTACGCGCAATTTTCCAGAACGCTTGGAACATTGATCCAAAATGGGATTCCCCTGCTCCGCTCGCTCGACCTGGTGAGCGAGATCGCGGGCAATCGCTACTTGGAATTGAAATTGGTCGAGGCCCGCCGCGCAGTAGTCGATGGGGCAACCCTGTCGGCGGCGTTGGCGTCACAGCGCATTTTTCCCGAACTGTTTACCGACATGATGGCGGTGGGCGAACAAACCGGACGATTTGGGGAAACGATGCAGGCGATCGCGGATGTTTACGAACGGGAGCTCGACCGCAACGTTGCGATCATCTCCCAGTTGATTCCGCCGGTAATCATTGTGTTGATCGCGCTCGTGGTTGGGCTTGTTGTCTACAGTATTCTCTCGGCGGTTTTTGAAGCGACACACAGCTTGCAGTTTCGACCACACTAATATACGGTTCGGAGCGAATGGTGCTTCGCCTTGCTGCCCTGATGTGGTTGGTTGGCGCAACGTCGTCGGCACTCGCGCAGGAAGCGTTCAGCAACGGGCTGCCACCAAACGGAGACGCCGAGACCGGCCCGCCCTCAGAGAGCGCCTGGATTGATTTGCGCCAGCAATCTGCGGGAAACTCCCATCCACAAAGTGCCCCCGACTGGGTGGAAGGCGTGAACATGACCGCGGACGGCGCCGGCAAAACGATCTTTCGGCTGCGGGTATCGGCTCCGTCGACTGATGTTCAAGTGATGTTCGTCCGCCTTTTCTTCGACGACGACGAGAAAGCACGGCCCGAAATCGTGGCGTGGGACGAATCGGGGACGCAAGTCATCCGTTCCGGAGCGCTGGGATCGGGCATCGGCCTCCCGAGCTCGGATTCGGTCATCATTCCAATGAAAGGTATTTCGACAGTCGATGTCGAAGTTCCCGGCGACGGCAAAAACATTCGGGCTGCGTATCTCGATTGGATGACGAGCAGTGAAGTAGTGCATCCCGCCAACACCGAACATCGAGACATAATTCCCGAACCATTCTCATCGATGCCTCCCTTGCATTCGCCCGATCGGGACAAGGAGAATTTCGGAACGGTGACGGCAACGTTGGCAAATGAAGCGGTGTCCATGGGCCCTGACTTTGAACATGGCGCGACGTTTCAATTTGGGATCGAGTCCGCCCCACTAATGGCGCTGCTTACGTTTGAGGTTGCAAGTCCATGGGTCGATTCGCCTCCGGAAGTTTTCGTCAACGGCAACGACGTCGGGCCGGCTAATCTGACCCTTCCCGAACTGGCTGATCCCGGTTACCGCGGTGAAGTGGAATCGCTGATGAAAGAAATGCACTTTCAATATACCGGGTGGTTGAGGGCTCAAAAGTTGGTTCCGGTGAGCAGCTTGAAAGTCGGCACGAACGATGTGATGGTCGTGGCCGGTCCGGGAACGCCGGCGTCGGCGATTCGCGGGACCCAAGTCCAACTAAAGTATCCTTGGGAAAAATTGGATTATTTGCTGAAAACCAGCCAGTGATTCCGAAAAGTTTTCGGGAGTTGACCGCGAAAGCGTTCGGGGTTGAATTGAACCGCCTCCGGCCGTCCCCTGTCTGAGCTATCACAAAATGAGAAAACAAAATAATCGGTCGGGCTTTACCCTCCTTGAGATCATGATTGTGGTGAGCATCATCGTGATCCTGCTCGGGCTCGCGATCTCCAAAATGGGCAACCCGACCGGGTTCGCGAAGACCACAGCGGTGCGGGCTGACGTTCAGTCGATCGGCACTCAATTAATGCAATACGAGGCGATGAACGGTTTTTACCCGAGCACGGAGCAGGGACTTCAGGCGCTGGTTAGCCAGGCTGATACAGAGCCGCGACCACAGCGTTGGTACCAGTTCTTCAAGGAAGTGCCGAAAGATCCGTGGGGCACGCCTTATGTTTATCGCTGTCCCGGGGTCAAGAACCCCAACAAATACGATCTTTTTTCCGCGGGACCTGACCGCCAACCGGACACAGCAGACGACGATTGGGGCCAATAGTCGCCTGTCCGGGTAACGATTTAATTCTGAGCCGAATTGTTATTTGGCACCGGCGCCTGAGGGTTTCGCTGAATTACTCCGCGCACATGCGGACTTGGCGTCGGAATTCCGACCGGCCTGGTAAATCCGGACGGCTGCTGCGGGGCTGGCATTTGGGGAACACCCGGTCGAATTGGCGCCGGCTTGGATATTTCCGCCTGATTGAAGGTCAGGGTCGCGTACTGGGCGTCCTTGCTGATCGTCACCTTCGTTTCGCCAACTTTGTCGGACCACTCAATGCTCGAAATAGCATAACCATCGACCGGAGTTTTGGTCGTCACATATTTTTTGAACTCTTTGTCGGTCATTGACTCGATTGTAACCATGTCGCCGTCCGGAGATTTGGCGGCATTGGCAATGAAGAGATCTTTGGCGAAGTTTGGCGTAGCCGCGGGAGCGACGACCGCAGTGGCCACAGCGAATGGGGAGTGCTCAAGTATTCCCTGATAACGGTCGAAGCCGAATTTAGTGGGCAAATCGCCGGCCCGCGCAGCGACGGCCATGCCGAAGAGGAAGATCAAGATACCGGTTCGCAGCTTCATATCATCCTTTCTTTCGCTGGGCCGGTGCAAACCAGCGCGCGACCTTAAGTTTTCCGCGCATCATCGTCGCGTCATTATTATCAACGGCAAGGTTCACACTTTCAAAGACAACAAAAGCGTCCGGTTGTTGAATGTCATAAAGAAAATGAACGAGATCGGGCCAATGGCTGCTCGTCTCGATTGAGGCGAAAACGGTTTGGTGGGTAGGCGTGGTTTCGCCGGCGCCGATCGCAGGATTTTCAACCAAAACATTGTACTTGCCGGCAACTTGTTTCAGTTGGTCGAGGAGATTCGAAGCTTCCTCCGCGCCTTTCATCGCAGGCTGAGTTTTCTCGATCCATTGCTCGCGTTTCGCCCAAAGGTCCTTCTCTTTCATGTAAACGACCTGCTCCGCGCGGGTTGATTTTCGTTGGGCGAGTTCGCGACGCGAGCTTTCGATGCTTCCGAGAAGCATTCGCCAAACGAAGAGGTTGATCAGCAAAAACAAAATCGCGCAAATGACCAGGGTCATTAACCGTTCGCGCTGGTTCATCCGCAGATAAGCGGCCGTCAGTTTTTCCATCATCGCGGTTTCCCCTCCAAACGAAATTGAGCGTGGTTGTTAGGCAAGATTCGCGGCGCCGCCATGTCGAACCGGAAATTCTGCAATCCGCCATCCTTCTTCACTTTCTCAACAAATTGATAGGCCAATTGCGGGGTGTTGGACTCGCCATCGACAGAAATCTGATGCGACGACTGGTTGTAGGCGGTGATGTGGACGTCAGCCGACGGTAGATCCTGAGAAAGATGGAGAAGAATTTCGACCGGGTAGTAGCGAGAATCGATCGCCGGGGCCAATGACTTCCAATTTGCTTCGGTTTCGCGAATGAACTGCGTCTGAGGAGCGTCCCGCGCGATCAATCGATCGAGCCGCCCGATGGCGAACTTCGTATAAACCAGATACAGCAGGAAAAGCAGAAAGAGTCCGCCGTATGCTGCGCCAAGCAAAGTAAGCCGCTTTTGCCATTCGCCTCGTTTCGCCAACTGGCTTCGGCGTTGCCGCCAGCTTTCTGGAAGCAAATTCAGTTTGACCGAGGCGGGCGGGGTTTCGATCCCAACCAGTTCCGTCTTACTGGAGAGAATTCCCTGAACCGTGTCGCGCAGTTCGTAGCACGATTCATCGAGCAACACATTCGGGAACGACGCCTCGATCCCCTGTAATTCAGCGCTCAATGCAACTTGCGGCAGCTCCGATTCCAATCGTTCGGGTTCGATCCCATCCAGGGTTCGGGCGAGACTTACCTTGCCATTTTCGGTCACGGCTGAGACCAGGGTTTCGCCTTCCGGATAAATGAGAAGCGCTCTCCCTTCCGGGGCATGCGTCGTCGCGCGTTGGGCCGCGTAAACCGTTATCTGTTGGGGGATGATCCCCTTGTCGAGCAATGGGGCCGCGATCTCGGCCAATCGCTCGTTCCGGACTGCTACGGCAGAAATCACACTCTCGTTTTCATTTTGCTCGATCAACTCGAAATCTGCGGTCAGTTCTTCCGGCGAAAATGGAAGCGCTTTTTCGATTTGGATTCTGACCATTTCAGGAAACTCGGCCGGATCGACAGTCGGCAATCGAAAGCGCTGCGCCAGGACCGCATCCACCGGCAAGCTCAGCACGATGTCGTCCTGTGCGGAAACCAGCAGCGCCACTTCGTTAAGCGTCGCAAGAAGACGGACATCCCATGCGCCATTTCCATCACGGGCGCGCAACAGATTCCAGCCGTGCGCCGTCGGCGTGATAAAAACTCGTGTCGGCGTGGTAGAGTTTATCTCGGCCACTAAAATTCCCTCCAGGTGATCACCTGCGGCACAGTGCCGACCCGCCGGACCACCATTTGGACAGTGTGGGTTGCTTTGCCCGCGGTTCCAAGACTCACGATGCGAAATACCGGATCATTAAACGCAAGGAGGCCTTTTTGTGCGAGTTGAGTAGCCTGCGGTGCCCCCAATCCAGCAGCAGTTAAGGCTTCTTGGACTCCGGTGAATTTCGCATCGTCATCGGTTCCGTCGATACCATCCGGTCCTTGCCGCAGTTGAAGGAATCGGTCCGCAATTTCCGGGGTAAAGCCTGGCAAAGAAACCAGAACGTCGTGAGAGGCCCACGCCAAATCGACCGGCCCGGAACTGTTCACAGTGAAGTCATCGTCCCATCCCGGCGTGGCAGTGAATTCCCCCCAGCCCGCGATTTTCTTCATCTCGTCGATGCGGGTGAGCAAGGCGTGCGCCGGGTGATAATCGTCGCTTTCCGCCGGAGCATTCATGTGATGCACGCCGACATTAGGTTCTACCCAATCGAGAAGAGAATCGATCATGGTGTCGCGTTCATTCAGGTCGATGCCTTTATTCTGCAAGTACTGGCGCAAAATTTCCAACCGGTCCGGATTTTCGCCCGCCACGAGCCAGTTGATGTTCAATCGTCCTCCTTCGCCCGTAATCCGCGCATTGTAAGTCGCGCCATTATTTAGCTGTCCGTTCAGGTTCGGCGAACCGGGCTTGGTCGTAGGATTCAACGCGACTTCAGCTCCCGAACACGCAACCGCTTCCGCTTTCAACATTCGATTGCCTTCGCTGGAAACTGTCAGACGCGAATTGATATCGAGCGCCCAGGAAATCACCAGCGCGCTCAACAGAAACAACGCCCAGAGCGCAAGCATGATCGCCGCGCCACCAGATGATTTCGGATTTCGGATTTTGGATGTCGGATTTTTCACAATGGCGTTCGTCCGAGCGGAATAATCGCTTCCCAAGGGATGGACGCATCGCCGCGCCCGACGGTTACCTTAACCAGACGCGGCAATGTACCGGTGTCAGTCCATCGTTCCACCCAGGTGTTTAATCGCGTGTCGAAATAGCGAATTTGCAAACTGGTCACATTATCGATCAGCGGGACCCAGGTTTCGTTTACATCCGAAACTGCCGGATCATTTGTGGGTTTGCGCGACAAACCAAGATCGTAGCGATTGGTGTTCTTTTCCGATTGCAACTCCAGACTGACCACATAATCGCCGGCAGCATAGCGCGTCATTAGTCCCGGCCCGGCGCTGCAAATCCAACGGATCTTGTCCCGGGACCGATCATCCAGTTTAAAAGTTTCCCCTAGCAGTGCTCCCTTTCCCGGCGGCAAGCTCTGCCACTGCGCGATCAGGACTTCGCGCAGACCGTCGTAGCGCGCGTCGGCTGCAATTGCATCTGACGAAACGCGGATTGCAACCAGGTTTGATTGAACGAAGCGATAAATCGCCACTGCCATCGTGGCCAGGATCGCCACCGCGACGATGATTTCGAGCAGGGTGAACCCGCGATGACGATTAGCCCGGCCGGTAGACATAAAATTCGATTTGTTCCGATTGGTCCGTCCCGGCCCGAACCCATTTTGCCGTCAGAGTTACATGATGAAGGCCGGAAATTTCCGCGCCATTGTCGTCCTGCAGTCCGGAGGGCACGCGCTTCTGGATCAGTTTTACCGTCCCGTAACCTGTATTGATCACGAATTCTTTGGCGGCATCCGGAAGGCCGGGCGCAGTTTGAACTTCCGCCATCCGGTTCGCCAAAATCAGACGCACCCGATTTTCCTCCGCGTTCAGTGCGCTGGCATTCAAACAATTCTCAACCGCGCGACCGAGCGCCAGCACCCCGAAGGAAAAAATCGCCACGCCCATCAGCACTTCGTAAAGGGCAAAGGCAATCTGGCCTGTGACTTCTGACCTGTGACCTCTGATTCTATTTCGCGGCATAATTGGTCAGTTCGCCGTGCGCGGTCAGGGGCGAGTAGTTTGCCGTCCACGTTCCCGCCGTTCCGACGAAATGGACAATGGCCGGTTCGCAAGTGCCGGTTGGCCAAAAAATCCACTCACCCGGTGGTTTCTTCGAAAGCGCTGCTGGCAGACTCAAGGTCAAAGCAGTTCCGCGCTCCAGTTCAAACCTCGCCGCCGGTTGTTGATCTTCGCCTTTTGTGACTTCCTCTGGTTGGACAAACACGCTCTTGTCCGTCCAGACAATCAGGTAAGAACGATGCTCCGAGACACTGCGTTCCTGCGCCTGACGCACCAGATTATTGAATGCGTCCAGCGACGCGCGCAATTTCCGGTCGGCCAGCACCCCCTGCAAACTCGGCACCGCCATCAAAAGAATGGTGGCCATGATTGCGACAGCGATGATGATCTCGACCAGGGTAAAAGCTGGGGAACGTCGCATCGGCAAAGTTACGCTTGCTGCGCGAAATCACAACACGCGGGAGCGGGAGCCGCCCGGTTGGGCCGTAACGCAGCTAGGGTAGCTGACGCAAGAAGGGAAGCGCGATGACCAACATGCGCGAGTGGGAGCAGCCACATCGAGGCTTGCCTTTGTGAAACTTCGGCCCTGTGATGCCGTGTTGCGCTCCCCAAAATCAGTATGGCGCGAAAGAAGATCACTCATAGCTTGCCCGCTTTGCCCCGCCCGCCGCTCGTGGCCTCCAAGGATCACAAGACAGCGCGTTTAACTGAAATATTGCGGGCTATTGCAATATCTCAGCAAACGGAAGAGGCCCAGTCCTTTTATCCGGTTCGGAATATAGCCGGGCATTTCCACGTCCCCCTTTCCACTGTCGCGACTGTTTACAACCAATTGGAAGATGAAGGACTGCTTGCGACAGTGCGGGGCTCAAGAACGCTGCTCCAAGGGTTGAACGCCGGCCGTCATTTCAGCGTACTTGGCTTTGTCGGGATGCCAGCGTCGACCGCATCCTTTGTTGGTCTTCAGGATTATCGGACATTCTTTGTTCGGGCGCGACGTGAATTACGCTCGCGTGGTTTTGCGGTCGCAATGACACTCTTTGAGCCGGCCGATATAAAATCCGGCCGACTTTACGAGCGATTCACGAAGCACGATTTCGACACTATTCTTTGGTATCGGCCGGATGGTTCCGCCCGTGAACTCATTTCCCGAGTGAAAGACAAAGGAATGCAGGTAGTCGCAGTGAGCGACTATCACTTGTCGCCAATTCAAAATCGCTACCATATCCAGCGTGAACCGGCCATCACTCAACTGCTTCGTTACTGGCGAACAAAGTTCGACATCAGCTCCGTCGTGATTGTGCGAGGTGTTAAAGCATCGGCCAGTGAAGAGACACTGGAGCGCTTGCTCGAGGAGGAACATTTTCATTTCGAGTTTCGGAATGGGGACAGTAAGTCGCCAGGGGAATTTTTGAAATCTCTCGGATATGTCCAAGGAAGTGGAATTATTTTCCCCTCGTGGGCTGCGTCGATGTTCGCATTTCGCGAACCAGAAGGTCTGATGGATCTCACTCAGCATTGCCATGTCGCACTCACGGGCGGACCGCCAACAATTCCATTTGCCCGGGTTCGCGATGTTCGGGCAGAATTAGTGGTGGTGGATTGGCAACTCGTCGCCGAAAAAATTGTTAGCGATTTGATATCGAAGGAGGCGTTCAAGCGACTCGATTCGACAATCTTCAAAGCCAAAGCGGAGCTGAATGCTCCTTTAAGCCACCACGCGCAAACCATCTAACCTAGCAACGGCAGTCTCTAACCTTCGGATTAGCTGTGGCGAATTCTGTTCGCTAACCGTTCAGTCGCTGTTCTCAAACTGTTCTGTTCGCTTTTGAGCAGGCAACGCGTGTAAGACACGCGCCAACTTTTATGCCATTCCTGATCCTATTCCGACCCCTTTCAAGATTATTTGTTGTTTGCGCTGAATTGCTCGCGGTCTGCATCATCAGTTCGCCAAGAATACTACACGCCTCCGCAGTTGGACTATCCCAAGGAAAACTCAGCGCCGACCCTTCCGGCGGTTCGAGCT
>JAICWQ010000183.1 GCA_025934755.1 Chthoniobacterales bacterium | reverse complement strand
GCCAGTTTTAGCCATTCAACGTCAAATGATGCTTCGTAGAGGTCGAGAAGACCCTGGATCACGAACGCGTAATCGTCCGCGAAACCTTCAACGTTACCGCGACCTTCTCTGTAGCTGCGAAAGAGCAACTTATTTTTTTCATCATAAAGATTTGAGCGCACAAACCTCGCCGCCCGAGTTGCAGCTTTGGCATAACGCGGTTCATCCAGAATTTGCGCAGCGCGCGCATAAGCCGAGATCATTAGTCCGTTCCAAGCCGCGATAATTTTGTCATCGAGATGCGGTCGCGGCCTTTCGCTGCGAATCGCCAGTAACTTTTCGCGACTACGGACAAGCGATTGCGAAACCTGGTCCTCGGTTTTTTTAAAGTGCTGCGCCGTCTCCTCAACGGTGTGGCGCCGGATCAAAATATTCTTGCCACGAAATTCGTCCTGCGGGTCGCTGCCTTCCGGCGCGTTTCCATGCGGCTGAATCCCGAAATGATATTTGAATACTTCGGAGTCGTTGCCGAGCGCCGCGTCGATTTGTTTCTCCGTCCAAACGTAAAACGCTCCTTCTTTAGTTGGCAGGATCGGCGCGCTGAGCGGACCACGGTCATCGCGGCGCGATGACCCTGCCTCTGCACTGTCGGCATCTTCCGCGGAAAAGAAGCCGCCATCTTTCGACGTCATATCACGCGCGACGTAATCCAAAATGTCGCGCGCCACATCGGCATATTGTCGATCTTGGGTGATCTGAAATGCATCGAGATATGCGTCTGCAAGCTGGGCCTGATCGTAAAGCATCTTCTCGAAGTGCGGCACGTGCCAGTAACGGTCGACCGAGTAACGGTGAAATCCGCCGCCGATATGATCGTGCATCCCGCCGGCTGCCATTTTGCGCAGCGTAAGCAGACCCATTTCCAGTGCGTGCCTGCCCTTCTCGCTCCTTGGATCGCGCGCATAAAATCGGGTCAAAAAATTCAGCGCCACCGGGCGGGGAAATTTTGGTCCGGCAGCTCCCGAACTAAACCCGCCTTCCCGCGGGTCGTAGCTCCGATCGAGCTGCTGGTAAGCGTTCTCAAACACGGAAGCATCGATCTTTGCGTTCGTGTCTGCCGCGGATGACTGCGATTCGCGCAGCGCTTCAACGATTTTCGACCCGCTCTCTGCGATTTTTTCGTGGTCCTGCTTCCAGGCGGTAGCGATCCGATCCAGGACTTTTCGAAAAGCGGGCTGACCGTAACGATCTTCGGGCGGGAAATATGTTCCGCCGACAAACGGCTTCAGATTGGGCGTCAACCAAACACTCATTGGCCAGCCGCCTCCGCCGGTCGTTGCCTGTACGAACGTCATGTAAACGCGATCGACGTCCGGTCGTTCTTCGCGGTCCACTTTAATGTTCACGAAATCGCGGTTCATGATTGCTGCGATGTCTGGGTCCTCGAACGATTCGTGCGCCATGACGTGGCACCAATGGCAGGTGGAATAACCGATCGACAAAAAGATCGGCTTGTTTTCGCGACGCGCTTTTTCAAACGCTTCCTCGCCCCACGGATACCAATCGACCGGATTATGCGCGTGCTGAAGCAGATAGGGCGACTTCTCTTGTGCCAGGCGGTTAGTATGCATCGGTTTTGCCGGTTGAATTTCCGCAGCTATGACAATTGGTGTCACCGATCAACTTAGCGTGGGAACGTGAAAGCGGAAGCAGTTGTAGAGGCGCTTGTTCTCAAGCACCGAATTAAATAAACAGGCGCTTGAGACAAGCGCCTCTACAACGCTGGCCGGCGATGAGGCTGACCGGTCAGAACCTAAACGCGAAGTAAACGGCTCCGATGATGAAAGTGTAGGAAACGAGATAATTCCACCTGACCGGCGATCGAAAGAGCGTAAATGCGATCACCGTGAAGACGACAATCGTTATGCACTCCTGCAGGACTTTCAGCTGTGGCACAGTCCACTGGTTGGAGCCGATCCGATTTGCCGGAACTTGAAAGACGTATTCGAAAAAGGCAATGCTCCAACTTGCCAAAATTACAATCCACAAAGGTTGGTCCTTGAACTTGAGATGGCCATACCAGGCCAGATTCATGAAGGTGTTGGAAATGGTGAGTAAAATGATTGTTCTCATTGTTAGGCCGGCCGCAATTACAGGAGAATCGGTTCTGCCGCCGATATCTTGTGTCTCAAACTGAGTGAAATGACCGGAACCGAACTGATTTTGCTTTGTCTCGGAATTGCACTCATCGCGTTTCTCTACTCTTCGGTTGGGCACGCCGGCGCGTCCGGTTACATCGCGACCATGACCTTGTTTGCCCTCGCGCCGGCGATCATCCGGCCGACGGCGCTAATTCTCAACATTTTGGTCGCGATCATCGGTTGGTTTCAATTTTCGAGGGCTGGACACTTCTCCTGGAAATTGTTTTGGCCGTTCGCGCTGCTTTCGGTTCCGGCGGCTTATGTTGGCGGCTATCTTCAGCCGTCCGCCGGGGTCCTCAGGATCCTGATCGGACTCGCGCTGCTCATCTCAGCCGCTCGATTGATTTTTCGTCGAAGCGATCCGCCTGAAACGAGTCCACCGGGCAAGCCGGTCGCGGTGGGCGTTGGAGCCGGCCTGGGTCTTCTTTCTGGTTTAACAGGGACCGGCGGCGGAATTTTTCTTACGCCGTTGCTGCTCTTTTGCCGTTGGGCGCCGATCAAAAAGGCCGCTGCCGTTTCCGCGCTCTTTATCCTGGTAAACTCGACCGGTGGCCTCGTCGGATACTTTTCGGCGACGCATTCGATTCCAGGGCTGGGAATCTATCTGGCAATCCCGGCCATCGCGGGTGGAACAATCGGCTCTTACCTGGGGAGCCGCCGCTTGCCGGCGCGCGGTATCGCGACTTTTCTGGCAACGGTGCTAGCGATCGCCGGGATAAAATTAATTCTTACCAGGTAGGGGCGATTGCCCCCAATCGCCCGCAGGCGGTTGATTCGCTCGCGCCCGCTCGCTCACCCTTCGGGCTGCGTCGATGTCGCCGGCTGCCGCCAGCTCCATTCACCGAACCGCCATGGCGGTTGATTCAATCGCCGCTACCTAAACGCACCGTCGCAGGTTCGCCCGGCTGCAAGGTCATTTTCGCATAGCACGACATCAATACCTGGCTTCAGCGAGGTGGTTAGAAATCACTGTCCAACTCAAGCCGTTTCAACGGCTTTTTTGTAACCTGAAAAGCTGTTGGAACAGGTCGGGCTAGGTGTGGCCATTCACACCAGCGTGAAAGCCGGTGTTAATGGGATATAAGCAGAACTTTCGGCGGGTTCGCGGGCGACCACGGATTGGTTTTGAAATCCGAACCGGTAATTTTCTCGCGGGTAGCGCGCAAGAGATCAAGAAACGCCGTAACGTCCAGAGCGTGATGACGCGGACCGAAGGGACCGAGATTTTTTTCTGCCAGCTCAAATAATCGCACCGCCGGCCGCAGACGCCGGCTATGTTTGGCGTGGGTGGGATGCTCGAAATTTTTCTGGAGATGAACGAACGCGCCCGCGGCCTGAATCAGTCCCTTGAAAAAATTGTCGTCCACGGTGTCGGTGTTGAGCCAGAGATGTTCGAGCACGTCGTGGGCTTCATAGTAGCGCTGGTCGTTCCAGCATCGAAAATAAGCCCGATAAAACGGATGGCTCGCAATCTCGCCGGTAAAATTGGCATCGCCGCCTTCGAGGTCGCGAACGAACTGCGAAATTCTTTCGCCTTTGTTCATGAACCGTCTAATTTCACCATGCCTCAGATGATGGGCAAACCGACTTTTCCGGAGGGGCAGTGCCATGGGCTTCCAGCCCGCGACTGTTCACGGCCAGGATGGCCGGGCACCATTCTCCAATGACCCCGCTCGAGCTCGCGATTTCCCTCGCCATCATCGCCGCGCTGATCTTTTTGTCCGCCTTGTTTTCCGGTCTTGAGACTGCGCTATTTTCGCTGCGACGGCACCAGCTTCGCCGGCTTGAAGCAAATCATCCCGCGCTGACGAAGTTCGTTCAGCTTTTTCGCGACAAACCACGGCGGGTTTTGAATGGACTGTTGGTCGGAGACGCCCTGGTCAAAGTGCCGCTGGTTGTTTTCTGTTTGTTCTTGCTCTGGCGCGGTCCATCAGCCGGTCGCATCCCGCAATGGCTGGCCGCGGTCGTGATCTTTGCGATCGTGGTATTGCTCTGCGACTTGATCCCGAAGTTGCTTGCGCTTTCCGCACCCTATCGTCTTTCAACCATCGGCGCGTTCACCCTCCAGGCATCGGTCCGATTTCTCGATCGCGTCGGCAGCGCGCTTGAAGACGCCAGCGCGGCGATTGTCGATCTTATTACGCCCTTGGGTTTGCGCACTCGCGCCCGCTTGAGCGATCAGGAACTCGAAGCGTTGGTGGAAATCGGCGAAGAGGAAGGGACGCTGCACGAAGCCGAGGGGGAGATGATTCAGGAGATCATCAAAATGGGCGACAAGATCGCGAAAGATTGCATGACTCCGCGGGTCGACACTTTCGCCCTGCCTGACGATCTCACCAATGAAGAAGCGATCGCGAAGTTGAAAGAGCGTCGCTATCGACTTGTGCCGGTCTATGCCGACACGCCGGACAACGTCGTCGGCATCATCGACGTTAAGCGGTTCCTGCTCGATCCCGCCGACCACTACACCGAAACTTTGCTCGCGCCGTCGTTTGTGCCGGAAACGATGCGGGCTCTCGATTTGCTCAAACGTTTTCTTACCCATCCCCAGGAGCTCGCCATCGTGGTCGACGAATTTGGAGGCACCGAAGGCATCATCACCATGTCGGACATAGTGGAAGAGATTTTGAGCGACGCCGCGCCACCGGGAGGCGATCTCGATCTCTACATCGAACCGCTCGAGAACGGCAAATTTCTAGCGAGCGGGCAGGCGCGTCTCGATGACTTAAGCGAATATCTTGGGTTTGAATTGCAAGCCGATGGGATCGACACGATCGGCGGTTTTATTTTCAATCAGTTGGGGCAAATGCCACCCGAAGGCACCCGGCTCGAG
>JAICWQ010000093.1 GCA_025934755.1 Chthoniobacterales bacterium | reverse complement strand
GAGCGAACTCCCGATTTTTGTCTGGGCAACCCAACCTACCGAATGATCACGGTTTTGGTCTTCGAAAAGAAACATAGCAAACCCACCCGCATGATTCTGACTTCGCTGGTGAGGCACCGGCTCGAGTCCGAGGGACATCGCCTTCAAAATCGTTACGACAAACTCAAAATCGCGCGGGATGCCCGTCGCGACGTCTCAGCGGTCGTCGATTTCGACGGCGCTCTTGCAAAACAGCTTGGGGCTGAACCCAGGGCTGACCTGTTTCAGGTTTTCGTTTTCGGAAAAAACGGCGAACTGATAAAACAGTGGAACGATGTTCCTGCCCCAGATGAGCTCGCGACGGCATTAAAGTGATTGGACGGCGCCGCGCTGTCCGCGCCGATTGATAAGGGACACGACGACGGGTGTCCCTCCAGTTTAGTATTGCGGCAGGTCCGAATCGATTTCGTCCGCCCATTTCGCGATTCCGCCCTCGAGATTAAACACCTTGGCGAAACCGGCTTCGCGCATCAAACGCACCGCCTGGGCGCTGCGCTGCCCACTATGGCAATGCACAATGGTGAGTCGTTCACGGTCCAGCTCCTTCAATCGGTCCGGCAACTCGCCCAACGGGATTAATCGAGCACCATCAATGCTCGCAATCTCGTGCTCGAGCGGCTCCCGAACGTCGACGAGCTGAAAATTTTCCCGCGCATCAAGTTTTTGTTTGAGCTCGCGTACTGAAATCGTCGGGATCGCGCTGGTTGAGATCCCGCAAAATTGCTCATAGTCAACCGGTTCGGTGATGGTGGGCGAATCGCCACAAACTGGACATTGCGGATCTCGCCGGAGATTAAACTCCCGGAACTTCATTTTCAGGGCGTCGAAATAGAGAAGTCGTCCGATCAGTGGTTCCCCTACTCCGAGGATCAACTTGATCGCCTCGCTGGCCTGAATCGTTCCGATGATCCCTGGCAGGACCCCGAGGACGCCTGCCTGGGCGCAGTTTGGGACCGAACCCGGCGGAGGAGGCTCTGGAAACAAACAACGATAACACGGTCCACCCAGATGAGGCGCGAACACCGTGCTTTGCCCGTCGAAACGGTAGACCGATCCGTAGACATTCGGCTTTTTGGCAAACACACAGACGTCGTTCGACAAATAGCGCGTCGGAAAGTTATCGGAGCCGTCGACCACAACGTCGTATCGCGAAACAATTTCCAGAGCGTTCTCGCTCGTGAATCGGCATTGGTGGGTTTCGACCTGGACGTTTGGATTTACGTCGCCCAATCGCTCGCGCGCCGAATCCAATTTGTTGCGGCCGACATCCTTGGTGCCGTGCAAAATCTGCCGCTGCAAATTGCTGAGATCGACTTCATCAAAGTCCACCAGCCCGAGCGCGCCAACTCCGGCTGCCGCCAAATAAAGCGCGGCCGGGGATCCCAAACCGCCCGCCCCAATGCACAAGACTCTAGCGGCGTTCAACCGGCGCTGCCCCTCAAGGCCGACTTCGGGCATGATCAAGTGCCGCGAGTATCGAAGCTGTTCGTCCTTGGTCATCTCTTTACCAGGTTCCACTTGATGCCAACGATTCGCCTGTTTTCGAAACGCTTCAATGATTTCGGAAAAACGAGGTAGCTCGCGCCTTTGCTTTCCTTAAATCCCACCATTCCGAATTCGCTGCCTGCGTCACTTCTTTGGATCGTCATCACCCGATGATTTTTGATTTGAGATTGGAAATGACGATCCTGGCCCGGCTTTTGCCAAAGGGTATAAACTTCCGGTTTGCCGGCTGCTTCAACCAGGTCGCCAAACCGCTTCGTCTTTGTCTTCAGTAATTTCACGGAGAAGTTGAATGGTTGAGATGATGTCGGCTCAACTTCTCAACCACTCAACTTCTCAAGAAAGAAAAGTCCGCCAGAGGACTACGGCAAGGAGGATCAAACTACCGTTGCTGCATTCCTGCCCTGGCGGGGTTCGTCAGTCCTCAATCCATAGCCCCTGACGGAGACGAAACCTACCCCCGAGTTCGCCTCAAGCAATAGCCTGCTCGCCCGGCCGTAACTTATTAGCAAAGGCGGGAGCAACGTCGAATGGGTCGACATTGTGTAATGCGGAGTTTTATCATCACATTGTGAAACTGATCGTGCTGTTGCTTCTCATTACGTTGCAATGCGCGTGCACAACGTCTTCGTACGATCAATACAATCGACGGGATTTATACGGTCCTGAATCCGAAACCGGCTCGCCCGAAGCAGAGCGACAGTTACCACCGGATCGAACGCCGGTTCCCGAACCGAAACCGCAGTTGCGCGGTTAACCGAAGGGCAGATTCGCTTTGACTCGCGCCTCGTCCGTTTTATCGAGGACGAGCATCTTGCCGAGCTGACGCTTGCGCTTGGCGCGCTTCAAGCCAAGGAGGTGGCGCCGGGAGGATTGCGCGCGTAATACCTTGCCCCGGGCGGTGATCTTGAATCGCTTGGCAACGGCTTTGCGCGTCTTACTCCGAGAAATTGACTTCGGCATGAGGCGCGAAAGATAAGGCAATTCCCTTAACCGACAACCCCTTTTTAGACAGGATTAACACGATTTTCAGGATAGGTTCATAATGATCGTTGGAGAGGTGCCTCCTATAATTGAAATCCTGTTTAATCCTGTGAATCCTGTCTAGAAAATGGAGACGAGCAAAAACCCAAAGCCGCGTGTGGTAATTGTCGGCGCCGGATTCGGCGGACTCGAGGCCGCAAAAAAGCTGGCCTGCCAAGATGTCGTGCTAACGGTCATCGATCGGACGAATTATCATTTGTTCCAGCCCCTGCTTTATCAGGTTGCGACCGCTGCCCTTTCACCCGCCGACATCGCCGGGCCGGTCCGCGCCATTTTGAGTAAATGCAAAAACGTGGAGGTCATCCTCGCCGAAGTGGAATCGATCGATGTGAATGCAAGGAAAGTGAAATTGACCGAGGGGGAGGTCGATTATGACTACTTGATCGTCGCAACCGGCGCGCGGCACTCCTATTTTGGTCATCCGGAGTGGGAACAACTCGCTCCGGGTCTCAAAAGCTTGGAAGACGCTATCGAAATCCGCCGCCGCACCCTGATGGCATTCGAATACGCCGAACGAGCTTCTGATGAAGCGGCCAGAAAAGCGGCCATGACCTTTGTCGTCGTCGGTGGCGGCCCGACCGGCGTCGAAATGGCAGGGGCGATCGCAGAGATTGCCCGCTACACCTTGACTAAAGATTTCCGTCACATCGATCCGTCACAGGCCCGCGTCATTTTAGTGGAAGGCGAACCGCTGGTCTTGGCGGCCTATCCCGAGGACTTGCGACGAAGCGCAATGAAACAACTCGCCGATCTCGGAGTCGAAGTTCGCGCCGGTATTCATGCCACCAATCTTTCCGATCAAGGGCTGCAAGTCGGCGATGAGTTCATTCCCTGCCGCGTAAAAATTTGGGCCGCGGGTAACACTGCGTCGTTCGTCGGCAAGTCGCTCGGCGTGCCGGTCGACCGGGTTGGCCGGGTGATGGTGAACAACGATCTGACCATTCCGAATCACCGGGAAGTGCAGGTCATCGGCGATCTCGCAAATTTTCCGCATCAGACAGGTGAGCCGCTACCAGGCGTTTCGCCGGTGGCGATGCAACAAGGCAGACAGGCCGCGCGCAACATTCTGATGATGATCGACGGCGACGAGCCGCAAAGGTTTTGGTATTTCGACAAGGGCAGCATGGCCACGATCGGCCGAAACAAAGCCGTCGCGGACTTAAAAATGGTTCATCTGACTGGGATTCCGGCCTGGTTCGCCTGGTTGTTCATTCACATCATTTTCCTGGTCGGCTTTCGAAACCGGATCGCAGTTTTATTTCAGTGGGCCTGGGCCTATTTCAGTTTCAACAAAGGCGCGCGATTGATCACCCGAAACTTCCAGTCCGAACAACGACCACCGACATAAAACAGTTAACGGTTTAGCGATTTAGTGGTTTAACGATTGGCATGACTACCCTCCATCGTGGCCGACAACTACAAGATAGAACCAAGACGTTTGCAGTCCGCATTGTTAAGGCGTTCGCAAGATTACCTAAAGACGAAGCCACACGAATTATCGGACGTCAGTTTCTCCGGCCCCGAACTTCACTCGCGGCAAACTATCGGGCGAGTTGCCGGTCCCGCTCCGTCGCGGACTTCATTTCCAAAATCAGCGTCGTCACTGAAGAAGCTGAGGAAACACTTTTCTGGTTCGAGCTATTGATAGAAGCAGGATTGATTAAGTCGAAGCTCGTCCAGCCCTTAAGGTCAGAATGCGAAGAACTGTCGAAGATGTTTTCGGCCTCGTTGGCAACGGCGAAGCGGAATCGCTAAATCATTAACTCGTTGACTCACCAAATGGGACTTCGTGTCGGGATAATCGGCTCCGGCGCGGTTGGGACCTATTACGGAGCGAAACTCGCCCACGCGGGGACCGATGTGCATCTTTTGGTGCGCGGCGATCTCAGCGAAATCCGGCAACATGGAATTTTCGTTCGCGGGGAGAACGAAAATTTTCAAGTCCCGAAAATCAATTCCTACAATTCGACCAAGGAAATCGGTCTGTGTGATTTGGTAATGATCGCGGTCAAATCGACTTCGAATTCGGAGCTGATTGATCTGGTTCCACCGCTCCTCCACAAACAGACCATGCTCCTCACTTTGCAGAACGGTTTGGGTAATGAAGAATTCCTGGCCGAACGTTTCGGCGCGGAACACGTTCTGGGCGGTCTTTGCTTTATCGCCGTCCGGCGACATTCCAAAACGGAGGTCGAGCGTTACGACAACGGTCTAATTGTCCTGGGCGAGTTTGGTCGTCCGGCCGCTCCACGCACCCATCAGATCGCCGCCGAGTTTAGCCGTGCTGGCATAAAGTACTCCGTGACTGACACTCTTGCGCTCGAGCGGTGGCGCAAATTGATCTGGAACATCCCGTTCAATGGATTATCGATCGTCGCGGGCGGAATCGACACAGCCGCAATCGTCCGTGATGAAAATCTGAGACAGCTCACCCTCGATTTGATGAACGAAGTGATCGTGGCTGCGAACAAGTGCGGCCACCAGCTTCCGAGCGATGCCTGGCGCGAGCATATGCGACGCACCGATTCAATGAGCGGATATAAACCATCCACATTAAGCGACTGGGAAGCCGGGCGTCCGCTGGAAATCGAAGCGATCTGGGGGGAACCTTTGCGGCGCGGAATTGCCGCAGGCGCAACCATGCCTCGAACGGAAATGCTCTACTCCCTTCTGAACAAGCTGGATGGCGAGCGGCGAAACGGGGCGCCATGAGCAAGGTCAACAAATTCCCGCGAGTTACCGTGCGCAATCTACAGCGCAGGGTCGCGTTGAACGCCAAGGATCTTCAAAAGTTTGCCGAGCGCGCCGCCGGGGCATGTCTGGGTCTGCCGAAAAAGACCAAAACCGATCTCGCGAAGTTGAGCGAGGTTTCCATTTTGATCGTCTCCGATCACAGAATGACGTCGTTGCATCGTCGATTCAGGAATGAAACCGGCCCCACCGATGTGCTCACTTTTCATCATGGCGAGATTTTCATCAGCGCCGACACCGCCCACCGTAATGCCAAGCGATTTGGAAAATCGCTGCGCCGGGAACTGCGCCTTTACCTTGTCCACGGACTCCTTCATCTCCACTGCTTCGACGATCGTGACCCCGCAAGCGCGCGCAAAATGCGGTCGGCGGAGGAAAAGATCCTGAGCGAGTTAAGCGAGCGATAACCTGGTGACTGAGGAGCACTTTGAACTGGAACCGCCGTGTGATAGCCTTTTTTCATGAGCGCGCAGCCATTCTGGGAAAGGCTGGTCGGCGGGAAGGAATCTCCCCGGTGATCGAAATGGAGATCGAACGCGGATCCACTTCGATCGTCGAAGCACCCGCGCACGAAACCGAGACCCGGGACAAAGATGAACTCGACCTCCCGTGGCAAGTAATTGTTCATAACGATCCCGTAAACCTGATGACCTATGTCACAATGGTGTTCCAACGCGTGTTCGGTTATCCGCGAGAAAAAGCAGAACGTCATATGCTCGAAGTCCATCACAACGGCCGATCGATCCTGTGGTGCGGAGTGCGCGAGCGCGCCGAGTTTTACGTCCAGCAACTCCACGGTCACCTCCTCCTGGCGACAATCGAGAAAGTAATTTGATATGGAGATTTCCCGAAAGGGCGAGGCATTAGAGATTTCCGATCTCGATCCTTTCCTGGCCGAGCTTTTGCGGCAGGTCCCGGGCAGCGCCAATCCTGAAGGCGAACCCGAAGCCGAAGCGCGTTTGTTTACCCATCCTTCCGCGGAAAAAGAAATCTGCGCGGAATGGAAGACGTATGTCGAACCGGAGCTGCGGCGACTCTTTCGCAGCGCCACCGAAACCGTGGCCGGCGATCTCGCGCAACTTAACGGAAACGAAAAGTCCTTTCGCAGTCGCACCCTGGCCATTCCACTCGAACATGCTGACGCCTGGCTGAATGCGCTCAATCAGGCGCGCCTGGTCATCGCCACCAAGTACAAGTTTTCCGACGAGGAGCTAAACGACCACGATCGTTCACCCATCGGGTCGCGCCGGGACCTTGGACTTTTTCAGATCAACTTCTACGGCTTCATTCAGGAATTTATCCTGCGCGAAATACGGTGCGGCTAAGAGGTTGGGGCGGACCCCGATTGCCGTTGGCTGCGTTCACGGACCATCGACATCAAACGGTCCTTGATCGCCGCAGACGCTTTGGCCGGCTTAAGACTCAGGGCAAAGGCTTCATGCAAACTGTAGCACTGATTGATGAACTCCTCCGCTGCGGCGCCGTATTGTTTACGCGCCGCTTCAAAGTCCTGAAGCTCTTCAGGCTCGAGCGCCCCAATCACGTAGAGACGCGCGCTGTTCTGAAATTCCTCAAAGTTCATCCTTTATCTCCTTCAAACTGTCGTAGATCTTTTTCAAGCCTAATTCGAGCCGCGTTTTTACCGTGCCCAAGGGTATATTCGTATGAGCCGCGATTTCGCGCTGGCTCAGCCCCCGAAAAAATGCGAGGTCGATAACTTGCTGCTGGGCTTCGGGCAGCGCACTGATCACTTTGGCCATGATCGCACGGGTATCGCCCGACCTAATATCCTCAGCAGTTGTATTTTGCACCCAAGCCAGCGGCTGGCGCTCGGGCTCGGCCCTCAGCCGCTCCTCTGCCCGGGCATAGGCCTGTTTTTTTCTCAAGGCGTCAATCGCGCGCCGCCGGGTCAAGGTCACCATCCATCCCAAAGGCTTGCCTTTCTGGGCCGAGAAATTCTTCGCCTGGTTCCAAATTTCCAGGAACACCTCCTGGAGCAAGTCGTCGGCTTCGGTGTCGTTATGAAGAATGCGCAAAACTAATGCTTTCACGATTCCGTTGTAACGATCGTAAAGCTGAGAAAGAGCGTCGGCATCGCCCGCCTGGATTCCGATCATCAGATCGACATCGGAAGGCGTCAGAGAGCTTTCCGGATTGCGTGTGGCCACCGGGGCGGGGTCCAGCTCCGAAGCGGATGCGCTCTGCAGGTTTGGGTCCACCGGCGCAGGCATGTTCCAGTTTTAGTTCCAGCGGTCAATTGCGTCCAACGATTTCCGTCCGATCGCGACGTCTCCAATAAACCTTGACCATCGCACGACCGGCGGAATACGATCTCCTCCTCAAAAGCGGCCTCGTAAGATGCTGCGCCAATCCAACTTAATCCTATGAAAATCATCATTCCGTTTTTTATGTCTCTCTTCCTCGCAGCAATGAGCTTCGCGCAGGAAGAATCGCCCGCCCCGGCGGAGTCGACCGCGCCGGCTACCGAAGAAAAAGCATCGGCGACGGTCGAGACGACACCAACCGCTGCCCCTGCCGAGGCGAGCTCGCCCGCAGCCCAGAAGAGCGAACAGCCAAAGGCCGCGAAGAAAGAAACTACCGCAACCACTGCAGCAGCGACAAAACCGGCAACGGCCGCAGCGCCGGCCGCGTCCAATGCCAAGATGAGCGGAAAAAACATGAGCGTTAAAGACATGGAGAACGCGTGGGAAGCGGCAGTTCCAAAACACGACTTTGCCACGGTCGAAGGATTCGTTGCTGCTGACTTCACCGGTGTTTCTTCAAAAGGCAAATTCGTCAATCGCGCCGATATGCTCTCGGATTACAAGAAAGATAAGGACACTTATAAGTCGGCCAAGAACGAGAAGCTCAACGTCAAAATGCTCGGACCAAACGTAGCGATCGTGACCGGACGCGCCCGCGAAGTCGGAACCGGCAAGGACGCAAAAGCGTTCGATCGCACGTTTCTGTTCACCGACACCTGGATGATGCGTGGCGGAAAATGGCAATGTGTTGCCTCGCAGGTGACCAAGATCAAAGGCTAATCACCGGCATCAGTTTGTTTGAAGCGGCCCCGGAAATTTTCGGGGCCGCTTTTTTTGCTCATTGGCGCCACGGTGGTGACCTTCGGCGGGCAATGAACGGGGCGATTGCGCGGCGTGGTTTGTGCGGCAAAGGTTAACCGTATGGCGCAGAGCGAAGCCAACGACCCACTTTGGTACAAAGACGCGATCATCTATGAGCTGCACGTCAAAACATTTCACGATAGTGACGGCGATGGCATCGGGGATTTTCGCGGACTGATCGAGAAGCTCGATTACCTGAAGGAACTGGGCATCACCGCGATCTGGTTGCTGCCATTCTATCCGTCGCCGCTCAAGGATGACGGCTACGATATCGCAGATTACTACGACGTTAATCCAAATTACGGGACACTCGAAGATTTCCGCGCGTTTTTAAGTGAAGCACACCAGCGTGGGCTGCGCGTCGTCACCGAGTTGGTGATTAATCACACGTCCGATCAGAATCCCTGGTTTCAAAAATCGCGGCGGGCTGCTCCCGGATCGCCCGAGCGCGAATTCTATGTCTGGAGCGATACGCCGGAAAAATACAGCGAGGCGCGGATCATCTTTAAGGACTTCGAAACCTCGAACTGGTCTTGGGACCCGGTCGCGAAAGCCTACTACTGGCATCGATTTTATTCGCACCAGCCCGATTTGAATTTCGACAATCCCGCCGTCCACGACGCAGTCGAGAAAGTTTGCGATTATTGGCTGTCGATGGGGGTGGACGGATTGAGGCTCGACGCTGTGCCTTATCTCTACGAGCGCGAAGGCACAAACTGCGAAAATTTACCGGAGACCCACCTCTACCTGAAAAAGCTCCGCGCCCATGTCGATCAAAAATTTCCGGGCCGCATGCTTCTCGCGGAAGCGAACCAATGGCCTGAAGACGCAGTCGCATATTTTGGAAATGGTGACGAAGCGCACATGAATTTCCATTTTCCGCTCATGCCGCGGATGTTCATGGCCCTCCAAATGGAGGACCGGTTCCCGATCATCGATATCCTTGATCAAACCCCGTCGATTTCGGAAACCTGTCAGTGGGCAATGTTCCTCCGCAATCACGACGAGCTCACGCTGGAAATGGTGACCGACGAGGAGCGCGATTACATGTGGCGCGTTTACGCGAACGATCCTCACGCCCGGATCAATCTCGGAATCCGGCGCCGCCTCGCGCCGCTGCTCGGTAATAACCGGCGAAAAATCGAACTCCTGAACGCGCTCCTTTTTTCGATGCCCGGCACACCGATCATCTATTATGGCGACGAGATCGGCATGGGTGACAATATCTACCTCGGCGACCGAAATGGCTGCCGAACGCCGATGCAATGGAGTCCCGACCGCAACGCCGGATTTTCACAGGCGAACCCGCAGCAGCTCCATCTTCCTGTCATCATCGATCCCGAATATCACTACGAGTCGATCAACGTCGAAAACCAACAGAAGAATCTGTCGTCGCTTCTTTGGTGGACGCGTCGGGTCATTGCCATGCGCAAAAACTTCAAGGCATTTTCGCGCGGCTCGATTGAATTTCTGTTTCCCGAAAACGCCAAAGTCCTCGCCTTCTTGCGCCGGTACGAAAATGAGATCGTTCTCGGTGTCGTAAATCTCTCTCGCTTTTCCCAATGCGCCGAGCTCGACCTTTCCAAGTTCGCCGGGTCGGTCCCATTGGAAATCATCGGCCGCAGCCCATTTCCGCCAATCAAGAAGACACCGTATTTCCTCAGTCTGAACGGGCATTCGTCTTATTGGTTTCAACTCCAGCCCCAAAGCAAACGTGAGCGGGCCGCGAAAAAACGGGTTGTTCCAACGATTAGCGCCGGACCTGAACTCGAGAAATTGCTGGCTGATGGTCAGCGCGATCAAATCGAAAACGAGATCTTGCCCAAATACATCGCCACCTGCCGCTGGTTCGGCGCTAAGGCCAGGGCGCTTCGTCAAGTGCGAGTCCTCGAGCGTTCCACGATTTCGTCCGAGCCAAACCCTGCTCAATTTTGGGTGGTCGAAGTCAGTTATCTCGACGGCCCAACCGAAAATTACGCGCTGCCAGTCAAGGTGGCGTCCGCCGAAAAGGCGAAAAGTATTTCGCACGCGGCCCCGCACGCAGTCATCGCACGCTTTCCAGATGGTTCGGTTCTATTCGATGCGGTTTGGGACAATGAATTCCGGGAAAACCTTTTCCGGCTGATGTCGAATGGACAACACGCCAACGCTCGCAATGGCAGACTGGTTGGCGCGCTGAGCCCCCGCGTCGGGCAGGTCGCGACGGTCCCGCCATCAAACGTCCTCGGAGCAGAGCAAAGCAATTCATCAATGCTCTTTGCCGACAAATTCTTTCTGAAGCTTTACCGAAAACTCGAAGACGGAGTGAATCCCGACGTCGAAGTCACCCGTTTCCTGACTGAACGCGCGCAGTATGACAACGTTCCGGCTTTCAGCGGCGCGATCGAATATCGCCGCGACAAAGGCCAACCGACAGTCATTTGTTTATTACAAGATGCCATCGCCGCCGAAGCCGATGCCTGGACTCTGACCCTCGACGCGGTCGGCCGTTATTATGAGCGCGTCCTTGGCCGCAAAACAGAATTGCAACATGAAGCTGCCCCCGCAGCCGCGTTGATCGACGAGCTCGCGGGAGGTGTTTATCCCGAAAAAGCAAAGTTGCTTGCCCAGCGCACCGGCGAATTGCATCTCGCGCTCGCCTCCGTCCGGGACGATCCGGTCTTCGCCCCCGAGCCATTTAATCCAATGGCCCAGCGCTCAGTTTATCAAAACATGCGGACTCTTCTGCGCCGAAATTTCGATTCTTTACGAAAGAAATTAAGCGCTATCCCGGACAATCTCCGCGGCGAGGCCGAGGAAGTTCTTCGCACCGAAAAAGAAATCCTCGGGCGCGAAAAACGCCTGCTTGATCGCAAAACCAACGCCGCCAAAATTCGGATCCATGGCGATTACCACCTCGGCCAGGTGTTGTACACTGGTAAAGATTTCGTGATTCTCGATTTCGAAGGCGAACCGGCGCGTCCGTTGAGCGAACGGAAATTGAAACGCTCCGCATTGCGCGATGTCGCCGGCATGATGCGCTCGTTCCAATACGCAGCCTACAGCGCGCTTTGGCAACCCGGGATGCGCG
>JAICWQ010000250.1 GCA_025934755.1 Chthoniobacterales bacterium | reverse complement strand
GACTGATATTTGGCCCCGCGTTGAGCGCCAACGGCGCTATCTCATTTCAAGCCTGCAACGCCGAGAAACATGAAGAAACGCCTTTAGCGTTAGAGATCAGACGGCCGTGCGCTTCGTAGTAGCGCTGGTTATCGTAAGCCGACCGGATGTTTGGCCCCGCTTGAGCGCCAACGGCGCTCCCTCATTTCCAGCCTGGGGCAACGCCCCAGGATAAGATGTTAAAAAAACCCCAGCGCTGAAAGCGCGGATCACATCTACGCCGCCGCGCGGCGCTTTTGTTTGACCAAAGCCGCCGTCGATTTTCGCCGGCCGGTGGCTCCGTTGCCGCCGCTGCGTTTCAGCCGGCCGCCGTGCGACCGGTTGATGCTCTCCTGCAACACCTTTACCAGGTCGACCACGTTCGTCGTCCGCGGGGTCGGCGCTGGCGCCGCTGGCAACTGCTTGTTCTTCGCTTTGGTCTCGATGATTTCCATCACCGCTTCACGGTATTCGTCGCGATATTTTTCCGGCTGCCAATCCGAAGACATGCTTTCGATCAGCGCGTTGGCCATTTTCAATTCCTTGTCGTTCAGGTCCGTCTTCGGCCGATTCAATTCTTCCGGCTTCAACACTTCACTGGCGAAGTGCATTAACTCCAGAACGAGAAACAATCCGTCCGGTTTGACCGCCGCCAAATATTCGCGATTCGCAATCACTACCTTCGCGATCCCGATTTTGCCCGTCCCGCTCAACGCTTTGTGCAAAAGCGAATAAGCCTTCTCGCCGCCTTTTTGCGCTTCGAGAAAATACGGTTTGTAGAAAAATTTCGGATCGACCTGGTCGATATCCACAAAGTCAGTGATGTCGATCGAGTGGGTCGATTCAATCCGCACTTTCTCGAAATCCTCGTCGCTCAAAATAATGTAGCGGCCTTTTTCGTACTCGAAGCCCTTCACGATTTGATCGGCCGGAACTTCTTTCATGTCAGCCTCGGCGACCTTTTTGTATTTGATCGGGCTCAGATCGGTCTTGCGCAGTTGACGAAAACTGAGCTTTTCTTCGCGGGTGGCCGGGTAAACCGAAATTGGGATGTAAACCAGGCCGAAGCTGATACTGCCTTTCCAGGTTGGACGCATAATCAATTCTCCGTTGTTGGCGGGAGTGCCATTTCCCTCAATTGTGAACAATTGTCAATAACTTCCCGTTCTCCCTGAGCACGATACGGACCGCGGTGGCGGTCAGAGATCATGGGTCACAGATCAGAGATCGCAGGTCAGAAGTTGCGGATCACATTTCTTTTCCTGATTGCTGACCGGTGACTTCCGACCTCTGACTAATCCGCTATAGTTTTCAACCCGCCTCGAATTTATGCCTGCGGAAACTACCCAACCCAAGCCGCACCTGGTCCGCGCGCTCAAACTGCGCGATCTCATCTTGTTCAATCTGGTCGCCGTCCTCGGTCTCAGACATCTTGGAACAACGGCGAAATTCGGTCCCGGATCGTTGTTGATGTGGTTGATCGCCGCTGTCTTCTTTTTCATCCCGCAAGGACTGGCCGTGATCGAGCTTTCATCACGGTTTCCGAAAGAGGGCGGCGTTTATTTCTGGACCAAACGCGCCATGGGCGAAGGCCACGGGTTTCTGTGCGGCTGGTGTTACTGGATCAACAACGTCCTTTATTACCCGAACCTGCTGATTTCGGCGGCAGTCATCGCGACCTTTATCTTCGGGAAAAATGGGACCGGGCTAAGTGAAAGTTGGGCATATGTGCTGCCGATGACACTCGGCGTGCTCTGGATCGCTGCTTTCATGAACATCGTCGGCCTCGGTACCGGCAAATGGTTGCAAAACGCCGGCGGCGTCGGCACCTACGTTCCCGGGCTCATTCTGATCTCACTCGGCGTTTATGGCGCGATGACCGGTCCTCCGGCTAACGAACTCAGCCTCGCGACTTTGAAGCCCGATCTAAACAATTTTCCAGCCTTGAACCTGCTGGCCTCCATCGCGTTTGCGTTCGCGGGACTCGAGTTGGCATCGACCATGGGCGACGAAATCGAAAAGCCACGTCGCAATCTGCCTCGGTCGATCTTAATCTCGGCGCCGTTGAT